>NZ_JBAFVB010000008.1:0-232701 GCF_043193975.1 Xanthobacter versatilis | reverse complement strand
AGGCCATATGAGGCCACGGCGAGAGAGAAGGCGACAAGTGCGGCTTTGTGCATGCTCGGCCTCTGGCGGCGTTCTAAGAGGCCTCTGGCCGCCATTGCCATGCGCCATGGCGGCCGTTGACGATGAACATGGTGATCAGACGCCGGCCGGCTGCTGCGCGGGCGTGGCCGGCAACTCGATGCCCCAGCGAGACGAGGCATATTGCGCTTCAAGGCTCTCGGGCTTGGCGAAGATCCAGCCCTTGTCGAGCAGGCTCTTGGCCGTCAGCTCGTTGCCCTTTGCACCAAGATAGGCGAGGAACCCCGCCTGGATCAGCAGGCCGATGAAGAGGCCGCTGGGATTGCTGGCGGTCGACGCGCCCGCGAGGGCGGAGCTGGCAATGTTGATGGCGATCATCAGCCCGCCGAGCAGATAGAGGCGCCTCAGGAAGAGCGGAATGCCGAAGAAGGGAGAGAGCAGGAACAGCACCCAGCTGAACCCCACCTTCAGTACTTTCAGCTCACCCGTACGCGGATTTTTCATCACGACCTTCATGTGATCCCCCAATGTCTGATGTGAAATGAAAGGCTCAGCGCGCGGCGACGCCCGTGCGGGCGATGACGCCGTCCTTGAGCAGGAACCCGGCCGTGCCATCGGCGAGGGTGCCCGGCACCAATTCGGCCATGGGCTCACCCTGCGGCTGCACCGTCGTGATGGGCGCCGTCCAGGCGAGCGTGTCGCCCCGCGCCACCTGGCGGCAGTCCCCCGAGGCCGCCAGAACGGTGAGCACCTGCTTGCGGGCGGGTCCCGGCCGCTGCGACAGGATGGCCGCCATCTGCTGCGGGGTGCGGCAGAACAAGGTGACCGCGATCAGCCGACAGACATTGCCCTGCTGGCAGCCCTCGGCATGTTCAGCCTGTGGCGGCGCCGAAGCGGCGACAGGCGGGGCACCGGCGCTCCGGACTGGCGTGTCTCGGGAACCGACCTGCGCCTGTTCGGGTGGTTCGCGGATGTCCGTCCCTTGCCGCTTCGTTCCCCCCATCGCAGCTTGCAGCCTTGCCGCTTCGAGGCCCGTCAGCTCGCGGTCGAAGGTGGCGTAAGGCTCATCCTGTGCGAGCCATCTGAGACCGTCGACAAAGCCAACCTGCGGGCTTTTGGCGGTGATCTGCGCCTCGGTAGGCGTATCGACGCCGAGGCGTTGCAGGCGCTTGATGCGAATGGCCAGCAAGGTCGCCCGGCGCGCGCCCTCCAAAACGACCGGGTCGGCGACGTCGGCGGCGGACGCCCAAACCGTCCGGTAGCGTTGGCGCATGTGCTGGGCGAGACTTTCCAGCTGCGTATCGGTCGACATGGCATCGGCAAAGGCCGCGTCGAACAGGGCCATCTGCCATAAGCATAACTGCCTGTCGGTCTGCGACGTGCTGCCGCCCATCCCCGTATCGCCCGGAACCTTGACGTTGCCGATGCGCTCGAGTTCGAGCTGCACGGGCGTTTTCTCGAAAGTGAAGGGGTCCGGATAGAGGGCATCGAAGCAGGCGCCGCCCATGGCCTCGACGACACGGCGCGCCGGCAGGCCCATCTGGCCGTCGCGTTTCACCCCCGGCCGGGTCATTGCCAGCATGACGACGAGCATGGCGTGCTGCTCGTCCAGCGGTTCGGGCAGCACGTAATTCTGCTCGAAGATGCGGTCCTTGTAGCCGAACTCAACACTGCGCTGGGCGGAGGCGGGGACTGGCGCGAGGGCGGCTAGGACGAGAGCGGCGAGAGTCCCATTATGGAATGTGACTGATCGTTTCATGGAAGCGCTTGTCTACATAATGGACAACTATTAATATACATTTTGTTCGTAGACGGCACAGGGGGTGCCATGAACATTTTGTTCTCATGGATCTCTTTGCTGCCAATCTTCGGGCCCGTGCCGCGGCGCTCAATCTGTCCAACGCTGAAGCCGCCCGCCGGGCCGGCCTGAACGAGCGTCGCTACTTCCATTATGTGAGCGGGGCGAGGGAGCCGGACTTGGCAACGCTGGTGAAGATAGCGAAGGCGCTGGGCACGACGCCCGACGCGCTGCTCGGCGTGAAACGCGAGCCCGATGACCTGCCCGAGCCGACCGAGCGATCGAAGCTGATCGACCGGATGGTGTCGGCTGTGAACAATCTGGGCGACTACGAACTTGAGATCGCCGTGCTGCAGGTCGAAGTCATCCTGCGCATCCAGAACGAGAAAGACGCGGCAGAGAGGGCGAAAGGCGAATAGGGGGCTCGGCCCCCGCTTGCCTCGTGCGCGCGACGGGGAAGTTCGGCAATTTTATTGCGTGACGGGATTGGAACCTGTTCTGCAACCTAGCGTGTGAGCACGTTTGTAGGCATTAGATTTTTCAACAGAAAAATTTGACATGAATATCAAGTCACTAGCTGGCTAGTTCGGCGCCCTTCCGGGACACCACATTTATATGCATAAGTCTATGATTTTAAATCATATTTTTTGCGTAAAATTCCCGTCCCAGCATCTGCCCCAGCACATGCGTTAGCTCGTGGTGGTCCTTGGTGGACCGAAGCGGGATTTGCCGGGATCAGGTGGGATCCGGCGGGACGGCGGCCGCTCAGGCCAGATCCATGCCCAATCCGGGATCGGCGCTATTGCATATTGCTACTTCGCCGCATGTTCAGCGACGGCAGTAGCGCTATGGTTGCATAGTCAGGGTTGGGGGTGAGAATGGGCAGGATAGGGCGAGTGGTGATCATGGCCGTAATGCTGGCGACTGTCGGCGGGTGTCAGCTCTCGAACCCTAGGTTTTCCGTGGGCCAGCGCTCAAACCCGATGGGGCCAACCCCAAATTCGGGACCTGACTATGCGCCGCATCCGTGAGACCCATCTATTATAGGTCCACACCTGCGGAGCTTTTCATCCCTGCCCAGCCCGCGCTCGCCAGCGGACTTTTTCGTGTATGCAGCTTGCGCTAAGTCCCGTCCATGTACGGGCAGCATGATGAGCCACGTCAAGCAGGGGCACCTGAGCTAATCTTCTCCGCAGCGTCTTCGGCGGTGAAAGATGCCTGCAGCAGGCCAGAATGGAGGTAGCTTGGGCCATCTGCTCGGAGGGTCGGTTTATTGCAAGTTCGTTTCAACCGCCTCATTTAACCGAGAACGGCAGCATCGCTATCTGAGGAGGGGGCTGTGCGCCGAACCGGCGTCTAGCCCCGCGCCGCAGCTCCTGCCGCCTCTTGGTAGGGCAAAGGAGACAGCGTCATACGCAGGGTGACCCGCAGGCCGCCGAGGTCAGGGCTGCGATCGAGGACGATTGAAATGTGCAGCAGGTCCGCGATCACCTTCACGATCGAAAGCCCGAGACCGCTGCCGGGTACGTCCGGCCGGTCGGGCGCGCGATAGAAGCGCCGGAACACCTGCTCCCGCTCGGCTTCCGGAATGCCCGGACCGCTGTCCTCGATGGTCACAAGCGCCAGTTGCCCGTCCCGCTCGGCGCACAGCACCACCTGACCGCCCGCGCCGGAATATTTCACTGCATTGTCCAGAAGATTGCCCAGCAGTTCGGACAGCAGAACGGTGTCGGAAATCAGCGGCAAGGGGCGATGCCTGATGAGGCAGGAGATCTGGGTGTCGGGTGGGATGCCGGCGATGCGCTCGGCGATGACATACTCGATCACCTCGCCCAGATCGCAGGGCGTGCCGCCCGCTGCCGCGACGGCGCTTTCGTCGGCACGGGCGAGGGTGAGGAGCTGGGTGATGAGCCGCTCCAGCCGCTCCGCCCCCTGATCCAGCTCGGCCAGGACACTGCTGCGCAGCTCGGGATCGGAGCTCTCCCGTCGCAGCAGATCCACATGCATCCTCACGATCGCCAGCGGCGTGCGCATCTGGTGGGAGGCATCGGCCGTGAAGCGCCGCAGAAGCGCCGTCGCCGAGCGCAGGCGCTCGAACATGGCATTGATAGCGGTGGCGGGCGCCATCGCCTCCTGCGGCACGCCGGACAGATCGAGCGGCCGCAGGTCGCGCCAGTCGCTGACGGCGCGGGTGTCGATTTGCCGGCTGAGATCGGCGAGAGGCATCAGCCCGCGCTCGACGGACACCCACGCCAGCACGGCGATGGCCAGGATCAGGGCGGCCTCAGCAACGCCAAGGTTCCGCAGCATTTCGTTGCGCAGCTGATTGCGGGCGAGCCGGGTCTCGGCGACGGCGACGATGACCGGGCGTTCGACGCCATAGACACGGCGCGCCACCGCGGCGAGCCGCACCGCATTGCCGCGATAGGTGTCGTCCCAGTGGGTCGGCTGGCCGGGCTCCGCGGCCGCCATCTTTCCGAGGGGCAGGTCGGGATAGCCCGTCACCGGCCCGGAGTCGGAGGCGACGAGATAATAAACGTTGTCCTGCGTCTTGGTTTCGAGCATGCCCAACGCGACTTGCGGCATGTCCACCACAACCTCGCCGCTCTCCACCGCGAGGCGCTCGGCGATGGCCATCAGCGAGCCGTCGAGGAGGCGATCATGGGAACTCTCCACCACCGACGTGATCGTGAGATAGCCGCCGGCTCCGATAGCTACAGCCAGCAGCAGTACCGGCGCGAGCAGATTGAGGAGAACCGCGCGCTTCAGCGAGCGGCGGGCGTCGCGCATCAGCCCCTCTCCAGCATGTAGCCGAGCCCGCGGACGGTGCGGATGCGCAGCCCTCCGGCCCCGAGCTTCTTGCGCAGGCGGGCGATGTACAGCTCCAGGGCGTTCGGGCCTACCGCGTCATCCAATCCGAACACCTCCGAGATGAGGCGTGCCTTGGGCACAAGCTTGCCCGCCTGAAGCAGGAGAAGATGCAGAACCGCCAGCTCCCGCCGCCTCAGATCAAGGGGAGAGCCCTCCAGCCGCGCGACTTGCTGCGCCGTATCGAACTGCAGCGGCCCGAATTCGAGAACGACGTCGCTGACGCCAAAGCCCCGGCGCACCAGCGCACGCACCCGCGCCTCGAACTCGGCGAGGGCAAAGGGCTTATGCACATAATCGTCAGCGCCGAGGTCCAGCGCCTTCACCTTCTCGCTCACATGGTCGCGGGCTGTGAGGATCATGACCGGCGTCTTAAGGCCATTGCGGCGGATCGCCCGCAGCACGTCATATCCGCTTCCGTTGGGAAGGCCGAGATCGAGCACGACCAGATTGTACGCCTCGCGGGTCGCCAACCCGACCGCATCGGCCACATCAGCCTCATGGTCGACCGCATAGCCGAGCGAGGTAAGCGAGCGCTTCAGCCCGCTTGCCAGAGACCGGTCGTCTTCCACGATGAGGATACGCATCACGCCGACTCCCGGCCGGGTTGCCACCGGCCGCAAGGCGTTAAAGCCCTTAGTTCGGAGCGCGGAGGATGCCCCAGACGTGACCACGTCCGTCGCATCGCATAATGTAGACTGGCTAACGGTAGCAAGTTCAAGAGACGTCGCGAACGTGTGTACGGGAGGTAGGTCGATGGCCCCGATGAGCAGCACCGGCGAGAGGATCGCCGTGCGTGCGGAGGGGCGCGTTCGTGCGGCTGCGCGGTGCATGACCGGACTTTTCTTGGTCGCAGGGCTTCTCTTTGCGATGGCCCTGACAACGGCGGTCAGTCAGGCCGGGGCGCAGTCCCTTCGCTCGGACGAAGTTTCGGTCGGCACGGGAGCCGCCGGCGCCCTCAGCGTCCTGTCATCCATCGATCTGGTGGAGATGGGTGAACTGCTGGAACACTGGCGGGCGCGTTATCCGGACATCAAGCTGACCTATCGGCACAAGAACTCGTTGGACGTCTACTCCGATGTGGTCGAGTGCAACGAGGCGCGGCCGTGTCCCGATCTCGCTTGGAGTTCGGCTATGGATCTCCAGATCAAGCTGGTGAACGACGGTTATGCTGCCAGGCACGAGACGGCCGCCGCCGCGGTGCTGCCGCCGTGGGCGGTGTGGCGCAATGAGGCCTTCGGGATAACAGCGGAACCTATCGTCCTCGTCTACAACAAGATGCGGGTGCCTCCGGAAGACGTGCCGCACACCCATGCCGACTTCATCCGTCTCATGCGCGAGAAGGGCGCCACTTACCGGGGCAAGATCGCCGCCTATGATCCGGAGCGCAGCGGCACCGGATATCTATTCTGGAACAGCGATGTGCGGATCACTGCCGACACCTGGCAACTGGTCCGGGCGTTCGGGCGGACAGGGCCGAAGCTCTATTCCTTCGCCCACACCATGCTCGATCGCGTGTCGGATGGAGACCACCTGTTTGCCTACAACATGATCTCATCTTATGCGCGGGCGAGGGCGATGGAAGAGCCGGCCCTCGGCGTCGTTACCTTCGAGGACTATGCGCTGGTGATGACGCGCATTGCCCTCATTCCCAAGCAAGCGCCACACCCCGAGCAGGCGCACCTTTTCCTGGAGTTTCTCCTGTCTCGCGAAGGCCAGGCTGATCTCGCGCGCCGCGCGTTCGGAACGGTCCGGCTCGACATGACGCCGCCGCATGACGCCGGCGCCGATCCCGCAAGATTCCATCCAATACATGTGGGGCCTCAGCTTCTCACTTACCAGGATCAGTCTAAGCGCCGGATCTTCTTCCGCGATTGGCGAAAGGCTCTTGAGACTGAATGATCTGGCGGCCGCATGACCGCAGTCGACGTTAGACGATCGTCGCGCGTGACGTGACAGGTTCTTGACAGGTTCTCCCCCCTACGCTCGCGCCGATGCCGCCATGCGATGGGCTGCGCCAAGTCTCTGCAAGGGACCGGCGGGCTGCAGGCGGCTGGACGAAGCAACAACAAGCAGCGCAGGGACGCCGCGTGCGGCTGCGCCGGCATGGGAGACAACGCATGGTCGGGCCTTCGGCAACCGCCGTTCCATCCACCGTGACCGCAGAGGTGCCTGCGATCAGATCGAGAACCGCAGCAATCCTGCGCTCGACCAGCGGAAACTTTCTTGAGCAGTTCGACTTTTTTCTTTTCGGTTTCTACGCGACGTCGATTTCCAAGGCGTTCTTCCCGACCGGAAATGAAGTCACGGAACTGCTCCTCACCTTCACGACCTTCTGGCTCGGCGCGCTGATGCGGCCGGTGGGCGCGATCGTGCTCGGCTCCTATCTCGATCATATTGGCCGCCGCAAGGGACTGATCGTGACGCTCGGCATCATGGCCGCCGGCACGGTGCTCATCGCAGTGTGCCCCACCTACGCACAGATCGGCATCGCCGCGCCGCTCATCGTGCTCTTCGGTCGCCTGTTGCAGGGCTTCTCGGCGGGCGTGGAGCTGGGCGGCGTCTCGATCTACCTGTTCGAGATCGCGACGCCCGGCAACAAGGGCTTCTACACCTCGTTCCAGTCGGCCAGCCAGCAGGTTGCCATCTTCTTTGCTGCCATCATCGGCTTCTCGCTGAGCCAGCTGATGCCGTCCGAGACCATCTCCGCGTGGGGCTGGCGCATTCCCTTCTTCATCGGCTGCGCGATCATCCCCTTCATCTTCTTCATTCGCCGGACGCTTGAGGAGACCCCCGAGTTCCTCAAGCAGAAGAAGCACCCGACCCAGAGCGAAGTCTTCGCCGCGATGCTCACCAACTGGCGGATCGTGCTGCTCGGCATGATGCTGACCGCCATGACCACGGTGACCTTCTACTTCATCACCGTGTACACCCCCACCTTCGGCAAGAACGTGCTGAAGCTGTCCATCACCGACAGTCTTCTGGTCACGCTGCTGGTAGCGACAACCAACTTCATCTGGCTGCCCATCGGCGGTGCGATCTCGGACCGCGTGGGTCGCCGTCCGGTGCTGCTGACCATCGCCATCCTGGCGCTGGCGACGGCCTATCCCGCCCTCGCGTGGCTGGTGGTGGAGCCGACCTTCAACAAGATGCTGATGGTGGAGCTGTGGTTCTCCCTGTGCTTCGGCGTCTATAACGGCGCCATGGTGGCGGCCTTGTCCGAAGAGGTGCCCGCCCATGTGCGCACCACCTGCTTCTCGCTCGCCTTCGCCCTCGCCGCAGCCCTGTTCGGCACGTTCACGCCCCTGGTCTCCACCTGGCTGATCGACATGACGGGGAACCGCGCGGCACCGGGCTTCTGGCTCATGGCCGCGGCCGCCTCGGGCCTGATCGCGACCATCCTCATCTATCGCGGACGGGGCGCGGCCCCCGCGCGGAGTTGACGTGATGGACGCGACACTCGCGCGCGTGGACGTCCTCGTCATCGGTGGCGGCAACGCCGGGCTTTGCGCTGCCATCTCAGCGCGACGCTCCGGCGCTTCCGTCCTGATCGTGGAGGCGGCCCCGAAATTCTACCGTGGCGGCAACACGCGCCACACCCGCAACATGCGCTGTGCCCACGACAGCGCCACGAAGATCCTCTCCGGCCCCTACACGCAGGACGAATTCTTCGAAGACCTCCTGCGGGTCACCCAGGGCCAGACGGACGAGACCCTCGCCCGGCTGATGATCCGCGAATCCCAGGACATGTTGGGGTGGATCGTGGAACAGGGCGTGCGCTGGCAGCCCTCGCTGGGCGGCACGCTCAGCCTCGGCCGCACCAATTCGTTCTTCCTCGGCGGCGGCCGGGCCATGCTCAATGCGCTTTATCTCACCGCCGAGCGCCTCGGCGTCGAGGTCCTCTACGACACCGAGGTGGTCGAGATGGAGATGGAAGGCGGACGCTGCAGCGGCGTCCTCGTCCGTCGCCCGGATGGCATGCATCGCATTTCCGCCAAGGCCGTCGTCGCCGCCGCCGGCGGCTTCGAGGCCAACATCGACTGGCTGAAGGAGGCCTGGGGCCCCTCCGCCGGTAATTTTCTCATCCGCGGCACGCCCTACAACCGGGGAACCGTGCTGAAGATGCTGATGGACAAGGGCGTGGAGACGATCCGCGATCCCACCCAGTGCCATGCGGTCGCCATCGATGCACGGGCCCCGAAGTTCGATGGCGGCATCATCACGCGGCTCGACTGCGTGGTCTTCGGTATCGTCGTCAACAACCGGGCAGAGCGCTTTTACGACGAGGGCGAGGACATCTGGCCCAAGCGCTACGCCATCTGGGGTCGCCTCGTGGCCCAGCAGCCCGACCAGATCGCCTACATCCTTTTCGATGCCTCCTCGCTTGAGCTGTTCATGCCCTCCCTGTACCCGCCCATCGCGGCGCCCACCATCGCCGAGCTTGCGGGCAAGCTCAGCCTGGATGCCGAGGCCCTCACCCGCACCGTGGAGGGCTTCAACGCCGCCGTTCGACCCGGCACCTTCGACGACAAGACCCTCGATGATTGCCGCACCGAGGGCCTGACGCCGCCCAAATCCCACTGGGCGCGCAAGCTCCAGACGGCGCCTTACTACGCCTATCCGGTGCGGCCGGGCATCACCTTCACCTATCTCGGCGTCCGCGTCGGCGCCGATGCGCGCATGCGGATGGCCGACGGGACAGGCGCGGACAATCTGTTCGCCGCCGGGGAGATCATGGCCGGCAACGTGCTCGGCCGCGGCTATGCCGCGGGCATCGGCATGACCATTGGCAGCGTGTTCGGGCGCATCGCAGGACGGGAGGCGGCCGACCATGCACGCCACTGATGCTTTGAAGGAGGCCGACCGCCTGATGACGGTCTGCAACTCCTGCCGTTATTGCGAAGGCCTGTGCGCGGTGTTTCCCGCCATGGAGATGCGGCGCGCCTTCACCAGCGGCGACCTTAACTACCTCGCCAATCTGTGCCACGCCTGCGGCGGCTGCTACACCGACTGCCAGTTCTCGCCGCCCCACGAATTCAACGTGAATGTGCCGCGGACGCTGGCGACGGTGCGGGCGCAGTCCTACGCGCACTATGCCTGGCCCGGAGCCCTGGCGGTGCTGTTCCGTCGCAACGGGCTGTTCGTGGCGCTGGCGACGGCGGCGAGCGTGGCGTTCTTCATCTTCGCCTTCATGGGGGCGGGCGGCGGGCATTTCGGCGAGGCCGTGCAGGGAACCGGCGCGTTCTACCACATCATGCCCCATGAGCTGATCGCCTGGCTGTTCGGCGGCGTCTTCACGTTCGGCCTGGTCGCGCTCGCCCTGTCGCTGCGCCGCTTCTGGCGGGACATCGGCGATGCCGCCGAGAGCCCGCTTGCGCCGCGCCCGCTCTGGCAGGCCATCAAGGATGCGGGCTCGCTGCGCTATCTCGATGGCGGCGGGGTGGGCTGCTACAACAAGGACGAGAAGCCGGACGACAACCGCCGCTTTTACCATCACCTCACCTTCTACGGCTTCATGCTCTGCTTCGCGGCGACCAGCGTGGGCGCGCTCTACCACTTCCTGTTCGGATGGGAAGCGCCCTATCCCTGGTGGGACCTGCCGGTGGTGCTCGGCACCCTCGGCGGCCTGGGCCTCGTGGTCGGCCCCATCGGCCTCCTGCGCGCCAAGCGCCAGCGCGACCCAGCCCTCCTGAGCGAGGCCGGCGCGGGCATGGACAAGGCTTTCACTGTGATGCTGCTGCTCACCGCCGTGTCGGGGCTGCTGCTGCTCGTCCTGCGGGCGACGCCGGCCATGAATGCGCTGCTGGCGATCCATCTCGGAATCGTGTTCGCCCTGTTCCTGAGCCTACCCTACGGACGGTTCGTGCACGGGCTTTACCGCTTCGCCGCGCTGGTCCGCTACGCGCAGGAGCGTGCCCGCGACGCCTGACGCCAGGTCCCCGCGCGCACCTGCGGTTTGCGTTCGGGCCGAGCCTTTCCGACCCCGGCGGGGTCGGCTGAACAAAACAAAGATCAATCACGGGAGGATAGGACATGACGATTGCGAGGAGCTGGCTTTCCGCGCTGCTGGTGGGCGCCACGCTGGCGCTGCCGGCCGCGGCGCAGGCCGATGAGGTCAAGGTGATGATTTCGGGCGGCTTCTCCGCCGCCTACAAGCAGCTTGTCCCGCAGTTCGAGCGTGCCACGGGCCATACGGTCTCGACGGCCTACGGCCCCTCCATGGGCACCACCGAGAACGCCATTCCGGTGCGCCTCGCCCGCGGCGAACCCGTGGACGTGCTCATCATGGTGGGCGAAGCCCTCACCGGCCTGACGGAGCAGGGCAAGGCAGACAAGGCCTCGCGCGTCGATCTCGCCCGCTCGCCCATCGGAGTCGCCGTGCGTGCCGGCGCGCCGAAGCCGGATATCTCCTCGGTCGATGGCCTGCGCGCCGCGCTGCTCGCTGCCAAATCGATCGCCTATTCCGACAGCGCGAGCGGCGTCTATGTGGAGAATGAACTGTTCAAGCGCCTCGGCATCCAGGAGCAGATGAAAGGGAAGGCGCGCATGATCCCGGCAGAACCCGTGGCCGCGGTGGTGGCGCGCGGCGATGCGGAACTCGGCTTCCAGCAGATCAGCGAGCTGCTGCCTGTGGCCGGCGTGGAGGTTGTGGGTCCCATTCCCGAAAGCGTGCAGAAGATCACCATCTTCGCGGCGGGCATCTCCACGAAGGCGGCCTCCGCAAAGGCGGGTGCCGACCTCATCGCCTTCCTCGCGTCCGCCCAGGCCGCTCCCGTCATCCGCAAGACGGGACTGGACCCCATCGCCCATCCGGCTGGGAAATAGCGGCGACTGCAGACCGCGGCGCCGCCAAGAGCGCGGGACGGGCGTCTCCAGCGTCCGTCTGCCTAAAGACGCCATCTCCGAACCCTCCGAGTACAGATGCGTTGCCGCGGTCCGTCAGGCGGTCGCTCTGGACGGCAACTCGATTCCCCGGCGTGGGGTGGCAAATTGGGCTTCAAGACTAACAGGCTTGACGAAGACCTGCCCCTTGTCGAGTATGTCTTTTCCCGTGTACTCGTCGCCCTTTAGCCTGAGCCAGAAGACTAGCCCCACGTCGACGACGAAGAGCAGCGGCACGAGACCATCGCGTGCGTCGGCGCTCAACTGTTCCCGTGTCCGACATGGCTCGATCTCGCCGCAGGGATGATGATCGGAATGTCCAATTCCTGAAGGTTTTCCAACTTCTGTTCGTGACGCGAGAACGACCGAGCAGCCTTTGTCCCGTGCTCCACTCGCCCGCGCTCCGGGGCGCCAACACGTGTTCTCGATGCCGCGACGCCGATGATAAAGGCCCCGGTGGTCACCCGCAGCCCAGGGCGACGGCTCTGGACCAACGACATCGCGAAGCTCGGAACGGTCCCGTTGGACGCGCCCCGCCCGGATGGGGTGGAAAGCGGGCAGTTCCTGCAATCCAGGTGACGTAGCAATTCCATATACTTATGGATAGCCTGCCGTTGCCCTGAGCTGGGGCGTCGGGGCATCTCATGACAGTTCAATCGCTTTTTCACGGCGTGTCGCGCACGCGCGCACTCGGGCTCGTCGCCATCGGCCTGGGCGCCGGTAGCCTTGCGCAGACCGTGCTGGCCGATCCCCTGCCGTCTTCGTCGACGACCTATGAGACGTTGAATTACGGGACGACCGGGACGTTCCTCACCGGCATTCGCGGCGACAATATCGTCGGCAACTACACGATCCCCGGCACCACCGAGACCGGCGGCCTCTACTACAACATGACCAGCCACACCTGGTCGCCGATGCCGGAGGCCACCGACAACGGCGCAAACTATCCCGGCGCCATCGGCTCGTCGCCCTATGGGCCGAGCTTCGGAACCCCCGGCGGCATCCTGCGCGTGGTGGGCAGCTACCAGACCGAAGCTTCGGCTCCGTATGACCTCAGCTATCTTTACGATGCCGCCGCAGCGCCGGGGCAGACGCTGACACCGCTGGCCTATCCGGGCACCGACACCCTTTACACCATTGCCCACAGCAATTTCGGCAACCAGGTGGTCGGCGACTACGACACCCGGCTCGCGACCGGTAACGCCTTCATCTACAATATTGACACAAAAACCTATACTACCAACAATATACCAGGCGCCGTCAGCACTACCGCCTATGGCATCTACGGCGACAAGATCGCCGGCGGCTATGGCGAAGTCGAGGTCGGCGGCGGGCTCCACGCCGAGCACGGCTACATCTACGACCAGACCACCGGCACCTATGAAACCTACGATCACCCCGGTGCGGTCGCGACTCATTTCGAGGGTATCACCGGGGCCGGCCGCTCCGGCGAGTACAACCTCGTCACCAACTGGGTGTCGGCGGACGGCGTGGTGCATCCCGCGGTCATGCACATCGATGCCCTCGGTGTTGTGACCTGGTACGAGATCGACATTCCCGGGGCCGTCGTGTCGTCCAACTCGGCCTATGGCGACAATGTCGTCGGCATCTATGTCTCGACCGAGGGCGGCACGACCACCATAAACGGGTTCATCGCCACCATTCCGGGCATGTACAACCCGATCCGCAATATCGGAACGCTGAACTTCGCGGACGACAATGCCGCGGCCCTGTCGGGCCTGAAGGGTGACGACATCATCAACAGCGGCATCATCCATGCCACCGGCAACGGCGGCATCGGCATGCGTGGCGAGACCTATGGCGTGCTGACCAACAAGGGCACCATCACCGCCTCCGGCATCGCCGGGGCAGCGGTGGAGTTGCATGGCACCTACGGCACCTTCCTGAACTACGGCACCTTGCAGACCACGGTGGAGGCGGATGCCCTGCGCACGGGCCCGGACAGCCACGGGACCGTGATCGTGAACACGGGCATCATCGATGGCCGGCTGGCCGCGACGGCCGGGACGGACAAGCGGTTCGAGAACAGCGGCTGGCTCGGCGTGAGCGGCACCGGCCCGACGATCACCCACCTCTTCAGCGGCATCTTCGTGCAGACCGCGGCGGGCACCTACGCAGCGCGCGTGACGGATGAGGGCAGCGACTTCCTGGAGGTGACGGGCACCATACGGCTCTCCGGCACGCTGCAGGCATCCTTCCTCAACACGAGCTTCGCCCCGACCACGACGCTCATGGTCGCGACCGACGGCATCACCGGCACCTTCGACCAAGTGGTCACCCCCGGCCTGCCGGCGCTGTTCGACGCGAGCGTGGCCTATGCGCCGACCGCCGTCACCATGACCGTCGCCGCCGATCTCGCCGGCAAAGCAGGGAACACGCCGAACCAGCGCGCGGTCGGCAATGCCATCGATCGCGTCATCAACACCACGACCGACGGCCTGCTGACGACCCTTCCCACCGCGCTCAGCCCGCTCTACGGCCTCACCGCGGCGGAACTGCCCGGCGCGCTCACCGCCCTCTCCGGCGAGGCCTATGCCAGCGCGCAGACGGTTCTGCTGGGCGACAGCGCGTACAGCCGCGACGCCCTGCTGGGACGCATGCGCCAGGGCTCCTATGCCGACCAGGGTGGCCCGACGGCCGCGCTCGGCTTCGGCGGGCCGGCGCTCGCCTATGCCGCCCCGACCACGCCCGGCGTACCGTTCCCGACCAAGGCGCAGCCCTCCGCCGAGCCCGCGTTCAACGGCACCATCTGGGCGCAGGCGTTCGGAGGATGGAGCGCCTATGGCGCCGGCCGCGACACCGCCGATGTTGATGCCAGCATCGGCGGGCTCATCTCCGGCGCCGATGTCAAAGTCGAGAACTGGATGCTCGGCGCGGCGGTCGGCTACACGCATTCCAGTGCGCAAATGGATGCGCTGGCGAGCCAGTCTGACGCCGACAGCATGCTGGTGGCGCTCTATGCGGGCACAAGTTCCGGGCCATGGAAGCTGCGCCTTGCCGCCAGCTACGCCTTCAACCAGATCGACGCTTCGCGCACCATCGCCTATCCCGGATACGTCCAGCGAGCGGGTGCAGACTATTCCGGCGGTACCGGACAGGTGTTCGCGGAGGTCGGCTACGGCTTCGCGGTCCAGCACCTGGCGCTGGAGC
This sequence comes from Xanthobacter versatilis, assembly GCF_043193975.1. Classification (NCBI taxonomy): domain Bacteria; kingdom Pseudomonadati; phylum Pseudomonadota; class Alphaproteobacteria; order Hyphomicrobiales; family Xanthobacteraceae; genus Xanthobacter; species Xanthobacter versatilis. The sequence continues at coordinate 217,964 of NZ_JBAFVB010000008.1, read as the reverse complement.
CCTTCGCAGGCCTTGCCTACGTCCTTCTGAACACCGACGGCTTCACCGAGACGGGCGCCACGGCCGGCCTGACCGGTGCGTCGAGCACCATGGGGGTCGGCTACTCCTCGCTCGGCCTCAGGCTGGCGACCACCGTGGAGCTGTCACGCGGCATGGCGCTGGAGCCCAATGCCTCGGTCGCCTGGCAATATGCCTTCGGCGACCTCACCCCCGATGCCCAACTCGCCTTCCTCAGCGTCCCAAGCGCGAACTTCACCGTCGCTGGCGTGCCGCTGGCGCAGAACACCGCGCTGGTGAAGGCGGGCGCCGACCTGCGCATCGGTCAGCAGGTCCGCCTCGGCATGGCCTATGTCGGCCAGTTCGCGGACAGCGTGACGGTGAATGCCGTCCAGGCCAACCTGGCGTGGCGGTTCTAGCGGGTCGAGCGCGGGATGCGCAGATCCCTGCCGTGACTGACAGCGCCGGCCTGCGCCGCAGCCCCGCCCGTGGGCAGGACAGCCACGGGCACCTCGTTTCCCGATTTGCCCCGCCCGCTTCCCGGGGCAGCCCTCAGTTCGGGAAGTAGTCGACCGGTACGCCCACGCGCATGGGGCGTGGGGGTGGGTCGAAGGGGGCGTTCTTTTCCACCGTGCGCAGCGCCGCCACGTCATAGGCGGGGGTGCCGCTGGAGCGCTCGATCTTCAGGGTGCCGGGGCGCAGCGCGCCGTCGGCCTCCACCGCGAAGGAGACGTAGGCCGTGCCCTTCCTGCGGATGGAGCGCTGGGCATCCGGCGGATAGACGATGTTGTCCTTCAGCTTCTTGGTCAGGCTGCGCACATAGGCCCGCAGGATCTGGGCCTCGTCGACCTCGGGCGCCACGGTCTGCGCCTGCTTCTGCTCCTGCGCGCCCTGCACGTCGGCAAGGCCGGGCGTGCCCGACTGCGCCTCCGCGGGTTTCGCCCTCTCCTGCGGCGGAGCATCTTGCGCCTGCTGCTCAGGCGATGGGGGAGGAGCCGGCGCGAGGGTGCCGTCGGGGGCCGGGTCCTTCTCCGGCCGGTCGGGAGACGCCGCCTGGGCGACTTGCGTCTTCTGTTCCTCCTGGGCCTCCTCCTGCTGCTTCTGGTCCGGGGCGCCCCTGGTCTGCTGCAGCACCTGCTGCTCGGACTGGGTATCGGAGACGAGGCCCTGAAGCTCCACCACCAGCAACTGGCTGTCCTGCGGCGGCGGCGGATCCAGCACCACGACGAAGGGCAGGATGAGCGCCCCGTGCAAGGCGAGGGAGGCGGCGAGGCCGTGGCCGAGGGTGAAGCTCATGGTAGCGTTCCCTCCGGGGCGGTTCCCGCACCCGCGGCGATGCCTTTGGTCTGCACTCCGACCTTGGTGAAGGCCAGGGTCTTCAGCACGTCGGCCACGTCCACGAAGCTCTGGAAGGCCACGGCCTTGTCGGCCCGGATCAGGATGGAGGTGTCCTTCGGCAGCACGCCGAGCCGGGCCTTCAGCTCCTCCACCGACAGCGCGACGCCCTCCAGGTGCAGGGTGCCGTCCGCCGTGATCTCGATCATGGTGTCCTTCTGCTGCTCCACCTTCATGGGCGCAGCCTGCGGCAGGCTGACAGGGATCCGCCCCACCGCGATGAAGCTCGCCGTGGTGAGCACCATGGTGAGCAGCACCAGCATGATGTCCACGAACGGGATGACGTTCATGGTCTCGAACGGCTTCTCATCCATGGGACGCCGCTCCGACTGACGCCGGGGCGGAACCCGCCTCGCGGGCGATCTCCCACCTGAGCATCAGCACCTTGGCGCGGCGCAGCAGCGCGTTGTAGGCCACCACCGCCACCAGCGCGACCACGAGGCCCGCCGCCGTCGCCTTCAGCGCCAAAGCCAGGCCCACCATGATCTTGCCCGGGTCCGCCCCGGCGGAGAGGTCCATGCTGGAGAAGGTGAGCATGATGCCCAGCACCGTGCCCAGCAGTCCGATATAGGGCGCGTTGGAGGCCACCGACGCCACCACCACGAGACGCTTCGACAGCTCCAGCTCCAGCACCTTGGACGAGGTGTAGGCCTCCGGTCGTACCCGCGCGAAGAAGACGATGCGCTCCAGCACCACCGCCACCACCAGGATGCTCAGCACCAGCAGCAGGCCGATGACGCCGTAGTCGATGGCTTCCTTCAGCCAGCTCATGCTTGCCATGGTGCTGTCCTCAGAAGGTGATGCCGGCCTGGACCAGGCCTACGGTGTTGCCACGGCTGTAGCCGGCCTGGGCCTCGTTGCCGCCCACGCTCCAGGCGAGATACGCCTTCAGGAGCAGGTTGCGGCCGGGCATGTATTCATAATTGCCGTAATAGCCGAGGCCGATGTCGCCGAGCTGCACATAGTCAGGCTGGGTGATGGTGTAGGCGCCGTCCTCCAGCGCCACCCCGCCCACGTCGGCAAAGGCGCTCACCGCGTGGTGCCAGCCATAGATGTCCGGCAGGGCGTATTTCAGTTCCGGCGTCACCAGCCAGCCGCTGTCCCCTGACAGCCCTTCGTAATAGCTGCGCACCCCGAAGATGCCGGTGAGGGAGAATTGCTCGGAGGAATCGAGATTCCCCGAGAACGACTTCTGCCCGCGTACGTTCACCGACAAGGAGAGCTTCTCCAGCAGCGCCACCGTCATCACGAAGGATGCGGTGATCTTGGAGAAGTCGCCCTGGGTATCGGCGCCGATGAGGTTGGCGAGCGCCTGGTCGGCGTCGGGGAAATCCACGTTGCCGAAGGTGACAGCCACCGCCGTGGAGGTCACCACCGGCATGTTCAGCCAGGGCAGCACGCCGGAGGTGTCGCCGTTGAGGCCCACAATGCCCTCGTTGATGTAGCGGTGGGCGTAGGACACGCCCAGGGTCTCGTCATTGAGGTTCTTGTAGGTGTAGGCCGAGCTGCCCCAGACCGAGACCGCCCGCGAGCGCAGGAAGGGGTAAAGCAGGGTGGCGGAGACGCCGTCGGCAACGCCGGTGGCGTTGAGGTCGGCATAGGTGTCGCCCAGCGCATAGGTGGTGCGGAAGGCCGCCACCTCCGCCCTCAGGCCGTCGTACCCAAGCGGCAGGGAATAGGCCACGCGGCCGTTGAGCATGTCGGTGGAGTTGGAGACGAGGCCGAAGGCGGAGAGCCGGTCGCCAATGCCCAGCGGGGAGTTGATGTTGAAGCCGCCGGAGGCGCGCCAGATTCCGGTGTAGGGCGTGCCGAAATTGTCGCCCATGAGGAAGCCGTCGACGAGGCGCTGCTCGGGCACGTCGAACAGGAAGTCGGAAGTGCCCTGGGTCGCGCCTGCCCCGATCACCGCCCGCGGCATGCCGGCGCCGGCAAGGTCGGAGATCAGCAGCATGGCCCGTTCCAGCCGGGCCTGCTCGATGAGTTCGCCCGGCAGCACCTTCTGGGTGTCGAGGGTGCCCCTTACCATGAAGTCTTTCACCCGGCTCTCGTTCTTGACGTTCACCTCGCCGTAGCGGCCGGGCACCAGCTTGAAGGTGAGCGTGCCCTTCCGCGCGTCCTGCTGGGGCACATAGACCTTGGCCACCAAATATCCGGCCTCGCGATAGAGCGCGGTGACCTTGTCGGCGGCGGCGTAGATCTCGGCGAGGGAAAGCTTTCTGCCTTCATAGGGCGCCAGAACAGCGCGCAGCTTTTCCTCGCTGACGGCCAGCCCATCGGTGCCGGTGACGGCGATGTGGCGCACGTGGAGTGTGGATTTGTCCGGCAGCACCAGCTGCGGCTCGGCGAGCTTCGGCAGGACCAGGGGCGCGACCTGCTGCGGCTGGGGCGCGGCCTGCTGGGACTGCTGCGCGTCACGCACCGCATCGCCGATGTTGAAGGGCAGGCCCTGGGCGAGGGCCGATGCCGGGACGAGCATCCCGACCGCCGCCGCGAGGGCGAGGCCTGAAGCGCTCGCGGTGCCTGGAACACGCATGTGTCCTGGCCGGGACGAGCCGGCGGAAATCCTGGAACGGGTCATGGCAAGGCTCTCGGAAAGCAAGGTGCGGATGAACGAACGGGATCACGAGGGCGGGTGAAACGCGGGGCCCGGAAGGTGGGCCATCGGCGGCGGGCGCCGGCCGGATGGGGCAAGTCCGCCCGGCCCGACGCGTGGCGGCCTTACTGGGCCGGTGCGGCCGCCGGAGCGGGAGCGGCCGGCTGTGCCGGCGCGGAAGACGCAGGCGCTGAGTCCTTCTCCAGGTCGAAATGCTGGCCGTCCACGTCGATGGAGCGGATGGACCCGCCAACCCCGCCCTTCGGTGCCGAAGCCGGCTGCACCTGCTGTGCGGCGCGCTTCCTGCGGCGCTCTTCCTGGTCCTGCAGCTGCCGCCAGGAGGTGGTGGGCGCCGGCGCTGCGCTGCTGTCGATCTGGGAGGCCACCGAAGGCCCGGCAAGCGCTGCCGTCGCCGAACTCCCCGCCGCCACGTCTGAGGTCGATGGCGGGTTGTCCGCCGTCTCCTGCACGCCGGTGGTGGCGCTGACCGTGGCTGCGCGCACGGCCGATTGCACAGCATCCGTTGCATAGGCAGGGATCGTGGGCGACGTCACGCCCGACACCGAGGAGCCGATCCCTTGGCCGTTGCCCACGCCTCCGGTCTGGCCGGTGGATGTGGTGTTCCAGGTGCTGTTGGAAACCTTGCCCGCGCCGATGTTGTTGCCGACCAGCCCTCCGGTATTCTGCGTCCCGGAGACTGCGCCGGTGGCAGACGAATTGGTGATGCCACCGAGATTGTTGCCGGCGATACCCCCGACATTGCTCGTTCCGGAGACCGTTCCTGTCGAGGTGGCGTTGTCGATGGTGCCGGTGCTGGTGCCGGCCACACCGCCCACCGTCAGGATGCCTGTCACGCTGCCGGCAAACAGAACGTTGCTTATGGTTCCGCCGAGATTGAGGCCGGCGATACCGCCTACGGCGGCGGTACCCGTCACGCTCCCGGTCACCTGGGAATCGGTGATGGTTCCCCCATTGAAGCCCGCGATGCCGCCGGTGCCGAAGGCCCCGGTCACTGTTCCGGAGAAGGACGCATCACTGATCGTCGTTCCCACGACCCTTCCAACGATGCCGCCGGTATAGCTTCCAGTATTGGTCACGGTTCCGGAAGCAGAAACGTTGGTGAGCGTTCCATAATTGCTCGTGCCGATGAGTCCGCCGACGTCCTGGCCCGCGCCCGTAACGGTTCCACTGGCATAGGCGGTGTTCAACTTGACACCGTTGCTGTAGCCGATGAGGCCGCCTACGGTCTGGACGCCGGTCACATTTCCGGTCGCATAGACGTTGGTGTAGGTGCCGCCGGCAGTTCCAGCCAGTCCGCCGACATAATTGTTCCCGGTTACGTCGCCGGTGGCATAAGCATCGCTTACAGTTCCGCCACCGCCGCCGACCAGCCCGCCAACGGTCATGTAGCCCGAGACATCACCGGTAGCGTAGGACCCGGTAATGACGCCGTAGCTGTAGCCAACCAGCCCACCGACGTAATTGCCGGAGCTCGTGACCGTCACGGCCGCGTGGGAGCCGGTGATCGTGCCGTAGTTTTCGCCGATCAGACCGCCGGTGCCGGCCCAGCCGCTGGACAGGCTCGTCACGGCGCCGGTTGCGTAGCTGTTGCTGACGATGCCGTTGTTTTCGCCCGCTAGAGCGCCGACAGTGGAATTCCCAGTGATGTCCGCGTCGAGCAGGCCGAGGTCGCGGACTTTGCTGCCGGTGCCGATGGAGCCGATCAGGCCCACTGAACTGCCGCCAGAGGAGATGGTGAGCCCTCTGACGGTGTGGCCCAGGCCTGCCAGAGTCCCGCTGAGCTTGGCGATCACCGGGCCGTCGTAGGTGGCGGCGCTGGCGTCGATGTCGTCGGCGATGGCGAAAAAGCCCGATGCGGTTCCGATGGCATCGTCGAGGGCCGCCAACTGCGCCATGGTATGGATGAGCGTATAGGCTTGGCCGTTCATGGCGAGGCTGGCGTTGGCGCCGCTCAAGGTCACCGCGGCGCCGTTGGCGATGTAATAGTCGCCGCCATAGTTCAGATTCAGCCCTGCGCTTGTACCCGTGGCGGTGATCGGCGCATTGATGTTGATGTCGTTGGTGGCGGTGAGGGTCAACGTGGTGTTGGCCGACCATGAGACCGCAGCATTGACAGTGATATCGCCGTCGGTGCCGCTGCCGTCGGTGGACTGTATCTCAACACTGGTGGTGGCGAGCAGGGAGCTTAACTTACTGGCGCTGATGTCGCCGCCATCATCATGCGCCCGGCGGACCCATGGCCGCGTCCAATAGGCGTAACGGCCAATGGTGAAGCCGTCGGGATCGATGAGCCAGCTGCCGGTGTTGCCGCTGCTGGCGAGCGTGGTGATGGTGGCGGCATCACTGATCTTCACCGTGTTGCCGGAAGTCTCGATGGAGCCGCCGTCGCCGCCGTTGGGGGCGGAGGCATCCAGCGTGCCGGAGACCTTCGTGGTGCCGCCGTCCGCCTTCAGGGTGATGGAGCCCTTCTTGTAGGTCTTGGCCGATGAACCGCCCGTCAGCGCGGCCATGGTGCGGGCCTGAATGATTCCGCTGTTGTTCACCTGCGCGGAGAGAACCGCGTCCGCCGCCTTGGCGGTCATGATCACCTTGCCGCCGTCGGCCTTGATGAGCTGCTTGTTCTCCACAAGGGCGTTCAGCACTCCCTCGTCGAGGGTCACGTCAACAAGGGAATTGCCCTCGAAATTGAGGGTCATCTTCGAGGCGGCATTCAGCGAGACGGTGCCCAGCGTGGCGGTGATGACGCCTTCATTCGACACGCTCTTGCCCATGAGCGAGACGTAGCCGCCGCTCGCCGCGCTGATGTTGCCCCGGTTCACCACCGACGCGGTGGAGGAGCCGGAGAACTCGTAGTTGCCGGCGAGGAAGTCGGCGTTGCTGATGTCCAGCGTCGAGGCGACGAGGCCGCCCACGTTCACCTGGCTGGTGCCGGTGAAGAGGATGCCGTTGGAATTGACCAGGAACACCTGTCCGTTGGCGTTGATGGCGCCGGCGATGACCGAGCTTTCGTTGCCGATCACGCGGTTCAGCGTGACTGAGGCGGCCGACGGCTGGTTGAAGTTCACGGTCTCCGAGGCGGCGACCGAGAAGTTCGTCCAGTTGATGATGGCCTTGTTGGTGGATTGATTGATGTTGGTGGTGGTGCCCGAAGTAGAAATGGTCGCCGTCCCCGAGACCACTGTCCCGCCCTGGGGCGCGGCAAACGCCGGGTTTGCCAGAAGCGTCGCCAGCGCGGTGGAGGCGCAAAGGAGGCGCGTCAGCCGTGCCCGCCGGCCCAGCACGGCAGGGCTCGAAAACGGGACCCCGGCCATTTGCGGTGCCGGAGGAACGACAGCGGCGCGCGCACGCATCCGCATCCCGCGCGGGCGGGAACAGACAATGGACATACGACAATCCTCAAGGCGATAATCAGCTAAGCTATATCCAAGTGGATATAATAATAACAGTACCAATTTACCCGCCGGGCAAATGGGGCGACTTCTTGATGGCGTGTGGCAAAATTGCGACACTGGCGAAGCTGACGCTTCGGGCGCGGGGAATCGCTGCGGTTTGGCAGGGCGGTTCAGCGCAAGCGCATCAGGACGCATCGTCCCGTGTGAGATGCCGGCGTCCGGCATCGTCGACCCCGCCAGTCAGTGCGGAACCGACATTTTCGGGAGAGCCGGATGTGACATCGGATTTGGCGCGAGTCAGGAGTATGGTGGGGGCGGGACACCACCCGCTTCAATCCGCCGGCGTCGCCTCGGGTGCACTCGCGCTGGTGGCGGCGTTGGGGTCGCCGGGCTCGGTTTCCCAGGCGAGGCCGGGAATGGCCACGATGCGCCGGCCCTGGCTATCCAGCCGGCACACGATCACCTGGCGCTCCTCCATATAGGCCAGAAGCCGCCGTGCGCGGCCGGGGGAGCGGCTGCCGTAGGCGCGGGCCACGTCGGCGTCGGAGGGACAGGTGCGGTGGTCGAACGCGGCGCGGGCGAGCGAGAGAAACACGCCCTGCATGTCCTCCGGCAGGGTGCCGGCCATGGCCAGCACCTCGGCCCAGGGGGAATCCTCGGCTTCCGCCTCGGCGGCATCGATGCCGGCATGGGCCACCGCCAGCCGGCGACGGAAGGCCGACAGGCTCAGCGCCTCCCCGCCGATCCTGTGGATGCGGCAGCGCACCAGGAAATCCTGATAGAGCACCGAGATGGTGCGAAAGCCCGCGTCCCGCTCGCTCAGGATTTCGCGCAGGGCCGAATCGATGGCGGCCTGGCGCTGCTCGGGTGAGAGGGTGGGCGCCTGCGGCGCAGCCGGCGGCGGCGGGGCAGGGGGACCGCTGCGCGCGAGCTGGGCCAGCACGTCCGCCGTGGGCGCCACCGCCGGCGGACGGCGTGGCACCAGCGGGCGAACCTCGTCGGCACCGGGCATGAAGATCAGATCGTGGGCGTCCTCGGCGGCGGCGGGCTCCGGCAGCGGCACCAGCTTGGGGCTGGTGGAGCGCGCGGAGGTCTCCACCGGGCCGATGTGAATCGGCAACGGCCGGCGCGCCAGCGCGGGACCCAGCGCGATGAAATGGCCGCTCTGCAGGTCGCGGAACATCTCGGCCTGCCGCCGCTCCATGCCGAGCAGGTCGGCGGCGCGGGCCATGTCGATGTCGAGGAAGGTGCGGCCCATGAGGAAGTTGGAGGCTTCCGCCGCCACGTTCTTGGCGAGCTTGGCCAGGCGCTGGGTGGCGATGACCCCGGCAAGGCCGCGCTTGCGGCCGCGGGACATGAGATTGGTCATGGCACCGAGCGACACCTTGCGGGCCTCGTCCGACACCTCACCCGCGGCGGTGGGGGCGAACAATTGTGCCTCGTCCACCACCACCAGAACCGGATACCAGACATCGCGGTCGGCATCGAACAGGCCGCCGAGGAAGGCGGCGGCGGCGCGCATCTGCTGCTCGGCGTCGAGCCCTTCGAGGTTCAGCACCACCGAGACCCGGTGCTGGCGCACCCGGGCGGCAATCCGCTGGAGGTCCGCCTCGCCGCGCTGGGCATCCACCACCACATGGCCGTAGCGGTCGGCCAGGGTGACGAAATCACCCTCCGGATCGATGATCGCCTGCTGCACCCACGGGGCGCTCTGCTCCAGCAGCCGGCGCAGCAGGTGGGACTTGCCGGAGCCGGAATTGCCCTGCACCAGCAGGCGCGTGGCCAGCAGTTCCTCCAGGTCCAGCACGGCCGTGTCCCCGCCGGAGCGGGTACCGAGGGCAATGGAGACCTTGGCGGGCGCCGTCATCGCGGCGACCGCCCTGCGGGGAGGGCGCGAAACGTCATGGGGGCACTCATATCAATTCGCGCCGCCGGTTCAACCGCGCGACGCGGAGAGCAGGAGGCCGCATCAGGCTGGCCGGGCCGGCCCGGTCGATCTCGTTGTCTCAAAACGCCCGCGAAAAGAATGCGTTGCGCCTGGATCGCGCGGGACGCGGCGGCAAACTGCGCGCGCGGCGTATTGGAGCAGATCGGCCATGTGCGGTCGATGGTGCTGCGACACCTGCGGCTGCGGCAGGGACGCCGCCAGGTCTCCCCGGCAGGCGCCGATTCCTCCTCCCGCGCTCTGGCTTCAAACCTGCATGCACGCACAGACAGTCCAGCGGTTGCGAACCTTTTCGGACAAAACGGGGCGCGGCGCCGGCTCATGCATGGAAGCGCGTGGCATGACGGACAAAGAGCAATGGGTCGTCTGGAACGGCTCCCTGGGGGTCCTCGATACGGTGACCATCGGGCTGGTCGAACAGGGCGAGGGCGGGCGGAGCGCCTGTCTCGCCCCGCCCTATGGTGTTGTGGGGCCGTTCAGCCTTGATGAGCTGGAAGCCACGGGCCGGATCGCCTTTGGCGCATGCCTCGTCATGTCGCGGGAGAGATGGCAGCAGGATCAGGTGGAACTGCGCCTCAAGGCGCGGAACGAGCGCCAGGCCTTCCTGTCCCGGCTGAATGTCGATGATGACGACAAGGAGCACCGCGAGGCCCTGGACCTGCCCATGGACGGAGCGCTCGAGCCGTCGGAGATCAATGCCGCCTTCCGGCGCCTGGCCAAGAGCGCGCATCCGGACGCCGGCGGCAGTGATGAACGCTATCGCCGTATCGCCGAGGCGCGGGACGCCCTGCTCGATCAGTTCGCCGGTGCCTCATAGGCCGGGCCATTGGTATCGGGGTCATGGTGGTCGGGGTAGGGCACGCTTTGCCTTCAAGGAACGCTCCACCGGGGCGTGGACGGATGGGACGTTTCGGGCGCCGCCGGCGCGGGACCTTCCGCCCGGCCGCAGCGTCGGCCACGACTCAGTCCCGTGCATGACACCGCGATCTTCCAGTGAAGCTGCAACCAGTTACCATAAGCGGCTTGCCTTGCGCACCTGCCTCAGGGTTAGACGCCGATCTCCACTGCGTTTGATTCAAACTGAGCTGTTCCTGCACTAGGCGCGCGGCGGCGCGTTCGCCTACATTGGCCACCTCTGCCATCCCGCCGGCTGCATCGGCCCTCGGTTACCTCAGTCCGGCTCGGATGGAAGGAAGAGCGGCTTCGCCCCGACCATGCGTTCGGGGGAAGACCGAGCGGGGGGGGGAAATGACCGGACGTTCCTGGGCGCCGCACGGCGCCATCAGCCTTGTGTGCCTTACAGCACTGTTTGCGCCGCGCATGGCCGAGGCGGCCGACCTGCCGGTCAAGGCCCAGGCCACGGAGAATGTGAAGGTCTGCGCGGCCTACGGCCCCGGCTTCTACTACATTCCCGGCACGGACACCTGCCTTCGGGTCGGCGGCTGGGCCCGCATGGACACCTATATGAACGTCGCCGCGATCTTCTCGCAGGGCTCGGCGTTCGGCGGGCCGGGATATTCGCCGTTCGCCTTTCCCTTCCGGGATGCGCATGACGCCGATTATTTCACTCAGGGGCGCGGCGTTGCGGAGATCGATGCGCGGACGCAGACCGACTATGGCACCTTGCGCTCCTATTTCCGTGGCGGCGCCGAATGGGATTCCCAGAGCGGCCCCGGCAAGGGCCCCGGCCCCGCCCTTTATATCGAACGCGCCTTCATCCAGTTCGGCGGGCTGACGTTCGGCTATACCCAGTCGTTCTTCGACACCGGCATCGGCTATTCCATCGCCACCCTGTTCGCGGGCTCGAACACCTGGAACACCACGGCGGCCTATACGGCCGAGTTCGGCAACGGCTTTTCCGCCTCGCTCGCGGTGGAGGATGCGGCCAACCGCACCACCGGCGTCCAGGCCACGGGCGTGAGCATCACCGGCGTGACCTCGCCGTCCGACTTTCCGTTCGTGAGCGGCGGCACCGGCGCCCCCTTGCTCTATTCCAACTACCAGGCCGGCCAGCAGACGCCGGATATCGTCGCCAACCTGCGGGCCGAGGGCGCGTGGGGGATGGTGCAACTGGCCGGGGCGCTGCACCAGGTGGAGGCCATGCCCCCCGCCTATCTCGGCTCCGCATTCATCGGCAGCTCCAGCACCGGCCAGTGGGGCTATGCCCTCGGCGCCTACACCGAGATCCGGCTGCCCTTCATTGCGGCGGGTGACAGCCTCTACCTCCAGGCCAACTATTCCGAGGGTGCCCTCAATTATGCCGGTCTTGCCGCCGGTAACCAGAACCGGCTGCAGGCCATCGGCTATATCCCGCTTAACAGCGTCGGCCTCATGAGCGGCGCCTATTATCCCCTCGCCGACGCGGTGATGGGCCCGGACGGATCCTACGAGATGGTGGGCGCCTGGGCGATCCAGGGCCAGTTCCGGCATTTCTGGGTGCCGCAGGTGCGCTCCGCCGTGTTCGGTGGCTATGTCAGCGTGGATGTGCCGACCAATGTGGTGGGCGCGGCGAGCTTCGCCATGTGGCAGGCCGGCGTTAACACCTTCTGGTCGCCGGTGCGCAATCTCGATATCGGTGCGGAGGTGGTCTACACCGCCGTCGATGGCAGTCGGCCGCTGGGCATCACCAACGCCGTGTCCGCCAGCGGCGGCGTCATCCCCACCCTGGTGGGCGGGTCGGCCAATGCGGTCTCGGGCGCGGTGCGAATCCAGCGCAACTTCTGAGGGCTGTCGGCCGCGCCGCAGTCATATCATCAGCTCGGTCGTTGACCGAGGCTGCCGGTACACTTGAGCGCCGCGCGGGTTTGAGCGATCGTCCGTGAATCAATCTCACGGACAATCGGCATTACAGCCGGCGCAGGCTGACCTCCGCCACCTCGTGCTCGCCGGTCTTGCGCAGGATGAGGTCGGCGCGCTGGCGGGTGGGCAGGACGTTGTCCACGAGGTTGGGCAGATTGATGCCGCGCCAGATGGACAGGGCGGTGGCGCGGGCCTGCTCTTCCGTGAGCTGCGAGTAGCGGTGGAAGTAGGACAAAGGGTCTTTGAAGGCGGTGGCCCGCAGCCGCATGAAGCGCTCCACGTACCAGCGCTCGATCACGTCCTCGTCGCCGTCGATATAGACCGAGAAGTCGAAGAAGTCCGAGACGAAGGGAATGGCCTTGCCGTCCTTCGGAGGACGCGTGGTCTGCAGCACGTTGAGACCTTCGACGATCAGGATGTCGGGCCGGTCGATCTCCACATATTGGTCGGGCATCACGTCGTAGAAGAAGTGGGAATAGAGCGGCGCGCGCACCGGCCGCCGGCCGGCCTTGATGTCGGTGAGGAAGCGCAGCAGCAGCGGCAGGTCGTAGCTTTCGGGGAAGCCCTTCTTGTCCATCAGCCCCTCGCGCTCGAGGATGGCGTTGGGCAGGAGGAAGCCGTCGGTGGTGACGAGATCCACCTTGGGCGTGTTGGGCCAGCGCGCCAGAAGCGCCTGGAGCACGCGGGCGGTGGTGGACTTGCCCACCGCCACCGATCCGGCCACCCCGATGATGTAGGGCATCTTGCCGTCCCCGTTCGCCTCGCTGTCGCGAGAGTCGAGGAAGTAGCTCATGGCGCGGAAGAGCTTTTGCGTCGCCGCAACGTAAAGTGAGAGCAGCCGCGACAGCGGGAGGTAGATCTCTTCCACCTCCTGCATGGAGAGATGGACGCCGAGGCCCTCCAGCCGGGTGATCTCGTCCGGGCGCAGGGTCATGGGCGTGTCGCGCCTCAGCGCGGCCCATTCGGCGCGCGAGAAGGTGCGGTAGGGAGAGAGGCCTGGGTCGAGCCGTCGATCCATGGTGTGCCTCGTGCTCTTCTCAGCCGTGCTGCCGGGCGGCTTTTTCGGCGAGGCCGGATTGGCCGGTTCGGCGTGCAAGCTCCGCGTGGATCTCGGCCAGCGGCACCCCGCGCGCATTCAGCAGCACGAGGAGATGGTAGAGCAGATCGCTGGTTTCCGCGACGAGGTCCTTCTCGCTGCCGGAGACGGCGGCAATCACCGTCTCCACCGCCTCCTCGCCCAGCTTCTGGGCGCATTTCCCGATGCCCTTGTCGAGCAGCGAGCGGGTATAGGACGCCCCCGCATCCGCCGAGGCACGCGCCGCGACGATGGCTTCGAGGTCGGCGAGGGTGAAGCTGTCGCTCATCAAGGTGGCCCGGAAAGGGAGGGCGGGGAGGAGGCGTTAAGGCGCGCGGCCTAGACGTCGAGGCGGACAGGCAGCCCCGCTTCCGCAAGGCGTTCCTTGGCCTCGCGGATGGTGAAGGTGCCGAAATGGAAGATGGAGGCGGCCAGCACCGCCGAGGCACCGCCTTCGCGGATGCCGTCCACCAGATGGTCGAGGGTGCCGACGCCGCCGGAGGCGATCACCGGCACATGCACAGCGTCCGCCACCGCGCGGGTGAGGGCGCAGTCGAAGCCCTGGCCGGTGCCGTCCCGGTCCATGGAGGTCAGCAGGATCTCGCCGGCGCCGAGGTCCACCACCTCGCGGGCGAACTGGATGGCGTCGATGCCGGTGGGGGTGCGGCCGCCATGGGTGAAGATCTCCCAGCGGTTCTCCTCGCCCTCCTTGCTCACGCGCTTGGCGTCGATGGCCACCACGATGCACTGCTCGCCGAACTTCTCGGCCGCTTCGCCCACGAAGGCGCGTCGGTTCACGGCGGCGGTGTTGATGGAGACCTTGTCGGCGCCGGCATGGAGCAGGGTGCGCACGTCGTCCACGGTGCGCACGCCGCCGCCCACGGTCAGCGGCATGAAGCACTGCTCGGCGGTGCGGCGCACCACGTCGAGGATGGTGCCGCGGTTCTCGTGGCTGGCGGTGATGTCGAGGAAGGTCAGCTCGTCCGCGCCGGCGAGGTCATAGGCGCGTGCCGCCTCCACCGGATCGCCGGCGTCGCGCAGGTCCACGAACTGGACACCCTTCACCACGCGGCCGTCCTTCACGTCGAGGCAGGGGATGACGCGGACTTTCAGCATGGCACACCTATCGTCCCGCCACCAGCGCCAGCGCCTCGCGGGCATCGAGCCGGCCATCATAGAGGGCGCGGCCGGTAATGGCGCCTTCCAGCTTTTTCGCGCGCGGCGTGAGCAGCGCCTCGATGTCGGTGAGCGAGGCAAGGCCGCCCGAGGCGATCACCGGCAGGTTGACCGCTTCCGCCAGCGCCACGGTGGCGTCGAGGTTCAGCCCCTTGAGCAGGCCGTCGCGGGCGATGTCGGTGTAGATGATGGCGGTGACGCCGGCATCCTCGAACCTTTTGGCGATGTCCACGGCGGCAATGTCCGAGGTCTCGGCCCAGCCCTCCACGGCGACGCGGCCATCGCGGGCATCAAGGCCCACCACGATGCGGCCGGGATGGGCCTTCGCCGCCTGCTTCACGAAGTCCGGGTCGCGCACCGCGGCGGTGCCGAGGATGACGCGGGTCACCCCCTTCTCCAACCAGGCCTCGACGGTCTTCAGGTCGCGGATGCCGCCGCCGAGTTGCACGGGAATGGAGACCGTCTCCAGGATCCGCTCCACCGCCGCCGCGTTGACCGGCTTGCCGGCGAAGGCTCCGTCGAGGTCCACGAGATGGAGGTAGCGAAAGCCGAGGGTCTCGAACTCCGCCGCCTGGGCCGCGGGATCGCGATTGAACACGGTGGCCCGCGCCATGTCGCCCTGTTCGAGGCGCACGGCGAGGCCGTCCTTGAGGTCGATGGCCGGAAAAAGGATCACGGATGCCACTTCAGGAAATTGCCGAGGAGCGCGAGGCCGAGCCTCTGGCTCTTCTCGGGATGGAACTGGGTGCCGGCCACGTTGTCGCGCGCGACCATGGCAGTGATGGTGCTGCCATAGTCCGTGGTGGCTACGAGGTCGATGCCGTCGGCCGGCTTCAGGTGGTAGGAATGCACGAAATAGGCGTGCAAACCGCCCTCGCCGGTGGGAATGCCGGCCAGCAGCGGATGTTCGCGCGCGGTCTGGAGGGTGTTCCAGCCCATGTGCGGGATCTTCAGCTCGGGGTCGGTGGGGGCGATGCGCTCCACCTCGCCGCGGATCCAGCCGAGGCCTTCGGTCACCCCGTGCTCCAGCCCGCGCTCGGCGAGCAGCTGGAGGCCGACACAGATGCCAAGGAAGGGGCGGCCGCGCTCCTTCACCACCTCGGTCATGGCTTCCACCATGCCGGGCACGGCGTCGAGGCCGGCGCGACAGTCGGCGAAGGCGCCGACGCCCGGCAGAACCACCCGGTCGGCGGTGCGCACGATCTCCGGATCGCTGGTGACCACAACCCGTTCCGCGCCCAGATCGAGCGCGGCGCGCTCCATGGCCTTGGCGGCGGAGTGCAGGTTGCCGGAATTATAGTCGATGATCGCGACGCTCATCGCTCAGGTCCCCGGAAAGGCGCCGATGACGCCGGCCTGGCCGCCCGCGAAGGCGGGGGGCGCCATGGGGCGGATGGCCGGCAGGTCGGCGCGTGCCGATGGCGCGGAGTGGGTCTCGACCCAGTCCGCGAAGAAGCGCTGTTCCGCCTCGTCCCGGTTGGCAGCGATCACCACGCCGGCTTCCTCATAGCCCTTTCGGGCCAGCTTGCGCCTACGCAGCGCGGGCAGCTCGAAGGCGAGCAGCAGGTGGAAGCCCGCCATCACCACGTCGACCACTGCCTGGGCGAGGCCGGCGAAGCTGGCCGTGACCTGCAGCAGAACCACCACCGCCACATAGGCGGCAAGCGGCAGCCACAGGCGGAAGCGCGCCAGCACGAACGGCGCGAAAAACAGCGTCGCCCACGAGAATTTCTCGCGCACGAACACGGTGCTGCCGGCCACCGCCTCGGCGGTGTCGCCGGGTTCCGTCCTGCTCAGGACCGTCCAGATGCCCATCGCCCGGCTCCTCAGGTTCCCAGCGCGCCCTTGGTGGAGGGGATCTCCCCCGCCGCCGCCGGGTCCACCGCCACCGCCGCCCGCAGCACCCGGGCAAGGCCCTTGAAGCAGCTTTCCGCGATGTGGTGGGCGTTCACGCCATACAGGGTCTCCACATGCAGGGTCACCCCGGCGCTGGAGGCGAAGGCCTGGAAGAACTCACGCACCAGCTCGGTGTCGAACTCGCCGATCTTGGGCACCGCGAATTCGGTGCGGAACACCAGGAACGGCCGGCCCGAAATGTCGAGGGCGACGCGGGTCAGCGTCTCGTCCATGGGCAGCAGCACGTCGGCGTAGCGGGTGATGCCGCGCATGTCGCCGAGCGCCTTCTTCAGCGCCTGGCCGAGCACGATGCCCACATCCTCGGTGGTGTGGTGAAAATCCACATGGAGGTCGCCGTCGGCCTTGATCTCAAGGTCAAAGCGGGCGTGCCGGGCCAACAGGTCCAGCATATGGTCCAGGAAGCCGATCCCGGTGGAGATGGCAGAGCGGCCCGTTCCGTCGAGATCGACGGTGAGGGCGACGCGGGTCTCCTTGGTTTCGCGGACGATGTCGGCCTTGCGCATGGAACTCCTCCAAGGCCGCGGGTTCTATCAGCAACCTCGCTGCGACGCCATATGGCGAAGAGATGACGTTTCCGGCGTCTGATCGTCTCGTCGCCGGGCCCCGGCGGATGTGGCATAGCACCAGTGCCAGCGCATGAGGGATGCCAATGCCGACGACGCAGAACGACGGGCTCGAACTTGCCTATCAGGTGAGCGGGGAGGGGCCGCCGGTCCTGATCATTTCCGGCCTGTCCGCCGAGCGCTCGTTCTGGGCGCTGGCGCGGCCGCTGCTCGCGGGCTTCACCCTCATCGAGTTCGACAACCGCGACATCGGCAAGAGCGCGCGGGCCAAGGGCCCGTATGACGCCGCCGACATGGCGCGCGATGCCCTCGCCGTGCTTGACGCGGCGGGTGTCCCGAAAGCGCATGTCATCGGTCATTCCATGGGGGGGATGATCGCCCAGGAGCTGGCCCTCATGGCGCCGCAGCGCGTGGACCGGCTGGTGCTCTCCAACACCATTGCCCAGAACGATCTCTACACCACCGAGATCATGCGCCTGCTCAAGGAGCTGCGGCTCCAGCTCGACGATGAGCTGACCTTCGGCGCGGCGCTCACCAGCTTCGTGCTGGGCATGGGCACTCTGAAGAAGATCCCGCTTTTTGCTGCGGTGCAGCAATCCCTCGATGCCGGGCTCTACCAGGAGAAGGATGCCTTCCTGCGTCAGCTCGACGTGTGCACCAAGGTGGACACCGTGGCGCGGCTCGGCCGCATCTCGGCGCCGACCCTGGCCATCTATTGCGACGATGACCGCATGTTCTCGCCCCACATGGTGCGGGAGCTCGCGAACGGCATCCACGGCGCGGCGCTGGACGAGATTCTCGACAGCGGTCACTGCCCCATGGTGGAGGCCCCGGAGAATTTCGCCACCACCGTCCGCGCCTTCCTGAAGGGCAGCTGACTGGGGAGAATGCTGCCACTCGGTTGCGTCCGCGCCGGAACGCCCTAAGTAAGGCCCCGAGCGGAGCTTTTCATGCAGCATTCCCCGGATACCATTTACGGAACCACCATCGTCACCGTCCGCAAGGGCAGCCGCGTCGCCATCGCCGGCGATGGGCAGGTGACGCTCGGCCAGACCGTGCTGAAATCCAATGCGCGCAAGGTGCGCCGGCTCGGCAGGGGGGACGTGATCGGTGGCTTCGCCGGCGCCACGGCGGATGCCTTCACCCTGTTCGAGCGCCTGGAAGCCAAGCTGGAGCAATATCCCGGCCAGCTCCAGCGCGCTGCCGTGGAACTCGCCAAGGACTGGCGCACCGACCGCTACCTGCGCCGGCTCGAAGCCATGATGATCGTGGCGGATGCCTCCATCTCCCTCGTGCTCACCGGCACCGGCGACGTTCTGGAGCCGGAGGTGGGAGTGGCCGGCATCGGCTCGGGCGGCATGTTCGCGCTGGCCGCCGCGCGGGCGCTGCTGGATCGCGAGGAGGACCCGGAAGCCATCGTGCGCCGCTCGCTGGAGATCGCCGCCGACATCTGCGTCTACACCAACCGCAACATCGTGGTGGAAACCATCGGCGCCTGAGGCCCCGCCCGCGCCCCGGCGGCGCGAGCGACCGCGACCCGAACGCCACCAGATTCCAAGAGCGACCCTTGATGAGCGACTTTTCCCCCCGCGAGATCGTCTCCGAGTTGGACCGCCACATCGTCGGCCAGGCCAATGCGAAGAGGGCGGTGGCCATCGCCCTGCGCAACCGGTGGCGGCGCCAGCAGCTGGACGACAAGCTGCGCGAGGAGGTGCTGCCCAAGAACATCCTCATGATCGGCCCCACGGGCGTCGGCAAGACCGAGATTTCCCGCCGCCTCGCCCGGCTTGCCGGCGCGCCCTTCCTCAAGGTGGAAGCCACCAAGTTCACGGAAGTGGGCTATGTGGGCCGCGACGTGGAGCAGATCGTGCGCGACCTCGTGGAGGTGGGCATCGGCCTGGTGCGCGAGGCGCGGCGCAAGGATGTGCAGGCCAAGGCCCATCTCGCCGCCGAGAACCGGGTGCTCGACGCCCTGGTGGGCGCCACCGCCTCCCCCGCCACCCGCGACGCCTTCCGCAAGCGCCTGCGCGCGGGCGAGCTGGACGACAAGGAAGTGGAGATCGAGGTGCAGGCCGGCGGGCAGGGCATGCCCATGTTCGAGATTCCCGGCATGCCCGGCACCCAGATGGGCGCCGTCAATCTGGGCGACATGCTGGGCAAGGCCTTCGGTGGCCGCTCCAAGCCGCGCCGCGTCAATGTGAAGGAGGCCCATCCTCTCCTGCTCGCCGAGGAGGCGGACAAGCTGATCGACCAGGACGCCATCGTCCAGGATGCGATCCACCAGGTGGAGAACAACGGCATCGTCTTCCTCGACGAGATCGACAAGATCGCTGGCCGCGAGGGCCGCTCGGGCGCGGATGTCTCCCGCGAGGGTGTGCAGCGCGACCTGCTCCCCCTCATCGAGGGCACCACGGTTTCCACCAAGCACGGGCCGGTTAAGACCGACCACATCCTGTTCATCGCCTCCGGCGCCTTCCACGTCTCCAAGCCGTCGGACCTGCTGCCGGAGCTTCAGGGCCGCCTGCCCATCCGCGTGGAGCTGGAGGCGCTGACCCGCGCCGACTTCGTGCGCATCCTCACCGAGACCGAGGCGAGCCTGGTCAAGCAGTCGGTGGCGCTCATGGGCACCGAGGGCGTGACCCTCACCATCACCACCGACGCGGTGGAGGCCATCGCCGACGCGGCGGTGGAGGTGAATTCCAATGTGGAGAACATCGGCGCCCGGCGGCTCCAGACCGTCATCGAGCGGGTGCTGGACGACCTGTCCTTCTCCGCGCCCGACCGCTCCGGCGAGACGGTGGTGGTGGATGCGGAATATGTGCGCTCCCGCGTCGCCGACCTTGCCCGCAACGCCGACCTGAGCCGTTTCATTCTCTGAGGCGGGCAACTCCGAGGCAGCGATCCTCTGGCAGGATCGCCTCACGCAGGCGTCGGCCTCTCTCTCACGAGAGCCGGCGCCGGTCCTGCCAGGCGAGTTTCTTGCGGTAGAGGGTGGAGGGGCTGAGGTCGAGGGCCGCGGCGGCCAGCGGGATGTTGCCGTCAAAGGCGGCGATGGCTGCCTCGATCACCCGCCGCTCCACGACGGCGAAGGGCTCGACCCGGCCGAACGTGCCGCCTTGCGCGGCGTCGATCAGCATGGCGGCCAACTGGGTGCGGGGCGCCTCCTCCGGCTGCGCCGGCTCGGTCTCCTCGAACAGCTCGGGTCCGAGCAATCCGCCGTCGCCGAGAATGACGGCCCGCCGCATCAGGTTCTGCAGTTCCCGCACGTTGCCGGGGAAGCTGCGGGCCCGCAGCACCTCGGCCGCGCCGGGGCCGAGCCGGGAAATGGGCCGGCCTTCTTCGCCGGCGAAGCGGGCCAGGAAGGCTTCCGCAAGGAGAATCACGTCGTCGTCGCGCTCGCGCAGCGGCGGCAGGGCCAGGGTGAGGACGTTCAGCCGGTAGAACAGGTCTTCGCGCAGGCGGCCGACACGCACGTCCTCCAGCGGATCGCGGACCGTGGCGCAGATCAGACGCACGTCGCTGGTGCGCTCGTCCGTCTCGCCGGCCCGGCGGAAGCGGCCTTTCTCCAGGAAATGGAGCAGCTTGCTTTGGGTGGCGCTGTTCAGCTCCGACACCTCCTCGATCAGCAGCGTGCCGCCGTGGGCGCGCTCGATGGCGCCGGGGCCGGTCAGGCCGAACACGGCCTGCTCCAGATAGCTCGCCGGGATGGCGGCGCAGTTGAGGGCGTTGAAGGGGCCTTCCTGCCGGGTCGATGCCACATGAAGGGCAGCCGCAGCCAAGCCCTTGCCGGTGCCGCTCTCTCCGGTCACGAACACCGGCGCGCGCGACGCGGCCAGCCGCTCGATCTGTTCATAAACCGCCTGCATGGCCGGCGAGCGGCCGAGGAAGCCGCAGAAGTCGCCATTGCGCGGCAGTTGCGGCCGGTCGCGCCGCCGCCGCTCCGGACGACGGGCCGGGGTGGACGCCAGCAGGCGGTCCACCACGTCCTCGGGACCGATGGGCTTGATCACCACGTCGTCGGCGCCGGCGCGCATGGCCCCAACAGCATCCCCCACCGAAGCGCCACAGGCCAGCGCCACCACCAGCGTTCCGCCAAAGCCCGCAGCCCGCAGCCGCCGGGTCGCCTCTTCCGGGTGGTCCGCCGCCAGCAGGATGGACGCGCAGCGCGGCGCCAGGGGCAAGGCCGCAGCGAGATCCTCCGCTTCCAGCACATGCAAGGCATCGCGCCGGGCGAACGCGGCACGCATCATGGTGCGCACGTCCGATTCCGGGTCGCAGACCAGAACGCAGGTGCGCCGGTCGGTCTGGAGGGCCGAAGGATTTACAATCATGGCATCTGTTCGTGGTAAAATGTTATGGCAAGAAGACCCGATGGCCATACTAGACCACGCTGCCGATCCGGTCTCTGCAGCGTTTCAGGACGGAGTTAAGTTAGGATACTGCAGGGTGAAAAGGCATGAAAACAAGAACTCAGAGCATTTTAGGTGAATCCGCGGCCGACGTGAAGGTACTGACGGGTAACATATGCCGCTGGTAACATCTCCGGCCCCCCCCCGGCTTGACGCATGGAATCATTGAGGTAGCCGCTGGCCGCAAGCATGGGCAGTCCCTGAGGGCGGATGCCGGCGCGGGCTTTTGCCGCGATTTCCATGCCAATTAACAGGTAGTGCATGTTGAACTACGGCTGGCCCGGGTTCCCTGCAGTTTTGGTCTCGCATTACGGCACGTATGGCGTGCACCTGCTTCGGGTTTTGGTCGAGCACAGCTTCCGGCGCGAACCTGCATCTGATTCGCAAGCGGCAGCGTCTATCCCCGCGGCGGCTTCCCGGCCACAGCCTCGCGAGAGAGGCCCGCGGTCTCCAGGGCCGCGAGGGCTTTGTCGGCCAGCCCGGGCGCCGGTAGCATCCGTCGGACGAGACGGCGCACGCCTTCCGCTCCGTCCGGCATGCGATGGAGCAACGCGCCGACCACTTCCCGCTCGTCGCTCATGCGGCCGAGGGTGTGGAGGCAGAGCGCGAGCGCGAGCTTGTTCTCGATGGCGGAGTGCAGGGTGAGCTGCGGCACCAGTGCCTGCGCGGCGAGGACATCGTCCCGCATAAAGGCGGCCATGCCCAGGAACGCATCCTGGAGATTGGTGCGCACCGCGCCTTCGCGCCGCGCGCGCATGAGCATCCCTTCGCCTTCCTCCACGCGACCGGCGCCGATGAACACGCTGGCCACCGTCGCCGCCACGTCGAAATCGAGCGGATTGAGCTTTAGCGCCTTCTCGGCGGTTGTGATGGCGTCGTCCGGCTCACCGGCGAAGAGCTGCACCAGAGCGAGCGTGCGGGCGGCATAGGCGCTTGCCGGGGCGAGCTCCGCCGCCCGTTCCGCCTCGTCGAGGAATTCCTCCATTTCCTCGGCGGTGGGATTGGGCGTGTCGTCGTGCAGGGTGGCGTAGAGCTGCGCCGTTGCCCGCACCGCATAGCCGAGGGCGAAATCGCGCTCCTGCCTGGTGAGCTCGGCCAGGCACGCAGTGCCGTTGCCGCGCTGTCCCTGGGGATCTCCGCGAATATAGGCGATGGCGGAAGCGATGCAGCCGTAGCCGGAGCCGGGGGCCTTCGCCAGGGCCTGCGCCCGCGCCCGGACCGGGATGACACCGTAGCTTTCCATGATGGCGATGGCGACATCGTGCACCACCCGTCGCTCGCTTGTCCCAAGGGCCGTTCCCTGCGCGAGGCCGTCGACGGAGGCCGACCAGATGATCGAGCCGTCGCAGCGGTCGATCACCCGGGTGATCAGGGAGAAGGTGCCGTCGGTGCGACCTTCGGCGAGGCCGGCGAGGGCGAACACCGAGCGCGACTGCGGGCCGGAGCAGATTTCGGGCACCCCGGATTCGTGGGTGGTGGCGCTGGCGGCCTTCACCTCCACGAAGTCGAAGCGGGCGAAGGCGTCGCGCATCTGCTCCTCGATGGCGCGCAATTCGGCGTCCGCCGGCGCGCCGGGGCCGGATGCCTCGAACGGGCGGACCTCCACCACCGGCAGGCGGATGCGGTCCGCCAGCGCGGCCCCGTGATCGGACTTGAACGGGCTGAGGCGCGGCGCGAGCAGGCCGAGCCCCGCGATCAGCACCACGGCCAGCGCGGCGGCGGCCATCCGCGGCCAGGTGCGCTGCCAGGTCGGAGTGGGACGCGGCGCCTCCGGGGCGATTGGCGCGGGCTGCGGTTCCGGCTCGGCCGGCGCTGGCTCGGCCGGCGGGTCGGTGCGGGGCCGAAACAGGGGGACATAGCCCCCCTTGGGAATGTCGATGACCAGCGGGTCCTCGGCACCCACGGTGGTGTAATAGCGCTCCAGCGCGCGCCTCAGCCGGGTCGCCTCCACCCGCACGATGGGATCGGACTGGGGATCGAAGGAGGGCGGGCGGCCCAGGGCTTCCACGGCGATGGTGTAGCCCTTGATCTCGTCGGCGCGCCCATCCAGGGTCGCCTCCACGACGAAACGCAGGAAGGCCGCGAGGCGCGGTGAGGCGGCAAAATCCGGAGCCGCGAGCACACGCTCCAGCGCGGCGCGAACGAGGAGCGCCTCGTTGTCGCCTGGCGGCATGTCTTCCGGGGGTGCCGAATGGTCAAGGTCCATGACGGCTTCCGGCTCGCAGCCCTTTGGCGTCCGCTCTACCAATATACCATCCTTACGCACGGTCACAATCTTTTTGGGTCAGAACACTGGCGCGTGCAAGGGGCTCCGCTCCAACGTTCCCTCATGCTTGACCCGTCTCCATCGAAAACGCAGCAGTTTCCCGGGAGACGGTGAATCGCCCGCTAATCCCTTGAACGCAGTCGTGTTCAGCGTCCGAAGCGGGTCACATGTCACGTGGTCGAGAAGTATTCCGTTCCAGTGTTTCCAGCGGCCACGCGCACTGCTAGCTTCCGCACCGACGCGGCCGAAGAATGGCAGCCGGAAGGCCCGATCCCGCCTGAAGCTGCCGCCGCGCGGGAGAGGTTTCATCATGGCTCTGGACGATCTGGTTACCGAAGGCGCGGGCGTGGGTGCGGACGCGATTCCCAACGATCTCGACGCTTTCTGGATGCCGTTCACCTCCAACCGTTCGTTCAAGAAGCGACCGCGGCTCGTCTCCCGGGCCAAGGACATGCACTATTACACCCCGGAAGGTCGCGCCATTCTCGACGGCTGCGCCGGGCTGTGGTGCGTCAATCCCGGCCATAACCGCGAGCCCATCGTGGAGGCCATCCGCCAGGCCGCCACCGAGGTGGATTTCGCCCCCACCTTCCAGTACGGCCACCCCCAGGCGTTTCGCCTCGCCAGCCGCATCGCGGACCTCGCGCCGGGCGATCTCGACCACGTGTTCTTCTGCAATTCCGGCTCGGAGGCGGTGGACACCGCGCTGAAGATCGCGCTCGCCTACCACCAGACCACGGGCGCCGGCACCCGCACCCGCCTCATCGGCCGCGAGCGCGGCTATCACGGGGTGGGCTTCGGCGGCATCTCGGTGGGCGGCATCGTGTCGAATCGCCGGACCTTCGGCACCATGCTCACCGGCGTCGATCACCTGCGCTCGACCTATGACCGGGAGCATCAGGCCTTCACCAAGGGTGAGCCGGACTACGGCGCGCACTTCGCCGATGAGCTGGAGCGCATCGTCGCCCTGCACGACGCCTCCACCATCGCCTCGGTGATCGTGGAGCCCATGGGCGGCTCCACCGGCGTGCTGCCCACGCCCAAGGGCTATCTCAAGCGGCTGCGCGAGATTTGCGACAAGTACGGCATCCTGCTCATCTTCGACGAGGTCATCACCGGCTTCGGCCGCCTCGGCCATGCTTTCGCCGCCGAGCGCTACGGTGTGGTGCCGGACATGATCACCTTCGCCAAGGGCATCACGGCGGGCGCCGTGCCCATGGGCGGCGTGCTGGTGCGCAAGGGCATCCATGATGCCTTCATGAAGGGACCGGAGCACGTGGTGGAGCTATTCCACGGCTATACCTATTCGGCCCATCCCCTGGCCTGCGCGGCGGGTCTTGCCACCCTCGACCTCTACGCCAAGGAGCACACCTTCACCCATGCCCGGGCGCTGGAGCCCTTCTTCGCCGACGCGATGATGAGCCTGAAGGACAAGCCCGGCGTTCTCGACATCCGCACGGTGGGCATCACCGGCGCCGTGGACCTCGCCCCCAAGGAAGGGGCTCCGGGCCTGAAGGGCTACGAGGCGCTGGAGCGGGCCTTCCACGAGGAGGGCCTGATGATGCGCATCGCCGGCGACACGCTGGTGGTGACGCCGCCGCTCATCATCTCGAAGGATCAGGTGGGCGAGCTGGTGGAGAAGCTGGGCCGGGTCATCGAAAAGGTGGCCTGATGCCAGCAATGCGCCGGCGGATCCGCCGGCGCGTTGTCACCAAAAGCCTGCCATGTGCCGGGCTGGACCCGGTACGTAAAGGCGGCAGGCCGGAATGGCCTCCTCAAGGCTGCGGACGATCAGAGCCGTCCCGTCAGTGCCAGAACGATCACGATGATCAGCAGCACGCCGACAATGCCGCCGGGTCCATAGCCCCAGCCGCGGCTGTAACCCCAATTGGGCAGCGCGCCGACGAGAATCAGGATCAGGATGATGATGAGGATTGTGGACACGGGCGGGCCTCCCTGTCACGACGCGCGCACGCGTCGCCGGCCCGCGTTCGGGCTGGCCCGAGGGCGCAGTCGCTTGGCTTGATCTGAGCGCGGCGCATCGTCTGCCGCGCTTTATGAACGCGGCCGGATGGCGGAGGTTCCGCTCGGGTGTGCGTCATGCCGTGGCAGTATGGCGAATGCCGGCGTGCGGCGCGTGCCAGAAGCGGACGCCAGCCCGTGGGTGGTCAGAGCGGTGCCGTGGCCTGCGCCAGCCAGTTCCGCTCGACCTCGTTAAGGTCGCCGGCGAGCGCTTCGGCCACCAGCGCGTGATAGGCGTCCACCTGCTCCCGCTCGGCGCCATCCAGCAGGCCGAGGTCGATGAGACGGCGGTCGTAGGGCACCAGCGTGAGGGTCGAGAAGCCGAGGCACGGCTTCTCCGCGCCCTCCACGCTCCGCGGCTCCACCAAAATCAGGTTCTCGATGCGGATGCCGTAGGCCCCGGTGCGGTAATAGCCCGGCTCGTTGGAGAGGATCATGCCCTCCGCCAGAGCCAGGTGCCCGAGCTGGGAAATGCGCGCCGGGCCTTCATGCACCGACAGGCCGGCGCCCACGCCATGGCCGGTGCCGTGGTCGAAATCCAGCCCCGCCGCCCACAGATATTGCCGCGCCAGCGGATCGAGCTGGGCCCCGGTGATGCCTTGCGGAAACACCGCCCGGCTCAGGGCCAGATGACCCTTCAGCACCAGCGTGTAGTGGCGGCGCATCTCTGCCGTGGGCGTGCCCACCGCGAGGGTGCGGGTGATGTCGGTGGTGCCGTCCGGATATTGGGCGCCGGAATCCAGCAGGAACAATTCGCCGGGATGGATGGCCCGGTTGGTCTTGCGGGTGACGCGATAATGCACGATGGCGCCGTTCTCCCCCGCTCCGGCGATGGTGGGGAAGGAAACGTCCGTGAGGTTGCCGGTGCCACGCCGGAAGGTCTCCAGTGCCTCCACCGCCTCGATCTCGGTGAGATGGCCCTTCGGCGCCTCGGCGTCGAACCACGCCAGGAAACGGGCGAGGGCGAGGCCGTCGCGCACATGGGCGGCGCGCATACCGGCGATCTCGGCCGGGTTCTTGGACGCCTTCAGCAAGGCGATTGGGTCGGCGCCCTTGTCCACGGTGCCACCTGCCGCCTCGATGAGGCCGGCCAGCCGCACCGGCGCCGTGGCCTGGTCCAGCCGGACCTTGCGGTCCTTGGCGAAGGCGGCGAGCACGGCGTCGAGGTCGCCGGTGCCGTGGAGCCGGGCATGCCCGGCCAGCGCCGCGCGGACCTCGTGGGAGAGTTTGAGCGGTTCGAGGAAGAGGTCCGGCAGTCCCTCGCGCGGCACGATGCACCAGGCCAGCGGCAGCGGCGTGTGGGCGACGTCGCCGCCGCGCATGTTGAACAGCCAGGCCGCGCCATGGGGATCGGAGATCATCGCCCCGTCGAGCTTGGCTTCGGTGAGCTTCTCCTGAACGCGCCGGAGCTTGGCCGCCGTATCCTCGCCGGCCACGGACAGGTCGAGCAGGCGCACCGGCGCGCGGGGCGGCTCGGGCCGGTCGGGCCAGATGGCGGTGAAGGGGTCGGCCTCCAGCGGCACGAGGATGCCGCCGGCCGCGCCCACCGCCTTGGCCAGCCGGTCGCGGCCATCGATGGTGGTGCGCCAGGGATCGAAGGCCAGCCGTGCGCCACGGGCGAGGTTCGCCTCGACCCACGCCTCCGGTCGAGTCTGCGACAGCGGAACCACTGTGAACGCCGCCGTGTCCACCTGGGCGGGAGCCTGGAGGGTGTAGCGCCCGTCCACGAACAGGGCGGCAGTGTCCTCAAGCACGATCACCGTGCCTGCCGAGCCGGTGAAACCGGTGAGGAAGGCGAGGCGTTCCTCGCAGGCCGGCACATATTCGTTCTGGTGCGCGTCGGCGCGCGGCACCACGTAGCCGTCCACGTTCAGCCGGGCGAGTTCCGCCCGCAGCGCGGCGAGCCGGGCAGGACCGGCCGCGCTGTCGGCGAGGTCGTCGAAGGTCTGGAACACGGCCTTGAAGGCGTGGGGGGTCTTGTGATGCACGGTCATGGGCGGGACGGCCGGAGCTGGGGGATTAGAATATTGCGCCAACCATAGAGCCATATGAGGCGCATTGGGTACCGTTTCGCGGCATACGGGGGGCATCCCCTCCAGACGGTGGGTATTTCGCGCAACGCCCTTGCTGGAGAAGGGTGCCTGCGATTATGGTCGCCCGGCGCGCGGGCGTAGTTCAGTGGTAGAACGACAGCTTCCCAAGCTGTATGTCGTGGGTTCGATTCCCATCGCCCGCTCCATCCTGCCTTATTGAGCGCTTCGCGGCCCTACCGCCCCTCGCGGATGGCGAGGCGGGTGGCGTCCACGCCGCGATAGGCGGAGGCGCGGCAGCTCAGGATCACCACCTGCATGCGGGTGGCCGCCTCGGTGAGGATCTCCATCATGGTGTCGAAGCGGTCGTCGTCGGCGAAGACGAGGGCGTCGTCGAGCACGAGGGAAGCCGGCTTGCCCTTGGCGATCAGCAGGTCCGCGAAGGCGATGCGCGTCAGGATGGCGATCTGCTCCTGCGTGCCCTTGCTGAGCAGGTCCGCCGCCTCCTCGCGCCCGCCGCGGCTGAGCGCCTCCGGCCGCAGGGTCTCGCCGAAGGCGAGGCTCGCGTTGGGCAGCAGTCGGCGCACATAGGGCTCGATGCGGCGGGTGACAGGCTCCAGATAGCGCCGCGCGGCCTCCTGCTGGGTCTCCTTCAATACCTTGAGCAGGAGTGCCAGCGTGTCCGCCTCCTGCTTCAGGCGCTGGAAGGCGGCCTCGGCCGCGTCCGCCTCTTCGGTCGCGGCGGCAGCACGGCTTGCAGGGCCTTCGCCGCCCAGGGTCTTGGCCTGTTCTTCCAGCCGGGCCACCTCGCCGGCGAGGGCCGGCAGCTGGCCCTGCAGGGTCTCGCGGCGCTTGTGGAGCGCGTCGCGCTTGCGCACGAGGGTGGCCTCGTCCAGCACCCCGGCGGCGCGCTGGGCCGCCTCGCGATCCATGAGGGCGCGGCCCTCGGCGGTGCGTGCCGCGTCCAGCGCGACCGCAAGGTCGGCATCGTTAAGATCGAGCGTCTCGGCGGCGATGTCGTCGGTCCGCCGGAGCCGGTCGCCCTCGGCGCGCTCCAGCGCGGTGGCGAGGGCCATTTCCCGTTGCTGGGCGCTCTTTAGCCCCTCCAGCAGGGCCTCGCGCCGGGCCGCAGCCTCGGTTTCGGCGGTGCGCAGGGCGCGGGTGCGGGTTTCAAGGTCGGCAAGGCCCGCCGGGGCTTCCTTCGCTTCCGGCGCTGGAGCGGTGCGGCCGGAAAGCGCCCCGCGCAGCGGGTCGAGGCCCGCCGGGATGCCGAGGGCGGTATCGGCCGGGCATTCGGCCTTCAGCCGGGTGCGGAGCCCCAGCAGCTCCGCCTCGTCGATGGCCCGCGCCCGCGCCGCCGCGCGCGCAGCGGCCGGTGTGGGATGGCCGCACGCGGCGAGGAAATCTGTGAGCTTGCGCTGGGCGTTTTCAAGCCCGGCGAGGGCGGGCGCGCCGCTGGCGGGCGGGGTGAGGGTGAAGCTGCCGACGCCGGGGACGGCGAGCACCATGGGGCGGCTGAGGCGCACCGTGGCGCCGTCCGCGAGGGGCACGCCATCCATGAGAATGTCCGGCGCGCTCGGCTCCAGCGCCACCTGCAAGGTGGCGGCGCCTGCCTCCACGGCGGCGCGGGCGGCGCCGACGGCGTCTTCCAGCTGGCGCAGGCGGTTCATGGCCGCCTCGTCCATGCGCTCGGCGGCGATGCGGGCCTCGCGGACTCGGATATCGCCGGCCAGCGCCTCGGCCCGCTCCAGCCGGGCGAAGGCGGCGACGAGCATGCGGCGGCGCTCATTGGCATCGCGCTCGGTGCGGGCGGTGTCGCGCGCATCCTCGGCGATGCGCAGCTCGGTACGGGCGTGCTCCAGGGCGGCGGCGGCGTCCTGCTCGGCAGTCCGGGCGCGCGCCATGGCCTCGGAATGGTCGGCGACATCAGCGGCCGCCTTGCGTGCCGCCGCCTCGGCCCGGGCGAGGGCGTCGCGCATCTGCGCGCGGCCGGTGGTGCGGGTTTCCAGCGCGGCGCGCTCGCTCGTGGTCTTCTGTGCCGCGAGATCGGCGATGCGCAGGGCCTGTCCCGCCGCCTTGGCGCGGTCGATGTCCTCGCCGAGCCGCTTGAGCTCGGCGTCGATCTCGGGGTCTTCCATGTCGCGGACGAGCCGGCGCTGTTCGTTGCGCTTGGCTTCCAGCCGCTCCAGCAGGCCCTCGAACTGGGTCAGCTCGCGCCGTGCCTCGTCGGCCCGGAGGCGGGCGGCATCGGCCGTTTCCTGTGCCTGCTTCAGGCGGCCGGTGGCGCGGCCGGTGGCGGTCAGGAAATCGGAAAGGCTCTTTTCCACCTGCTGGACCACGGCCTTCGCCCGCCGCCCGCCGGTCACCGCACCCACCTCTCCGGCCAGTGCTTCTTCCAGCGAGCGCCGGGCGGTCTCGGCGGGGGCGCCGAGCTGGAAGGACAGGCCCTGTTCCACCCACAACAGGCCGAGGGCACCGCGGCTTTCATCGTCAGCGCCGCGATTGCCGGCGCGGTTGAAGCCGAGCAGCGTCTGGAGCTTTTCTTCCGCGGCGTCCGAGGAGAAGCGCCCGTCCGGTCCTTCCAGTGTCACCTGCGGCGCAGCCAGGAAGCGCTTTGACAGGCGCCATTCCCCGCCGCCAACATCGAAGGCGAGATCCACCGTCGGCGCCACCTCGTCGCCCTGAGGGCGGAATGAGCGGATGCGGTCGCTCTTGGCGCTGTGGCGCTCGAACAGGGCGGCGCGCAGGGCGTCGAGCACGGTAGACTTGCCGGTCTCGTTGGGCTCACAGACGAGGTTGAGCCCGTCGGCGAAGCCCTCCAGCACCACCGGAGAGCGGAACTTGCGGAAATTCTCGATGGTCAGGCGGCGGATGCGCATCAGGCCTCTCCCGGCCGCTGGGCCCGATGATGCTCCACGTAGAGCCGCTCCAGCGCGGCAGCGGCGAGGCGCCCCTCGGCGCCGCCTTCGGCCGCCATGGCGTTGAGGCGCTCGGCGGCAGCGCGCAGGTCGCCGAAGGCGTCGATTTCGGCAAGGTCGGTGTCGGTGGGGCGGGTGACGAGGCCGCCGAGGTCGAGGTCCAGCCAGCGCAGCTCGTGGGCGAGGCCGTCCTCCAGCCGGCGGCGTACCGCCACCTTGTCGCCGAGGGAGAGGAGGCCACTCACGTGCAGCCGCGCCACCACGTCCTGCCGCGCGATCGCTGGGGCAAGGCCGGCCGTGAGCGCGTCGAGATCCGAGGCTGCGGCGAGGTTCCAGTCAGCCTCGATCCAGTGGTGGCGGCCGATGGCAAGGTCGGTGACCTGAGGCGGCGCGCCGGGGCCGGCCAGTTCCACCAGCAGGGCAAGGCCCGTGGCCTCGCGGCCGAAATCGTCCGGCTCCGGCGTGCCGCTGTAGTGGGTGCGCTCGTCTATTCTGAGCCGCCCGTGCCAGTCGCCCAGCGCCAGATAGGCGAGGCCGGCGCGCCGGGCGCGGTCGGGGGCGAGGAGGTTGGTGTCGGGATCGGAGCCGAAGGCCTGCACCGAGCCATGGGCCAGCCCGATGCGCAGCGCGCCGGGCGGTGTTTCCGCCGCATCGAACCACGCCGTGGGATCGGAGAGGCTGCGCTTGTGGGTGAGCGGGGCCGGCAGCAGCACGGCGGCTTCGCCGAGGGCGATGGGCTCGGCCGCGATGGCGGCGATGACGTTGGGCGGCGTCTCCGCCTTGAGACGGGTCCACAGGCCGTCGGCGCGGAGGGGGTCGTGGTTGCCGGGCAGCAGCACGAAGGTGACGTTCGCCGCTTGCCGCATGCGCGAGAGCGCCTGCCGGTAGACCCGGTCGCCGGGCTCGGCGCTGTCGAACACGTCGCCTGCCACCAGCACCAGCGGCGCGTCGTGGGCCTGCGCGGCGCGGGCGAGGGCGTCTATGGCGCCGAGGCGGGCTTCCTGAAGGGCCGCGCGGGCCTCTTCCGGCGCGCGCCCGAACGGCTTGCCCAATTGCCAGTCCGACGAATGGATGAAACGCATGCGGCCCTCCCGGGCCGGGAGCTTAGACGCTCGCGCCGCCGGCAAGGCAAGGCCGCGCGGCGGAGCGCGGGAAAACTGCACGCAACACTTGCGGTTGCGCCAAATGGTGCGGGTCCGCCTCGCCGGACGCAGGAACCGGCAGCGGGCCGGGGTGACGAATCACCAAAGGGTGCGTGCGGGAGCGTGTGCGGACCGCATCGGGGCTGCCCTCGTCGGGGCTGCCTCGTCGGGGCTGTATCGCCGTCTGGCGGGACCAGACCGGCCATGACGGGGGTGGGTGCAGTCATGCCCTTTTGGTGGTCCAAAAGGGCTCCTACGCCGTCATCGCCGCCGCCCCGGCGCCCTCAGGCCACCCCGTCTTCCCTCAGGCCGCCTCAGCATAACGGGCGACCGAGAGGTCGGCGGTGTCGATGTCGGGGGCGCGTCCGCCGATGAGGTCGGCGAGCACCCGCCCGGAGCCGCAGGCCATGGTCCAGCCCAGCGTCCCGTGGCCGGTATTGGTAAAGAGATTGTCGAGCTTCGTCGGGCCGATGATGGGGGTGCCGTCCGGCGTCATGGGGCGCAGCCCGGTCCAGAATGTGGCTTTTGAGATGTCGCCGCCGGCGGGGAACAGGTCGCCCACCGAATGGGCGAGGGTGGCCCGGCGCGGCTCCCTGAGGCTGAGGTCGAAGCCGGCGAGCTCCGCCGTTCCGCCGACCCGGATGCGCTCGCCGAGGCGGGTGATGGCCACCTTGTAGGTCTCGTCCATGACGGTGGAGCGGGGTGCCGCGTCCGGGTCGGTGATGGGCAGGGTGAGGGAATAGCCCTTCACCGGATAGACCGGCAGCCTGATGCCCAAAGGCGCGAGCAGCGCCGGGGTATAGCTGCCCATGGCGGCCACATAGATGTCGGCGGTGGCGATTTCGCCCCCCGCCAGCGCCACGCCGGTGATGCGCCCGGCCTCGTGCCGCAGCCCTTCCACGGTGACGCCATAGCGGAAGGTGACGCCCTGCCGCGCGCAGATGTCCGCAAGGTTGCGGGTGAAGATGTGGGCGTCGCCGGTCTCGTCCCCCGGCAGGCGCAGGCCGCCGACGAACTTGTCGCGCACCCGGGCGAGCGCCGGCTCGGCGCGGATGCAGCCCGAGGGGTCGAGCAGCTCGTAGCGGACGTTATGGGCATCCAGCACCTCGGTGTCGGAATGCACATGGTCGAGCTGCTTGCGGGTGCGGAACAGCTGGAGCGTGCCCAGCATGCGCTCGTCATAGGCGATGCCGGTCTCGGACCTCAGGGCATCGAGGGCGTCGCGGCTGTATTCGGCGAGGGCCACCATGCGCGCCTTGTTGCGGCGGTAGGCCTCCTCGGTGCAGTTGGCCAGCATCTTGGCCAGCCACAGATAGAGCTTGGGGTCGAGGCTCGGCCACACAACCAGCGGGCGGTGGTGCATGAGCAGCCACTTGATGGCCTTCACCGGGATGCCCGGTCCGGCCCAGGGCGCCGAATAGCCGGGCGAGACCTGCCCCGCATTGGCAAATGAGGTTTCCATGCCCGCCGCCCGCTGGCGGTCGAGCACGGTCACCTCGTGCCCGGCCTTTGCCAGGTAATAGGCCGATGCAGTTCCCACGACGCCGCTGCCGAGAATCAGAATGCGCATGGCGAAGACCCCTCCGGACCCGCCCGCCCCGCCGGCACCCCGGCTCCCGCCGGTGCCCCATGAGGCGGCAAAACGACATTGAGCGCCGAACTCGGCGCAATCCAGTCCAGATCAAGCAATTTTCGCGCCTCCCCCACGATCACGTTTGCTTGCTTGGTCCCAGGGATATCAGGCGCTTTCGGCGCCCGTGCGACGGCCTGTCGCTTCGGTGTGGAGCGCCTTGTCGCTCAATGTTTGATCATGATCAAAGAATGATCGTTCGTCGTCTCATAGCCTTGAAATCGTTGACGGGGCTTTCGGGTATGCCCGGCGGCGTTCGCGCCGGCCGGCAGAAGCCTGAACATGGCCGCAGGGTTGGCGTTGTCCAGTTGTTCGAGGCAGCGCGACCGTATTCCGAAGGGTCCCGTAGCGGATTTATTGATCTCTTCCAGAGGAGACGATGTGATGAGTGCCGTTGCCAAGCGCATTGAGCTGCCGGTTGAAGAAGCGCGGGTTCAGAAGGCCGATGACGTGCTGATCCACGTCCGCTTCAGCCCCAACGCCGAAGTGTTCACCATTGACCGCCTGCCCGAGGGCGTGGCCCCCAAGGCCTGGTTCGAGCGCCTCTTCCTGAACGCTGCTCCCTATTACCGGACCCTCTCCAACGGCCGCGGCTTCTTCCGCATCCCCGCCGAGACGTTCGCGGCGATCTGATCGCGTCTTCCATCTGTATTGAAAAGACCGGCGCCGGCCCCTGGCCGCGCCGGTTTTTTCGTTTGGGATCACATCACTACGATGAAACCTCCGGCCGGCGAGGCGGCTTGCGCGACCTCTTTGCTCCGGCGCGGGAAGGTGTTGATATCTGACAATGACAAGGCGGCGCGTCCGTCGAAACTGGCGCTGTCCTGTCCAAGTTCCAGGGACAAGAGGGAGAGAGCGATGTCGGAAACTGCCGCCCCGAACGCACCGCACACCAAGCTGGGCGACGAGACCTTCATGACGGCCGATGATCTCAAGGCCTACATGCAGGAGATCGAGCAGTCGAAGCTGTCGAAGGAACTCGCCGCCATGGACCGTGCCGACAAGGCGCGCGAGGAATTGGTGAAGACCCTGTCGCAGCCGGTCGACCTGACCCCCGAGAGGCTGCAGGAGATCGCCACCAGCCTGCAGACCAAGATGCGCCTTGCCGCCCAGAGGGGCGAGACAGAGATCATGGTGATGCGCTTCCCCAACACCCTGTGCACCGACAAGGGACGCGCCATCAACAATGCGGAGGAGGGCTGGCCCGACAGCCTCACCGGCCGTCCCCGCCAGGCCTACGAGCTGTGGCGCGACCACCTGCGCGCCGGCCACTACAAGCTGAAGGCCATGGTCGTCGACTGGCCGAACGGCATGCCCGGCGACATCGGCTTCTTCCTCAGCTGGGCCTGACCCGCGCACGGGTTCGGGCGCCGGCAGAACAAGAACGGGAGGAACGCCATGGCCCATAATCGTGGGAAAGACGATCACGGGAAAGACGACGATGCCGGCGGGAAAGAACCGCTGACGCGCAAGGAGTATGAGCGCGAGCTCAAGGTGCTGCACGCGGAGCTGGTGAAGCTCCAGCTGTGGGTGAAGCATACCGGCGCCAAGGTCTGCATCGTTTTCGAGGGGCGCGACGGAGCCGGCAAGGGCGGCGTCATCAAGGCGATCCTGGAGCGGGTGAGCCCCCGCATCTTCCGGGTAATGGCGTTGCCGCCGCCCACCGAGCGTGAAAAGTCGCAGATGTTCATCCAGCGCTACCTGCCGCTTCTACCGGCAGCAGGCGAGATCATCATCTTCGACCGCTCCTGGTACAACCGCGCCGGGGTCGAGCGTGTCATGGGCTTCTGCACGGAGGACCAGGCGAAGAAGTTCCTTGCCACGGCCCCCTTCGTGGAAAAGGCGATCGTCGAATCCGGCGTCATCTTTCTCAAATACTGGCTGGAGGTCTCCGAGGAGGAACAGACACGGCGCATGGAGAGCCGCATCGACGATCCACGCAAGGTGTGGAAGCTTTCGCCGATGGATCTCGAATCCTATTCGCGCTGGTACGACTACTCGCGCGCGCGGGACGAGATGTTCGAAGCGACTGACACCCAGTGGGCGCCCTGGTTCGTCGCCCGGTCGAACGACAAGAAGCGGGCGCGGCTGAACATCATTTCCCACCTGCTCTCGCGCATCCCCTACGAGGACGTGCCGCTGGAGAAGATCAAGCTGCCCAAGCGCCAGAAGTCCCACGACTATGTGGAGGCGGACTACGCTCGCCACCGGGTGCCGGAGCGGTTCTGAGCTTTCGCTCGGCGGCGGGTGTCAGGGTCGGCCGGCGGCCGGCGCCGCATGCGCCGAGGCTTCGCGCTGCGTCTTCAGGTCGAGGGCGTAGGACGCGATGGCGAGGGCAAGCCCCGCCGCGGCGATGGTGGCGCCCATGAAGGGCAGGTCCGCATAGGGCAGTCCGGCGGTGAGCGCGAGGCCCCCGGCCCAGGCGCCGATGGCGTTGCCGAAGTTGAACGCGCCCTGGTTGAGGGTGGAGGCAAGGTTTGGCGCTTTCGCCGCCTCGCTCACCACCCGCGACTGCAGCGGCGCGATGAGGGCGAAGGCGAGCACGCCCCAGACGAACAGGGTCAGCGCCGCCGGCACCACCGCGTGGCTGGTGAGCGCGAACGATGCCAAAAGCGGGATGATCACTGCGATGATGCCGATCACCGAGGGCATCAGACGCCAATCGGCCAGCCAGCCGCCGAGGAAATTGCCGCAGGTGAGACCGACGCCGAACAGCAGCAGCATCATCGTCACCCCCTGGGTGCTGATGCCGGTGACGTTCTGGAGGATCGGCGTGATGTAGGTGAACACGCTGAACAGGCTCGCCGACGACACGATGCTCATGGCCATGGCGAACATCACCTGCGGGCTGCCCAGCGACTTCGCCTCCCGCTTGAGGTTCATGGGCGGCACCTCGATGGTGCGCGGCAGGAAGGCGGCCAGCGCCAGCGCGGCGGCGATGCCGATGCCGACCACCACGAAGAACGGGCTGCGCCAGCCCATGGCCTCGCCCAGCGCCGTCCCCGCCGGCACCCCCAGCACGTTGGCCAGCGTCAGCCCCGCGAACATCATGGCGATGGCCTGCGCCTTGCGACCGGGCAGCACCAGAGCGGACGCCACCACCGCGCCGAGGCCGAAGAAGGCGCCGTGGCACAACGCGGTGAGCACCCGCGCGCCCATGAGCAGCCAGTAGGATGGCGCGAGGGCGCACATGAGATTGCCGAGGATGAAGACGCCCATCAGCACCAGAAGGGCCCTTCGCCGGTCCATGCGTGCCGTCGCCACCGCGAGGAAGGGCGAGCCGAAGGTGACCGACAGGGCATAGCCCGTCACCAGCAGACCGGCTTGCGGAATGGTGACGTGAAGGTCGCCGGCCACCTGGGGCAAGAGGCCCATGATGACGAATTCGGTGGTGCCGATGCCGAAGGCGGCGGCGCCCAGCGCGAGCAGGGGCAGGCGGGGATTGCCGCGCACCGGAGCGGGCGACGGAGCGGAAGGCTGTGCGGCCATGACGATCACCGGATGGGGCGGAAGCCGGTTCGGGCGCAGGGCGCCGGATGATGAGCGTCAATTTATGCCGCAGTGCAGCAAAATCACCAAATGCATTTAAAGCCGGGCCGATGTCCGCCGAATGCATGGCCTTTTG
The DNA here is from genome assembly GCF_043193975.1 of Xanthobacter versatilis. Classification (NCBI taxonomy): domain Bacteria; kingdom Pseudomonadati; phylum Pseudomonadota; class Alphaproteobacteria; order Hyphomicrobiales; family Xanthobacteraceae; genus Xanthobacter; species Xanthobacter versatilis. Next base: position 181,049 of record NZ_JBAFVB010000008.1, on the reverse strand, counting down.
CCGCAGGGCCCGGACTTGAAGTCTTGGACGTCAGTCTTGGATCGCAGTCTTGGACGAATGGAAGCCCCGCCGGTGGTGGCGTGCCAGGGGCGGGGCGTCACGCGGCGCGGGCGCCGCGGTATCGCTGAATCACGTCAACTGCTCACATCAGCCGGCGCGGGGCATCCGGGACGAGCTTCATCGCGTCGGCGAAGGTCTCGAACGCCACCCAGGCCCGACGCTGGAGTTCGGGCAGGCGGGCGGCTTCCATCTGGTCGAGCAGCATCTCGGCATGCTCGCGCACCGGATGCGAGCGGACAAAGCCGATGGCATCATCCAGCGACCGCAGGACAATGCAGGAGCCATCAACGCAGATCTTCAGCGGGCGACGGGCAGCTTCGAACATGGACGGTCCTCCGTATGGGTTGCAGCGCGTTGGCTACGTCTTCTTGTGTCGGCCAGCGCCGCTCTGCGCTTCCCGCATTCGGGGGAAGGATCCTCAGGTCTCGAACCTGAGCCTTAAGCCATGGCCGGAGAGCGGGCACGGAGGCTCCCGGAGCCCGCTCATCGGTGGAAACGCGGGCGGGCGTCGCCGGTTCCCCGCCGTTCCCTATTTTTTTGTGCCGCAACGCAGCGGGAATTTCGCTGCATCCTCCAAATTCGGGATGTGGCGCTCGCCGGGCTGTTTAGAACGGACTGCGTGCACGATGCCCGCTCGGCAAAGCGCGCTCAGCCGGACGGCATTTCCCCGCGTGCCGTCCGGCTGCCCCATTTCTGGGGTTATATCTTTGGCATGGCTCGCGCGGCACACCCGCTTGGCCTCGGCCAACCACCGAGGCTGATGGTCTCGGTCCTTCGGCCCTCCCTTCGCATCGGCAGCGGAACCGCCAAGCTTCAGCAGAGTTGGATGAAGCATGGCCTTCACGGCCACACCGAAACGCGACGGTTCAAGGATTGCCGTGCCCTTCTTTCCAGCCCCCCGTACTTGCCGCTCGACCCCGCTCCCCTCTCAAGGGAGGTTTCCGCATGCTTGAGCCCGTGACCGCCGGGGATGATCCGCTCTGGTACAAGGATGCGATCATCTACCAGCTCCATGTGAAGTCCTTCTACGATGCCAATGACGACGGCATCGGCGACTTCCGGGGCCTTATCTCCAAGCTCGACTATATCGCCGACCTCGGAGCCACCGCTGTGTGGCTGCTGCCGTTCTACCCCTCGCCGCGGCGCGACGACGGCTACGACATCTCGCTATATGAGGGCGTGTCGCCGGACTACGGCACCATGGACGAGGCGCGGCGCTTCATCGCCGAGGCCCATGCGCGGGGCTTGCGCGTCATCACCGAACTGGTGATCAACCACACCTCCGACCAGCATCCCTGGTTCCAGGCCGCGCGGCGGGCGCCCAAGGGCAGCCCCGAGCGCAATTTCTATGTCTGGGCCGACGACGACAAGGGCTATCCCGGCGTGCCCATCGTGTTCTGCGATGTGGAAAAGTCCAACTGGACCTATGACGAGGTCGCCGGCCAGTTCTTCTGGCACCGCTTCTATTCCCACCAGCCGGATCTCAACTTCGACAATCCGGAGGTGCTGGAGCGTGTGCTGTCCATCATGCGCTTCTGGCTGGACCTCGGCGTGGACGGGCTGCGGCTTGATGCCGTGCCCTATCTGGTGGAGCGGGAGGGCACGGACTGCGGCAACCTGCCGGAGACCCACGCCATCCTGAAGCAGATCCGCGCCCATCTGGACGCCCATTACACCGGCCGCATGCTACTGGCCGAGGCCAATCTGTGGCCGGAGGACACCCAGCAATATTTCGGCGCGGACGCGGACGAATGCCACATGGCGTTCCACTTCCCCATCATGCCGCGCATGTACATGGCCATCGCCAAGGAAGACCGCTTTCCCATCACCGACATCCTGCGGCAGACGCCGGAGATCCCGCCCACCTGCCAATGGGCGATCTTCCTGCGCAACCACGACGAGCTGACCCTCGAGACGGTGACCGATTCCGAGCGCGACTACCTCTGGAGCGTCTATGCGGCGGACCGGCGGGCGCGCATCAACCTCGGCATCCGCCGCCGCCTCGCGCCCCTGCTGGAGCGCGACCGGCGGCGCATGGAGCTCATGAACTCGCTTCTGCTCACCCTGCCCGGAACGCCGGTGATCTATTACGGCGACGAGATCGGCATGGGCGACAATATCCATCTCGGCGACCGCGACGGCGTGCGCACGCCCATGCAGTGGTCGCCGGACCGTAACGGCGGCTTCTCCAGGGCCGATCCCGAGCGGCTGGTGCTGCCGGTGATCCAGGACCCGCTCTATGGCTATGGCGCGGTGAATGTGGAGGCGCAATTGCGCGACTCCCATTCGCTGCTCAACTGGACGCGGCGCTTCCTCGCCGTGCGCCGTCAGCACGCCGCGTTCGGGCGCGGCACCTTCCGCCAGCTGTTCCCGCGCAACCGGCGCATCCTCGCCTATCTGCGTGAGCTGGAGGGGGAGGCGGTGCTGTGCGTCGCGAACCTCGCCCACACCCTGCAGGCGGTGGAGCTGGACCTGGCGGACTTCGAGCGGCGGGTGCCGGTGGATCTCGTCAGCGGTACCACGCTGGCCGCGCTCGGCCGCGCGCCCCTGATCCTCACCCTGCCGCCCTATGGTTTCTACGTCTTCGCCCTGTCGCAGACGGCGGCGGAGCCCTCCTGGCGCGATCCGGCGCCGGAGGCTCTGCCGGAATTCGCCACCCTGGTGGTGCGCGAGGGGCTCATGGGCGCGCTCTCCGAGCAGCATCGCGCCGTGATTGAAAACGAGGCGCTGCCCGGCTATCTCGCCCGCCGCCGCTGGTTCCAGGGGCGGGCGCAGGACATCGGCGCGACGCGCCTCGGCTGGGCCATGCGCCTGCCCGGCACCGAGCGCGACGTGGTGCTCGCCGAGGTGGAGGCCGACATTGCCGGCGCCACAGAACGCTACCTCATGCCGTTGTGCATCGCCTGGGAGGACCAGCACCCGCCGGCCATTGCCGAGCAGCTGGCGCTGACCCGTGTCCGCCAGGGCCGCCGGGTCGGGCTCCTCACCGATGCGGCGGTGCTCGACGGGCTCGCAGCCGGCGTGGTGCGGTCGCTTCGGGAAGAAGCTCCCGTGGAGTTGCCGGATGGTGGCGCCATCGTCTTCTCCCGCACCAGCCACCTCGACGGGGTCACGGTGGAGCGGGGCGCGCCGGCGCAATTCATCGACGCCGACGAGCCGGCCGCCAACCTCGTGGTCACCGATCGTGTGGCGGTGAAGCTGTTCCGCCACATGAAGTTCGGCCACACGGCGGAGGAGGAGATGGCGCGCCATCTCAGCACCCTCGGCCTGCCGCAGGTTCCGCCGCTGCTCGGCGCGGTCACCCGCACCGATCGGGCCGGCGCGCGGGCGCCGCTCGCCCTCGTCTACGGACGCATGCAGCACCAGGGCAATGCGGCGGACTGGACCATGACCCAGCTCCAGCGCGCCCTCGACACGGCTGCCTCCACCGTGGACGGCGCGCGCCAGCGCTTCGAGGACGAGATCGCCGGCATGATGGCGCTGGTGCGCAACATGGGCCGGCGCCTCGGCGAGCTTCATGCGGCCCTTTCTGCCCCCACCGACGCCGCCGGCTTCACGCCGCAGGACGCCGATGCGGAGCTGCGCGCCTTGTGGCTCAGCCGGGCGGAGGCGGCCTATTCCGCAGCCCTCGACGCCCTCGACCGCTTGCCCGCGCCGGACGGGGCGCGACAGTCCCGCCGTGCGGAACTGGAGGGGATGCGCGCCGCGCTGAACGAGCGGCTTGGCGTGCTGTACTCCGGCACACCGTTGCCCTTGATCCGCATCCATGGCCGGTGCGACCTTCACCACATGCTGGTGGCAGGAGGCGATGCGCTGATCGTGGGCGCCCTCGGCGGCCTGGAAGGCGTGCAGGAAGGGGAGCGGGCGCCGCAGAGTCCGTGGCGGGACGTGGCCGAGCTTCTGGCGGCGCTGGAGCGGGCCGCCGCCCGCATCGGCGGCGGCGAGACCGGTGCGGCACGCGATGCGCCGCAGCTTCGGGCCGAGCTTATCGCAGCCTTTCTCGCCCGTGCGGAACGGGCCGTGCTCGGCGCCTATCTGGAGCGTGCGCCGACGATCGCCACCGCATCGCGCCCCCTCGCCGAAGCCTTCAATCTGGAAGCACTGGCCCGAGCGGTGGTCGCGGAGCGGGAGCGCCCCCGGTGTGTCCATGCGCTGGCCTCCGCGCTTCATCGCCAGACGGCGCGTCTCCTGAAGACGGCCGACGCGGAAGAGGCGGCCGCGCTCGCCCGCGGCCCCTCATGATCGCCACGTCGGCCATGGGTTCGCGCGTTGGTGGGTGACGCAGGACATCGACCTCCGGGCTCCCGGTAGCCGCGGAGTGCTGAGGGGATCGGGCGGGGCGCGACGTCCCGCCCGCAGCAACTGGCAACGCTGGTTGTCCTGTCGGCCGGACGGTGGCTGCATCCCGCGTCCCACAGGCCTGTTCAGCTGCGCCTGCCCAATTGCGGCGTGGTGGGCTACCGAGCGGAGCAGATCGCTACGGCTGGCCGGGTCGCGTTCGGCTTCGTGAATGCGCTCGCCTCCATCGCTCTGACGGGCGGCGTCACCCCGGTGTTCGGCACCACCCCCATCGCCATCAATCCCGGGACGCCGCCCGCGTGCGCACGGCGGGTGACTGCGTGACGATTCCGCAGGCACTCAGGGACAAGCTGGAGGCGCCTGCACCCTGGCCGTGGGGCCGGCCCAAGGCGCGGCCGGCAGGTCTCTGTGAGGAACGGCGCGGCGGGCATTCCCCGGCGATCGACGGGGGTTGCGTATCGCGCGGACATGCCCTGTATGGCGCTGTGGCGGGTCCGATACCAATCCGGATGCACTGCCTTGGAGGATGACATGGCTGACCTCGTTATCATTGCCTATGAGTCTGAGGCCAAAGCGGAGGCTGCCCGACAGGAGCTCCTGAAGCTCCAGAAGGAATATCTGATCGAACTGGGCGATGCCGTGGTGGCGGTCCGGCAGGAGGACGGCTCGATCAAGCTCAACCAGCTGTTGAACACGACGCTTGCGGGCGCTGCGTCGGGCGGCCTGTGGGGCGGCCTCGTCGGGCTGCTGTTCCTCAATCCGCTGCTGGGCATGGCCATCGGTGCCGGCGCGGGCGCCCTCGCCGGAAAGTTCACGGACGTGGGCATCAACGACGACTTCATCAAGCAGGCCAGCTCGGCCCTCGGCCCGAATCAGGCGGCGCTGTGCGTGCTCGTCGGCAAGGTGACCGCGGACAAGGTAGTGGCCGACATGGCCCAGTTCGGCGGCACCGTGCTCCAGACCAGCCTCTCCACCGAGCAGGAAGAAAAGCTCCAGGCTGCGCTCAGGGGTACGCCTCCCGCCGCGTGACCGGCCGGGCTGCCGCCGCAATGCGGCTGAGACGGCTCCGCGCGCCAGATCAGGCGCGCGGCACCGCCAGAAGGTCCAGATGACCGATGGCGCAGGCCTCGGCAGCGGCGCGTTGGCGCGCCCAGTCCTGCGCCGTCGCCGCATCGACGCGACCGCTTTCCGCCGCCGCTGCGGCCGTGCCGGCGGCGAGCTTTTGGATCAGCGCCCGGTCGCCGGGGACGAGCCGCCACGGGCTCTGCGCCTGCCCCACCTCATAGCCCGCCCGCGCCAGCGCTGCGCCGAGCACCTGCGCGGCGTCCGGACCCAAGGCCGGGCCGAAGCCCTTGTCGATGCCCTGGTGGGCGCGAAAGCCCTCTGCGATGGCGGTGTCCGCCGCATAGGGCGGCGCCCAGGCATCCTGCCCGTCGCAGATGAGGGCGGCGTGGACGAGGATATCCGAGCCGGCCATCCCCTGCGCAAAGCGTTCGCACCAGTCCGCCGAGACCAGATCGTGGAACGCCGAGGCGGTGACGAGATGCGGCGCGAAGGCGCGCGGGGCGGCGGGATTGCTGGCAAGGTCGGCGATGGCGAAGTCCACGCGGATCTCGCGCGCACCCAGGGTGAGGACCAGCGTGTCGCCCGCCTCCCGCCAGGTGTCCGCGAAGGCCTTCAGGCGGGAGTGGGCGGCGGCGGCGAGGCTACCGTCGTGATCCATCAGCACCCAGTGCTGGCGCAGCCCGAGGCGGGGCGCCAGCGCCCGGAGGTTCGATCCCGAGCCGGCGCCGAGATCGACGATGCGCTGCTGTTCCACATCTTCCAGACGGCGCGCCAGCTCCGCCTCCAGGGCCATGTTGCGGGAGCGGTGGTCTGCTGGCTCACGCAGCGAGAGCCAGTCGTCAGAGAAGGTGGCGGGGGCGGGGGGGGTCACGTGTGGCTCGTTTTTGCCAGCACCTGGCCGATCACGGTGGCGGTGTCGGCCCAGGAGGGCAGTTGCTGCCCGGCGGCGAAGGCCGCGTCGGCAAAGGCCCGGCGCCGGGCCGGATCGGCGATGAGGCTGCGCAGGGCCTCCGCGAAGGCCTCGGCATCGCCGGGGGGCACCTTGAGGCCGGCGCCGTCGGGCACCGTCTCTCCCGCCGCGCCGCCGGTGGTGCAGACCACGGGCAGGCCGCGCCGCATGGCTTCCGCCAGCACCATGCCATAGCCCTCATAGAGCGAGGGATGCACGAAGATGTCGGCCTTCGCGTAGGCGGCATCGAGGTCGGCGCGATTGAGTTGGCCCAGCAGGCGGATGTTGCCGCGCGGAGCCGCCGCCGCCCGCGCCGCCACCATCTCCGCCGTGGGGGGATCGAGATGGGCGGCACCGGCGATGGCGAGTGAGAAGTCGAGGTCGGCGATGCGGTCGAGGGCATCGAACAGGATGTCGTAGCCCTTGCGCGGGGTCAGCGAGCCCACGGCGATGAGGCGCGGCGGTTCGCCATCGGCGGGCACGCGGGCCATGGGCTCGGTGCCGGGCACCGCCAATGTCAGGCGTTCCGGGGAAACGCCATAGCGCGCCACCAGGGTGCGGCCGGTCTCCGGGCTCACGGTGATCACCGCGTCCACCGCCTTCAGCGCCGCCTTTTCGCTCTGGAACAGGTGTTCGGCTAGCTCCGGGGACAGTCCCGTCTCCAGCGCCAGCGGATGATGCACCAAAGCGACGAGGCGCCGGCCCAGCGCCTTCAGCCGGTCCGCCGGCAGGGCGCCGAAGGCAAGTCCGTCGCCCAGCAGAATGGTCTCCGGCGGAGTCGCCGCGAGCCGGGCGAGGGCCGCCTCCACCTCGGCCCCGGACGGGGTGGGGAAGGCGCCGTCGAGGCTCAGGGGCGCGATGTCGAGGCCGGTGGCCGCCAGCTCGGCGATGACGCGCCGGTCATAGGCATAGCCCCCGGTGGGGGTGTCCAGCGGGCCGGGGTGGACGAAGGCGACGGGCATAAGATCTCAGGACATAAGCTGGAGGGTGGCGTCGTCGGCGGCAAGGTCCGCCTCGAACCAGGCGCGGGCCACGTGGGATTCGTGCAGCGTGACGCGGATGCGGGCGAGCGCCTCGCTGCCCGCGCCCAGCTCGCCGGCGCGCGCGGCCTGGGCCATCTTGTCGAAGACGTGCCGGCACAGCACTTCCGTGGTGGTGTTGCGGCCGGCGAAGTCCGGCAACTCGTCGAGGTTCTTGTAGTTGAGCGGGCCGAGCACAGCCTTGAGCGCGTCGTGGGCGCGGCCGATGTCCACCACCACCCCCTCCACCGTCAGCTCGCGGCGGTAGAAGGCCACGTCCACCACGAAGGTGGCGCCGTGCAGCGCCTGGGCGGGCCCAAACAGGGCGCCCTTGAAACTGTGGGCGATCATGATGTGCTCCCGCACCTCTACCGCATACATGCGTAACTCCCTTGGTGGGTTTCGGCGCGTGCCCGAAGCCGGTGGCATCGGCGTCACTTGTAGCGCACCACCGTCGCGATGCCTGCCGCCCCGTCCGCAAGGATACGCGGCAGGGCCTGCGGCAGATCGTCGAAGGCCACCTCCTCGGTGATGAGCGCGTCGAGGGCGGCGTCGTCGAGGAGCACCAGCGCTTTCTCCAGCCGGCGCCGGTGGCTCCAGCGCGGCCGGCGGCCGGGGCTGACCATCCCCACCTGCGAGGAGACGATCTGCAGGCGCCGGTGGTGGAAGGCGCCGCCGAGCTGCGCAGTCACCCCCTTGTCGCCATACCAGCTCATCTCCACCACGCGGGCCTCGTCGCCGCAGCAGGCCAGCGCGGTGGCCAGCCCCGCGCCGCTGCCGCTGGTGTGGAAGACGATGTCGGCGTCGGCCACCCCTTCACCCGTGGTCGCGAAGGCTGCGCCGAAGGACCGCGCCAGATCCGCGCGGCTTTCATCCGGATCGATGACCGTCACCTCCGTCCCCGGCAGGCGGGCGGCGAGATAGGTGATCAGCAGGCCAACGAGGCCCGCCCCCACCACCGCGATGCGATCGCCGGGGCCGGCACCGCCATCCCACAGGGCGTTGAGGGCGGTTTCCATGTTGGCGGCAAGCGTCGCCCGGCGGGGCGGCAGGCCCTCCGGCAAAGGCGTCAGCATGGCGGTCGGGGCATTGAAGCGGGTCTGGTGCGGGGCGAGGGCGAAGACGAGGCGGCCCTCAAGCGCCGCCGGCCCCGCCTCCACCCGGCCGACCGCGCAATAACCGTATTTTACCGGGAAGGGAAAGTCGCCCTGCTGCAACGGCGCGCGCATGCGGTCGCGGTGGACGGGATCGGTGAGGCCCTGGAACACGAGGCGTTCGGTGCCGCGGCTGATGGCGCTCCATAAGGTGGCGACCTGCGCCGCGTCGGGGCCGGGGGGTGCCAGGTCTTCCGCGCGCAGGGCCGCAGTGCCGGGGCCGACGGTCCAGAGCGCCCGGCACTCGGCGGATTTGAGACATTTTGACGCATCAAGGGCTGCCATGCCGTCGCTTTCGTATAGCGCTTGCGGATACTGCCGTGGCCTTGCCGGCGGCGGGTGCGGGATGCGTTTTCAGCCTTGAGCCGGGTCCGGCAGTTGGAGCTATGCATGTCTTCGAGGTCCGGTCCACCGCCTGAAGTGAGCCCCGCTGCTGATTTCACCCCGGCCCTGCTCCAGCCGATGGCGGCCCTCGCCCGGCGCCGGATGTTCATGCTGGTGGCGAACGCTCTGACGCTGCTGGTGGTGCTGGCGGGGGTCGCCGCGCTGGGCGCCCATGGCGGATTTACCATTGTGGATGGCCTCATCCTCCTGTGCGCCCTCGCCATAACGCCGTGGAATGTCATCGGGTTCTGGAACGCGATCACTGGGCTCGTGCTGCTGCACGCCCGTCGCCGCGGGGTGGAGGCGGCGGCGCCCTTCCTCGCCCCGGAGCCGCAGGGGCCGCTCACCGCGCGCACCGCCATCCTGCTCACCGTGCGAAACGAGGACCCGGCGCGGGCGCTGGCGCGCCTCAGGGCGGTGAAGGCCGACCTCGACGCCAGCGGCCATGGTGGCCTGTTCGATTTCCATGTGCTCAGCGACACCTCGCGCCCGGAGATCGCGGCGGCGGAAGAGGCGGCGGTGGCGGCGTGGCGGAGCGAGGAGGGAGCGTCCCGTATCTTCTATCGCCGCCGGCCGGAGAACACCGACTTCAAGGCTGGCAACATCCGCGATTTCTGCCTCTCCGCCGGCGCGCGCTACGACTTCATGCTGCCGTTGGATGCCGACAGCCTCATGGGCGCGTCCACCATCCTGCGCATGGCGCGCCTGATGGCGGCCCATCCGCGCCTCGGCATCCTGCAGAGCCTGGTTGTGGGGCTCCCGGCAAAGAGCGCCTTTGCCCGCATGTTCCAGTTCGGCATGCGTCACGGCATGCGCTGCTACACCCTCGGCGCCTCCTGGTGGGCGGGGGAGTGCGGTCCTTTCTGGGGCCACAACGCGCTGATCCGCATCGCCCCGTTCCGCGCCTTCTGCCATCTGCCGCACCTGCCCGGCGCGCCGCCTTTGGGCGGGCCGATCCTCTCCCACGACCAGGTGGAAGCGGCCTTGATGCGCCGCGCCGGCTATGAGGTGCGGGTGCTGCCGGTGGAGAGCGAGAGCTACGAGGAGAATCCGCCGGCCGTCACCGACTTCGTGTCGCGCGACCTGCGCTGGTGCCTCGGCAACCTGCAATATCTGCTGCTGCTGGCGCAGCCCGGCTTTGCCGCCAGCCTCAAGCCCATGAGCAGGTTCCAACTGGTCTGGGCCATCCTCATGTTCGTGACCGTGCCGGCCCACCCGCTGTTGATCGCGCTTCTGCCGTTCGCGGCGGCGCAGGCGGCGGGGATGCCGGATTATCCCGCCGGCCTCGCCATGGGGCTTTATGGCGGCATGCTGCTGCTGGCGCTGGCGCCGAAGCTTGCCGGCGTCGCCGACGTGGCGCTGACGCCGGGCGGCGTCGCGCGCTATGGCGGGGCAGGGCGCTTTGCCGTGTCGGTGGTGGTGGAGCTGGTGTTTTCGTTCTTGCTCTCGGCCATCACCGCGCTGGCGGTGACCTTGGAGATCGGCCGCCTGATGCTGGGTCGCGCCCGCTCCGGCTGGATGGCGCAGGCCCGCGACGGCCATGGGGTGAGCTGGGGTGCAGCGGCGCGGTCCTTCTGGCCGCAGACGGTGTTCGGCCTTGCGGTGACGGCGGGGCTCGCTGTGGTGTCACCCGGCCTGATCTTGTGGGCGGCGCCGGTGCTGGCGGGCTATGTGCTCGCCATTCCGTTCACGGTTGCCACCGCCGATCCCCGCTTTGCCCGTTTCGCGGTCAGGACCCGCCTGTGCGCCGTGCCGGAGGAATTCGCGCCCACCGACGTGCAGCGCATTCTTTCGGGCGAAAGCCGGCGCGCGCGGGTTGCGGCCTGAAGCGGTTGGCTTGGCCGGGCCGGCCGGCGGCATAAAGTCCCCATCGGCCCAGGCAGGGTCGCGCCCTGCTGGTGCCGCCCGAGGATAGCGGACCGAGGATAGCGGAGCACCCCCGGCCCGGAGGTCGGGGGGTGCTCGCTTTCCGGGGGTCGAGGGACGGGCGTGCTGCTCGCCGGCCCGTCCGATCAACTCAGCGACGGAATCCGCCGCCGAATCCGCCCCGGAAGCCTCCACCACCGAAGCGGTCGCCGCCGCCGAAGCCGCCGAAGCCCCGGTCGAAGCCGCCCGAGCCATAACGCTCGCCGCCCTCGAAGCCGCCACCGAAGCGTTCGCCGCCGCCGTAGCCTTCACCGCCGTAGTGGGCGCCGCCGTAGCTCGACACCCGCTGCTGGCTCACGGAACGGGCATGCTCTTCCGCGTCGAGGCGGCTGGTGTCGGCGGTGCGGTCCACGTTCTGCCAGCCCGAGCCGGTGTTCTTGGCCCAGCCGGTGTCGCTGTGCTGGTAGACGTTGCCGTCATGGTCCACGGCCACATGGCCGTTGTTCCAGGCGACCGCGTTGCCGGTCTTCACGTTGCCGGCGACCCCCCGGCTGTCCACGCTCACCTTGCCGTCATGGTCGGTAACAGCGGTCTGGGAGGCGTGGCCGGTGCCGGTTGTGGGGTTGAAGCCCGCCGATTCGCGGCCTGCGGCGGCATTGCCCGTATAGGCGTTGCCTTCCACCCCGGCGCGGGATTCGCCCCGGGCGCCGGTGGTGGGATTGTAGCGGGCATTCTCGGCGCCGGCGGCGTAGTTGCCCGTATAGGGGTTGAACGCGGCGGCCGAGCGGCCGGTGAAGCCGGTGCCGCCCGCGGTGGTGCCGTGCCAGTCGCGGCCGGACCATTCTGTGCCGTTCCAGGTGGTGCCCCAGGCGTGGTTCACCGTGGCGGCGCCGCCCCAGCGGCCATAGAGATTGGTCTGGTTGATGTTGGTATAGCCCCAGTGGCCACCCCAAGGGCCATAAGGACCATAGGGATAGGGGCCGTAGGGGTGCCAGTACGGACCCCAATAGGGCGTCACCGCCGCGCCCCAGGGCCAGCCGGCGGCGAAGCCGAAGGCAAAGCCGTCCGCCACGCCGAGGGCGAAGCCGGCGCCGACGCCATAGGTAACCGGGCAGGAGAACCAGTAGGTGCCCACATAGCCCGGGCAGGTGTAGCCGGTGCCGTAGACCACGGTGCCGCCCGGCGCGACGACAACGCCCATGTAGCCCGGCGTATAGCCCACCACCACCGCTTCCGGGGTGGAGGCATAGATCCGCACATAGGTGACGTAATGGAGCGGCGAGGACACCGGGATCGTGTAGATCACGTCCGGCACCACGTCGGCCACGCGCCACGGGCCGGTGGCGGTCTCGGCGACGAACCAGATGCCGTTGTTCACCGCATAATAGCGCTCGGTATCGAGCTGGATCACCGGCGTCGGGGTGTTGATGGCGTAGTGGAGGCCGGTGCCGGGGATGGGCTCGAAGCGCGGCGCCCCATCGAAGGCCACCTTCAGGGGCACGTCCCGCTTCACTGTGGCGGTCTGCGGGATGGTGGCGGCGATCACCGCCTCCTTGGCCTGCGGCGTGCCGGCCACCGAGACCAGCACGTTGGCCTTGGGATCATTGGGCGAGATCTTCGCGAAATCCTTCGGCAGCGCATCGCTGGCCACGAACGCCCAGGGCCCCTTGAGGTCGGGCGCGCGGAACCAGCGGCCGGAGAGCAGGATGTAATAGGTGTTGGAGGTGGTCTCCATGAACACCGCGTGGTCGGCATTGTTCATGGACAGCAGGTTGGTGCCGGCCACCGGCAGCATCTGCGGCGGGCCGTTGGACTGGATCAGTTCCGCCGGCTGGGTGGCGACGAGGATGGCGGGGGCCGGATTGATGGGCTTGCCCTTGGCGTCGAGCAGCGGGTCGGCGGCCTGCTCCTGGGTCGCGGCCTTGGCGGCGGCGGAGAGCGCATCCGAAATCTGCGGCGTCAGGATCCAGGTGCCGGTGAGGCTGGGGCTCTCATACCAGTGGCCGCCCGCCTCCAGATGATAGGTGCCGGCCTCGTCGAGCAGCAGCAGCGGGCGGGTGTTGGCCACGCGCTGGAAGGTGGGCGCGCCGGAGATGGGCCGCAGCACCGGCGTGCCAGCCACTGGCACCAGCACGGTGGTGGTGGTGGCGAACAGGATCTGCGGCGGGGTGTTGTCCACCGGCTGGGACTTGAGCTTCGCCAGTTCCTGGTTCACCGCGTAGCTCGCCTGCAACTGGTCGAGCGGCACGGTCATGCCGTTGGCCGGCAGGCGCGACTGAAGCGTGGAGCGGATGAGGGAGGCCTTGGCCGGCTCGGTGGGCACCTCCACCCCTTCGATGGAGATGGTGGCGAGGTGGACGAGGCCGGCCGGCTTGTCGACGGCGACGCGGGCCGAGAATCGCACCATGCCGTAGGTGGGCGTGCCGGACTTGGGGCCGATGGCCACTGCCGCGCGGCCGGACATCACATCGCCGGTCCAGCTGTCGATCTGGGGCTGGTAGAGCTGGAGCAACTGATCGCCGGGGAGAGGAAAGTCCCGCGGCCACGCCAGGGGCGCCTGCTGGCCGGCTGCATCCTGGCCCTGGGACGCCGGTGCAGGCTGGGCCTGGCCGCTCGTGCTCCAGAGCAGGGCGGCGGAGAGGACGGCGGCCGAGACGCCGGTCCAGAGTCGCGTCATGAAGTCACTTCCTTCCGATCCGTCGGGGCGGCAGGACGACTAGCATGTTCTCAGGCAAGCGTCAGCGGTACCTTGAGGCGGCGCAAACCACCGTTCCATTCACATGTCGGTGGGCGCCGGCCCCAGCCCGATCCCGATCCCCTGGACGGATCGGGATGGAAGGGCCGCCGCCCGCCTGCTCAGGCCGGCGCGCCACAGGAGCGCTGCCATTTCAGCCGGGGGCCTTCCCACGAGACCGACAGGGTCTTGCGGAAGGGGCAGAGGCTACCGGCGCCCGCAGCTTCGGCGGCCGGGGTGCTCCAGTAGCCCTGCCACCGGTAGGGCGCGCCGCTGGTAGCAACCGCGGCATCCGGGCCGCTGGTCGGGAACGCCCGCACGAGGTCGCCGCCGAACAGGCTCGCTGCGACGAGCGTGGCGCCGACCATGGCGATGATGGAAGACCGTTTCATGGCTTTCTCTCGAACAAGTTCCTGTGGGAAGGCCGCTTCACCGACCGGAAAGACCAGAGCTGGAAGATCTGGCCTCGACGATCTGGCTTGCCGTGTTCCCTTCACCTGAACCGCCCCCCGTTTCGCCCAGTGGCGCTCCGGAGCTTGGTGTGTCGCTGCGCCGGGCATAGGACAGCCGGAACCCCCGGTCGTCCCCCCAACGGAGGATGTATGCCTGTGTCATACGCTCGGCGACCTGAACCGGGTGCATCTGCTTGGTCAGGATTTGTTCATCTTTCCGCGAGCAGGCCCCGGAGCCCGCGTCGCGCGCGCGCGGAAAGATGTGGTGGAGAGATCGCGTGCTTTGGGGTTGTGGGCTTGATCTTTACCCTGATGGGGATTTCGCTGGGCGGGGGCGCCGGCCTGATGGGATCTTGCGCACCGGAGCCGGATCCGATCAGGGCCCCATGAGCCCGATGGGTGAATCCGGTTCCAAACTTGGGAGAGCGCGCACGCGGGCCATGCCTGGAATTCCGGGCCGGCCGGTGCGCCGTTCGGGGAGGGGTTGGCATGAACAAGTATGTGGCCGAGTTCATCGGCACTGCGGTGCTGGTGCTGTTCGGGTGTGGGTCTGCGGTGCTGACGGGCTACGGCTCGGCGCCCATCGGCATGCTCGCCATCGCGTTCGCCTTCGGCCTTGCGGTCACCTCCATGGCCTATGGCATCGGCCACGTGTCGGGCTGCCACATCAATCCGGCGGTCACCATCGGCGTCTGGGCGGCAGGGCGCCTGCCCACCTCTGAGGTGCCCATGTACATCATCGCCCAGGTGCTGGGCGGCATCGCCGGCGCGGCCATTCTCTTCGTCATTGCCTCGGGCAAGCTTGCCGGCTTCGATGTGGCGACCTCGGGCCTTGGCCAGAACGGCTGGGGCGAGGGCTATATCGGCGGCTACGGGCTCGGCGCGGCCATCGTGGCGGAGCTGGTGGGCACCTTCGTGTTCCTGGTGGTGATCCTCGGCTCTACCTCCAAGGCCGGCATCACCCAGGCGGCGGGCCTCGCCATCGGCCTGTCGCTGGTGATGATCCACATCGTGTTCATCCCGGTCACCGGCGTGTCGGTGAACCCGGCCCGCTCCATCGGACCGGCCCTGTTCGCCGGCGGTAAGGCCATCAGCCAGCTCTGGCTGTTCATCGTGGTGCCGCTGGTGGGCGCTTATCTGGCCGGCCTGCTGTTCAAGCTGAAGGTGCTGGAGGACTGAGCTTCCCAAGCCCGCGCGGGCGCCTGAGCGTAAACGCAAGGAGCCCGCGCGGCGCCTGAGCGAAGGCAACGTCCAGCCCGCGCGGCGCTTGAGCGAACACAAGAACTCCGCGAATCAAAAAGGGGATGGGCCGGAGCCCATCCCCTTTCCGGACGCCGGGCGGCGAACCGCCCGGCATCCCCCGCATCTTCCCGGCCGTTCACTCGGCGGCGACGGGACCCGACGGATTCTTCTGCTGCTGGGCGGTCTCCGCCGCCTTCTGGCGGGTTTCCTGCTCCAGCGCCGCGCGCACCCCCGCCCCGTATTCCGGGTGGACCTGCGTGAACAGCGCGATCTGCCGGTCCGCGATCTCCTGCGGGATGCCGTACATGCCCGCCGCGAGGTTGGAGTAAAGGCGCGCCCGCTGGCCGGCATCGAACAGCTCGAACAGCGCCCGCGGCTGGGAGAAGTCGTCATTGCCGATGCGGTGGTTGTAGCGTTCCGCATCGCCCGAGATCTTCAGCGGAGGCTCGGCATATTTGGCGTCTTCCTTCGCGCCGCCGAACGAGTTGGGCTCGTAATAGGCATCGGTGCTGCCCGTCACCTGCGGGAAGAAGCGCATGGCGCCGTCCTTGTGATAGTGATGGACGGGGCACTTGGGGGCGTTCACCGGCAGGTGCTCGTAATGGGTGCCGATGCGGTGGCGGTGCGCATCCGCATAGGAGAAGATGCGGGCCTGCAGCATCTTGTCCGGCGAGAACGAGATGCCGGGCACGATGTTGGACGGTGAGAACGCCGCCTGCTCGATCTCCGCGAAATAATTCTCCGGATTGCGGTTCAGCTCCATCACGCCGATGTCGATGGGCGGATACTCGCCGTGGGGCCACACCTTGGTGAGGTCGAACGGATTGTAGGAGGTCTTCTCCGCATCCAGTTCCGGCATGATCTGGACCTGCACCTTCCACTTGGGGAAGTTGCCGGCTTCGATGGCGCCGAACAGGTCTTCCTGCGTGGATTCGCGGGTGCGGCCCACCACCTGCGTGGCCTCCGCATTGGTCCAGTGCTCATGGCCCTGAAGCGTCTTGAAGTGGAACTTCACCCAGAACCGCTCGCCGGCCGCGTTGATGAAGGAATAGGTGTGCGAGCCGTAGCCGTTCATGTTCCGCACGCCCACGGGCAGGCCGCGGTCGGAGAACAGGATGGTCACTTGGTGCAGGCTCTCCGGTGACAGGGACCAGAAGTCCCACATGGCGGTGGGCGAGCGCAGGTTGGTCTTGGGGTGGCGCTTCTGGGTGTGGATGAAGTCCGGGAACTTGTAGGGGTCGCGGACGAAAAACACCGGAGTGTTGTTGCCTACGAGGTCCCAGTTGCCTTCCGGCGTATAGAATTTGAGGGCGAAGCCGCGCACGTCGCGCTCGGCATCCGCCGCGCCCAGCTCACCGGCCACGGTGGAGAAGCGGGCGATCATGGGGGTCTGCGCGCCGGGCTGGAGCGCCGCCGCCTTGGTGTATTTCGAGATGTCGCCGGTGATGGTGAGGGTGCCGTGAGCGCCCCAGCCCTTGGCATGCACCACGCGCTCGGGGATGCGCTCGCGGTTCTGGTGCGCCAGCTTCTCGAGCAGCTGGTAGTCCTGCATCAGCACTGGGCCGCGCTCGCCGGCGGTCAGCGAATTCTGATTGTCGGCGATGGGGTTGCCGGCCGTGGTGGTGAGTGTGGGTCGCGTCATGAATGGGCTCCCTGAAAAGGCCCGGAGGGCGAAAATCACGAGCGCAGGATGGGCGTCTCCGGGACTGACTACAAATCAGATTGCCTTCAAGATTTGATAAGATAATTTGATCGCATGCTCTCCATCCGTCAGCTGCGCTATTTCGAGGCCCTGGCCCGCCATCGGCATTTCGGCCGGGCGGCGGAAGACTGCGCGGTCACCCAGCCGGCCTTGTCCATGCAGATCCGCGAGATGGAGGAGATGCTGGGCGTGCGCCTTCTGGAGCGCGGTCGCGGTGGCGTGCGGCTCACCCCGGTGGGGGAGGAGGCGGCCGGCCGGGCCCGGGGCGTGCTCGCGGCGCTGGCCGACATGGAGCGCACCATCCGCGACAGCGGCCGGCTGCTGGAGGGGCGGCTGCGCCTCGGTGTCATCGCCTCCATCGCGCCCTATCTGTTGCCGCGGCTGCTGCCGGAGATGGCGCGGAGCCATCCGGGGCTGGAAATCGCGCTGCGGGAGAGCCAGACCGAGCATCTGGTGGCGGACCTCGTCCAGGGGGACCTCGACCTCGTCATCCTGAGCCTGCCGGTCGAGCACCCGGCGCTGGAAGCCATGGCCCTGTTCGAGGACCGTTTTGTCCTCGCGGTGCCGGAGGCATCGACGGACTTCCCCGGGCCGCAGGCGTCGCCCGACAGCATCCTCGCCGGCGACCTGCTGCTGCTGGAGGATGGGCACTGCCTGCGCGACCAGGCGCTCAACGTCTGCCGCAAGGTGGATGCCCGGCAATTGCGCCGCTTCGGCGCCTCCAGCCTCGCCACCCTGGCGCAACTGGTGGCGAACGGGCAGGGCATCACCCTGCTGCCGGACCTGTTCGTGCGCGCCGAGGGCGGGCGCCTGGCGGGGGTGCGCCTGCTGCCCTTCCCCGATCCTGTGCCGGCGCGCACCATCGGCCTGGTCTGGCGCCGCACCCTCCCGTCCCGCAAGGATGTAGCGGCGGTGGCGGACATGGTGAAGGCCTGCCGGCCGGGGCCGTGAACAGGGCGGATAAACCGGGCGCGCATGGCCCGGTTGCGCGCCCTGCCTTGCTTTGCCCCGCATTCAAAGCTAAGCCCCGCGCCAGATACGAGGACTTCATGGCTCAGGACGGACTTTCCTACCGCGACGCGGGCGTGGACATCGACGCGGGCAACCGCCTGGTCGATCTCATCAAGCCGCTGGTGAAGGCCACCGCGCGCCCCGGCGCCGACGCGGACATCGGCGGATTCGGCGGGGTGTTCGACCTGAAGGCGGCCGGCTTCGCCGACCCGCTCCTCATCGCCACCACGGACGGGGTGGGCACCAAGCTCAAGATCGCCATCGACACCGGCGTGCACGACACCATCGGCATCGACCTTGTCGCCATGTGCGTGAACGACCTGGTGGTGCAGGGCGCGGAGCCGCTGCTGTTTCTTGACTATTTCGCCACTGGCCGGCTGGCGCCGGAGGTGGGGGCCCATATCGTCGCCGGCATCGCCCGCGCCTGCAAGGAGGCCGGCTGCGCCCTCATCGGCGGGGAGACCGCCGAAATGCCGGGCATGTACAAGGACGGCGACTACGATCTCGCCGGCTTCTCCCTCGGCGCGGTGGAACGCGGGGAGCTGCTGCCCCGCAAGGATGTGGCGCCGGGTGACGTGATCCTCGGCCTTGCCTCCGCCGGGGTGCATTCCAACGGCTATTCGCTGGTGCGCCGCGTGGTCGAGCGTTCGGGCCTGGCCTGGTCCGACGCCGCACCGTTCGAGGCGGGCCATACGCTGGGCGCGGCCCTTCTCACCCCGACCCGGCTCTATGTGAAGAGCGTGCTGTCGGTGATCCGCTCCACCGGCTCGGTGAAGGCGCTGGCCCACATCACCGGCGGCGGCATCACCGAGAATTTGCCGCGGGTGCTGCCCAAGGGCACGCTGGCCCGCATCGACCTCACCAATCTCATGGTGCCGCCGGTGTTCCGCTGGCTCGCCACCGTGGGCGCCGTGGCGCCGGAGGAGATGCTGCGCGCCTTCAACTGCGGCGTCGGCATGGCCGTGGTGGTGCCGGCCGAGGACGAGGAGACCGTGGCCGATGCCTTCGCCGATGCCGGAGAGTGCGTCATCCGCCTCGGCGTCATCGAGCCCGGTGAGGGGCCGGCCCATGTGGCCTATGAAGGCACTACTGATTTCGGATTCGCGTCGTGAGCGCTGGGTCGAGTGAGGCGCCGCGCCGCACCGCCGTCCTCATTTCGGGCCGGGGCTCCAATATGGCGGCGCTGGTGCGCGCGGCCGAACAGGAAGACTTTCCGGCCGAGATCGCCCTGGTGCTCTCCAACCGCGCCGATGCGGCGGGGCTGGATTTCGCCAAGGATCATGGCATCCCCACCCTGGTGCTCTCCCACAAGGGCTATTCCGATCGCCTCGCCTTCGACGCGGCGCTGGATGCGCACCTGAAGGCGGAGGGCATCGAGATCGTCTGTCTCGCCGGCTTCATGCGCCTGCTCACCCCCTGGCTGGTGGAGCGTTGGCGCAACCGCATGATCAACGTGCATCCCTCGCTGCTGCCGAGCTTCAAGGGCCTGCACACCCACGAACGGGCGCTTGAGGCCGGGGTGCGGGTGCATGGCTGCACCGTGCATTTCGTGCGGGCGGAGATGGACGAGGGGCCGATCATCCTGCAGGCCGTGGTGCCCATCGAGCCCGGCGACACGCCGGACGTGCTCGCCGACCGGGTGCTGGAACAAGAGCACATCATCTATCCCAAGGGCCTGGAACTCCTCGCCGCCGGCCGGTTGACGGTCGAAGACGAGCGGGTGGCGATCGCGGGCGCCAAGGGCGGGCTGAAACCGCTGGTGGTGCCGGCGGTGTGAGACGCCCCCTCTCCGCGAGCAGAGAGGATCGGTCCAAGGTCAATCCGCCAGCTTCTCCAGCCGCACGCGGTTGTCGTGGAATGCGGCGCCGCCCACCGGGGCCACCGGATCGGCGCCGGTCAGGGTGTTTATGCCGCGGCCCTCGCGATGGGCCCGTGCCGGCTGGATCTGCTCCGACACCACCACGCCCCGCAGCACGCCGTCGAACAGGCGCGCCTTCAGCACCACTCGCCCGCGCGGGTTCTCCACCGCCACGAGGTCGCCCTCGGCCACCTTCAGAGCCGCCGCATCCTCCGGATGGATCAGCAGCGAGGGCTCGCCCTCCCGTGCCGCGGAGGTGGGGGTCTCGGTGAAGGAGGAATTGAGGAAGTTGCGCGCCGGCGCGGTCACCAGGCGGAACGGGTGCTCGGGCGTCGCTTCCTCGATCACCGCCCAGTGGTCGGGCAAAGACGGCATGTCCGCCACCGGGCCGAACTTGGCCGGGGCCGGAAAGCCGAGGTTGGCCCAGTCCACGGCGAAGTGGAAGCGCTTGTCGCGATGGCCGAAGCCATTGAGGAAATGCGCGTCCTCGAAGCTCTGCGCCACCTCTATGAAGCGCGCCTTCTCCAGCTCATTGACGGGCGCGCGGCCGCTCTCGCGCAGGGTCCAGTCGATAAGGTCGCGCGGACTCATGGCAAAGCCGGGGTGCTCCGCGCCCAGGCGCTCGGCCAGGGCGGCGATCACCTCATGGTTGGAGCGGCACTCGCCCGGCGGCTCCACCAGCTTCGGACCGAGCTGGATGTGGGGGTGCCCGCCGGCCTGGTAGAGGTCGTCATGCTCGGTGAACATGGTGGCGGGGAGCACGATGTCGGCGAGGAGCGCCGTGTCGGTCATGAACTGCTCGTGCACGGCCACGAACAGGTCCTCGCGCAGGAATCCGGCCCGGACCTTCTCCTGCTCCGGGGCGATGGCCACCGGATTGGTGTTCTGGATGAACAGCGCCTTCACTGGCGGCCCGCCAGCCAGTGCGTCTTCCTCCCCCATCAGGATGGGGCCGATGCGGGACTGGTCGAGCTGGCGGGTCCTCGGATCCAGCCTGTCCAGCCCCTCGATCATCTTCTTGCGCCAGCCATAGGTGCCTGACAGCGAATGCAGCGCTCCGCCGCCCTCATGTTGCCAACTGCCCGCCACCACCGGGATGGAGGCCACGGCATGCATGTTCACCGCCCCGTTGCGGGAGCGGGAGAAGCCGTAGCCGATGCGGAAGAAGGCGCGGGGCGTGGTGCCCACGAGGCGCGCGTAGGTCTCGATCTCGTCCACCGAGAGCCCGCAGATGGCGGCGGCCCATTCCGGCGTGCGGGTTTTCAGGTGCTCTTCCAGCGCCTCGGTGTCGCGGGCGTAGCGGTCGAGATAGGCGCGGTCGGCGTGGCCGTCGCGGAACAGCACGTGCATCACGGCGCAGGCGAGCGCCCCGTCGGTGCCGGGGCGGATGAGGAGGGGAAGGTCCGCCTGCTCCATGGTGGGGGTGCGATAGACATCCACCACCGCAAGCTTCGCCCCGCGCTCCTTGCGGGCGCGCATGGTGTGGGTCATCACATTGACCTGGGTCGAGACCGCGTTGGTGCCCCACAGGGTGATGAGGTCGGAGGCCGCCATCTCGCGCGGGTCGGCGCCGGAGATGCGCCCGGCCCCCGCCATGTAGCCGCTCCAGGCCGGGTTCACGCAGATGGTGGCGAAGAAGCGGGAATAGCCCTTGGCATGGGTCAGCCGATTGATGCCGTCGCGCATCACCAGGCCCATGGTGCCGGCATAATAATAAGGCCAGACCGATTGGGCGCCGTGGGTGCGCTCGGCCTCCAGCAGCCCTGCTGCGATGCGGTCGAGGGCCTCGTCCCATGAGATGCGGGTGAACTGGCCGGAGCCCTTGGGGCCGCTGCGCATCAAAGGATGGGTGAGGCGCTCGGGATGGTTCGCCCGCTCCGCATAACGGGCCACCTTCGCGCAGATGACGCCGGCGGTGTAGGTCTGGGCCTTGGCCCCGCGCACGCGGCCGATGCGGCCGTCGGGCATCACGTCCACCTCCAGGGAGCAGGTGGAGGGGCAGTCGTGGGGGCACACGGAGGCGCGCGTCTGGACCGGGCGGGCAGCCGTAACGGAGGCCTGCGGCGACGTGTTCGGGGCATGCACGTTCATGCCCTCAGGATAAAGGGGGAGACGGTCGCCGTCGCCCCCTCTTTTCCCGCCGGCTCGGCTCAGGCGCCGTGCCCGGCCTGGGCGATGGCCCGCGCCCGGTTGCGCAGCACATAGCCGGCGCCCAGCACGATGGCGGCCCCGATGACGCTTGCCACATAGTGGGGCAGCGGGGCCGGGTGCATGCCGTGGTCGTCCATCTTCACCAGCGACGGGTCCAGGTGCTGGAGGGCGTTGAGGGACATCACGTCGCCCACCAGCATCTCGCCGGCGATCCAGCCCAGCAGCGCCGCGCCGGCCCAGATCAGGATGGGGAAGCGGGTCAAAAGCCGCAGCAGCAGCTGCGATCCGAAGACGATGAGCGGGATGGTCAGCAGCAGCCCGAACACGAACAGTTCCCAGTGGCCGCGCGCGGCGGCGGCGATGGCCACCACATTGTCGAGGCTCATGACCGCATCGGCGATGGCGATGGTGCGCACCGCCTTCCACAGGCTGTCGGACGCCGCCACCTCGTGGCCGTCGCCGTCATTGTCGGTGACCAGCTTGATGGCGATCCAGAACAGCAGCAGGCCGCCTGCCACCTTCAGGAAGGGTATGCCGAGCAGCGCGGAGACGGCGAGGGCGAACAGGATGCGCAGCCCCACGGCCGCACCGGCGCCGAGCAGGATGCCCCATTTGCGCTGACTGGGCGGCAGCGACCGGCAGGCCAGCGCGATGACGACCGCATTGTCGCCGGACAGCAAGAGATCGATCCAGATGATTTGCAGCAGCGAGACCCAGAATGTGGGGGCGGTAAAATCCATCGTTCACTCCATGCAGCGCGCTGGACCACCACGCGCCCGCAACAGGTGTGCGTGTCTCATTCCCAAGCGGAAGTCGAGGCGAACCTTTCGATGACGTTACGTCATTGTGGGGTCAAGAAAAAGGGGCCGAGCAGGCCCCCGCTTTCCTATGGTCGTTTCAGGCTGCGGCGTCGGTGTGTCCGTGGGCCGCTTTCCACCGGTGAAGTCCGAACGCGATGGCGACCACGACCACAGCTCCCGCCGCAGCTACGATGCGGTGAAGATGCTCCGTGGTCTCGGCGCCGAGCCGCTCGATCACCGCCACGTCGCCCAGAAGCATGTCGCCCGCCACCCAGCCGAGCAGCGCCGCTCCAGCCCAGACGAGGAGGGGGAAGCGGTTGATGAGCGCCATTACCAGCGAGGAGCCGGCGATGATGAGCGGGATGGAGATGGCAAGCCCGAAGGTGAGGAGCAGCCAGTTGCCGTCGGCGATGGCGGCCACCGCCACCACATTGTCGAGGCTCATGACCACGTCGGCCACCACCACCGTGCCCACTGCTTTCCACAGGCTGTCGCTGGCCTCAACGGCTTCATCGCCGCCTTCGTTGGGGGCTGCGAGGTCCACGGCGATCCACATGAGGGCGAGGGAGCCGACCAGCTTCAGCCACGGCAGCGCCAAAAGCGTCGCCACGATGCCGGTGAAAAGGATGCGCAGCACCACCGCGATGCCGGAGCCGAGCACGACGCCCATGCGCCGCGCCTTTTCCGGCAGCGACCGGCAGGCCAGCGCGATCACCACCGCATTGTCGCCCGACAACAGGACGTTGATCCATATGATCTGCAGCAGCGCGAGCCACAGCACTGGTGAATCGAGCGACATATTACCCACCCCGGGCCTTTGGTCCCCCGCTTTCTGCGGGTGGTATCCTGCGTCTTGTGCGCCGTATTATGGATTTTGACGCTACGCTAACCTGCCCTTAGGTCCGGTCTCAAGTAAAACCGGATGACGCAGCGCATCATTCGTTGGCGCGCTGCGGCATCCGAGCCTGTTACCGCCGCAAGCGAGGGCCCGGAGATGCGGGTGCATCGCCGGGATTTCCCCGCTCAGCCGACGATTTCGTTGCCGGAGAAGAACTGGGCGATTTCCACCGCGGCGTTCTCGACGCTGTCGGAACCGTGGGCGGAATTGGCCTCGATGGACTCGGCGAACAGCTTGCGGATGGTGCCCTCGGCCGCATTGGCCGGGTTGGTGGCGCCCATCACTTCGCGATACTTGGCGACGGCGTTCTCGGCTTCGAGGACCTGCACCACCACCGGGCCGGAGGTCATGAAGGACACGAGGTCGCCGAAGAAGGGACGCGCGCTGTGCACGGCGTAGAAGGTCTCGGCCTGGGCCTTGGTCATCAGGATGCGCTTCTGGGCGACGATCCGCAGGCCGGCCGTCTCGATGACGGCATTCACGGCGCCGGTGAGGTTCCGACGCGTGGCGTCGGGCTTGATGATCGAGAAGGTGCGCTCGATCGCCATGGGGGACCGTCCTGTCTGTTGCTGGTGGGATGGGATGCCGCAGTGTCCGCGGATGGCGCGGCTCTTAGCAGCCGGAGCCTGAAGGGGCAAGGGAAGGGCTGTCGGCGCGGTATTTCGGTGCCTAAACCGGCTCCAGCACCCCGTCTATGGCCCGCTCCACCGCTTCCGTCGCATCGAACGCCACCGGCACCCCGAGCACGCGCGGCCAGAACAGGGGCTCCTTGATGGCGCCGAGAAACTGCGCCGCCATGAGCTGCGGATCGCGCCCTGCCGGCAGCCGGCCCTCGGCGGCGAGGCTGGCGAGATAGGCTGAAAGCCCCTTCACCGCCGGCTCCTTGCCCGCCGCGAAATAGGCCTTGGACAGCTCAGGAAAGCGGGGCGCCTCGGCGATGACGAGGCGCAGCAGCGGGATCACGTCGGGCCGCGCCCAGTGTTCGGTCAACCGCGCCACATAGGCGCGCAGCACGCCGCGCGGGTCTCCGGTTGCTTCGGTGGGAATGAGGGGCGCGCGGGTGAAATGGGACCACGCCTCGTCGATCACCGCCTCGAACAGCTCGGCCTTGCCGGGAAAGTGCTGGTAGAGCGTGCGCTTGGACACCGGCGCGGCGGCGGCCACCGCGTCCATGGAGGTGCCCTCATACCCCTTCTCCAGGAACAGGCGGCGGGCCGCCGCGCGGATGCGGGCGGTGGTGCCGCGAGTGTCGCGGCGGGGCTTGGTCGCACCCGTGGGGGGCGTGTCGGCGGCAGGCACGGGAGAAGGCATGGGCGGAACGGGGGGACGGGTCATTGACAAAAGTAAACGGTACGGTATAGTTTACATAAACGGCCAGCGCCTGTCGCGCCGCCTGCTATTCCTCTCATAGTCATGAGGTCCCCCATGGACCACCGTCCTCTCGGTCGCTCGGGTCTTTCCGTGTCCGCCATCGGCCTCGGCTGCATGGGCATGTCCGAATTCTACGGCCCCAGCGATGACGAGCAGTCGCTCGCAACCCTAGCAGCGGCCCTCGATCTGGGCATGAATTTCTTCGATACCGCTGACATGTACGGCGTCGGCCACAATGAGCGGCTGCTCGGGCGCTTCCTAAAGGGCCGGCGCGATCAGGTGATCCTCGCCACCAAGTTCGGCAATGTGCGCGGGCCAAACGGCGAGCGCCTGGGCGTTTGCGGCACGCCGGACTATGTGCGCACCGCCTGCGACGCCAGCCTCGGGCGTCTCGGCATCGACACCATCGACCTTTATTACCAGCACCGCGTGGACCCCAAAACGCCCATCGAGGACACCGTGGGCGCCATGAAGGGGCTGGTGGAGGCGGGCAAGGTGCGCTTCCTCGGCCTGTCGGAATGCTCGGTGGAGACGCTGCGGCGCGCCCACAAGGTGCATCCCATCAGCGCGGTGCAGATCGAATATTCGCTGTGGAGCCGGGATCCGGAGGCCGGGATGCTGGACGCCTGCCGCGAGCTGGGCATCGCCTTCGTTGCCTACAGCCCGCTCGGGCGCTCCTTCCTCACCGGTGCGGTGACCAGCCCCGACAGCCTCGCGCCGGATGATTTCCGTCGCGCCAATCCTCGCTTCTCAGGGGCGGCGCTGGCGCAGAACCTCAAGCTCACCGAAGCGTTGAAGGACTTCGCGGAGACCAAGGGCGCCACCAGCGCCCAGATCGCTCTGGCCTGGATCCTGAACAAGCAGGAGCATGTGGTCCCCATCCCCGGCACCCGGCGCATCAAGTACCTGCAGGAGAACGCGGCGGCGACCGTCATCCGCCTGACGCCGCAGGAGATCGCCAGCCTCGACGCCCTGTTCGCTCCGGACGCGGTGGCAGGCACGCGCTATCCTGAGGCCGGCATGGCGCAGCTCGGCCTGTGACGGGCGAGGGGCGGCGCCGGTGGGTGCCGCCCTTTCTCGATCCACAGGGGATGGACCTGCCGCAACGGCGGTTCACATCCCCAATTTCACATGCTATGCATGCGTCATGTGAATTGTACATTTCACCGATTGTGAAATGTGGATGGAGAAGCCTGATGATCAGCCGCCGCGCCGTTCTTGCTCTCGCGCTCGCCGGCGCCGCCGCGGCGCCCCTCGGCACCCTGCCGGCCTTTGCCCAGCAGGGCCCGGCGCCACAGGGGCCGAACACGCTGCTCAATGTCTCGTACGACATCTCCCGCGAGCTGTTCACCGCGGTGAACGCCGAGTTCATCCCGTTTTGGAAGGGCAAGACCGGCCAGGAGCTGACCGTGAACCAGAGCCATGCCGGCTCCTCGCGCCAGGCCCGCGCCATCCTCGAGGGACTGGAGGCGGACGTGGTCACCTTCAACCAGGTGATCGACGTGGACACCCTGGCCAAGGCCGGCTTCGTCGCCAAGGACTGGCAGGCGAAGTTCCCGAACAACGCCTCGCCCTATTATTCCTTCCCCGCCTTCCTGGTGCGCGCCGGCAATCCCAAGGGCATCAAGGACTGGTCGGACCTGGTGCGGGACGACGTGAAGGTCATCTTCCCCAACCCGAAGACCTCGGGCAATGCGCGCTACACCTATCTGGCCGCCTATGCCTTTGCGCTGGAGCAGTTCAAGGGCGATGCCGCCAAGGCCGACGCCTTCGTCAAGAAGCTGCTTGCCAACGTGCCGGTGTTCGACACCGGCGGCCGTGCCGCCACCACCACCTTCGTGGAGCGCGACACCGGCGACGTGCTGGTGACCTTCGAGGCCGAGACCCGCACCATCGAGGGCCTCTATCCCGACCGCAAGCTGGAGACGGTGGTGCCTTCCGTGAGCCTGCTGGCCGAATTCCCGGTGGCGGTGGTGGACAAGGTGGTGGACAAGCGCGGCTCCCGCGCCTCGGCCACGGCCTATCTTGAGTTCCTCTATTCCCCGGCCGGCCAGACCGTTGCCGCCAAGGCCTTCCACCGGGTGGTGGACCCCACGGTAGCCGAGGCGTTCAAGGCCCAGTTCCCGCCGGTGCGCCTGGTGAAGGTGGAGGACGTGTTCGGCGGCTGGCAGAAGCTCCAGACCGAGCATTTCGCCTCCGGGGGCAAGCTGGATTCGCTCTTTACCGGCAAGTGAGCGGCGCGGGGTGAGCGGGGCGGGGTGAGCGGAGCCGGGCGGAGCCCCGGTCGCCCGGTGAGGCGCGCGCGGCCCGGTGACATTCCGCGAGAGGAGGAGGCGGCTTAAGGCGCCTTAAGACGATAGCGCACCGTCGCCGTCCGGCTTGACCGGACGGCCCATGGCCCGGCCGGGACACCGCGGCCGGGTTTGCAAAGCGGTGAGATGGACCTTCCGGTCAAGCCGGAGGGTGACGAGTTAGGATGCGCCGACCTCATCTCTATACCTATGGCGGGGCGGCGCTCTCCTGTGTCGCTTTCCCGCCCTTGTCGGCTTTGGTCGGCGTGCGCACCCGCCCGGAGGCTGGGGCACTTCGCACTAATATAATGGTGTAACGAGACTTTTCAGGATCTGGCAGATCCGGCACACATTTTGAATAGCTCCAGACCAGCCCCACCGAGCCGTGAGCCGTCATGTCCGAAGCTGCTGAAAGCGAAGTTCTCGATATCCCGCAGGTTTATACGCACCACGTGTTCTGCTGCTTCACCCAGCGGCCGCCGCAGCATCCGCGCGGCTCGTGCGGGGCCAATGGCGCGGCGCCCCTTTGGGACCGTCTCGCCAAGAAGCTGGAGGCGTCGGGCCGTCGCGACATCGCCATGACCTCCGCCGGCTGTCTCAGCTTCTGCCAGGCCGGCCCCATCATGGTCGTCTATCCGCAGGGCATCTGGTACACGCCCAAGTCCCCGGAAGACATTGACGAGATCGTCACCTCCCACCTCCTCGGCGGCAAGCCGGTGGAACGGCTGATCATCGTTCCGCGCATCTGAATCATGCCTGACGGCGCCGCCCAGCGGGGCCGTCAGGAGCGTTCGGCGAGGCGGAAGGTGAGCCGCACGCAGGTGCCCTTGTCCCGCGCATCCAGGGTGGGCTCGCAGCCCAGCTTGGTGGACATGGCCCGCACGATACGGGTGCCGAGACCGGTGGACGAGGTCGAGCCGGTCTCCGCGGCTTTCGCAGCCGCCATGCCCGCCCCGTCATCCTCCACCGCGAAATCGATGCGCTCGCCCTGCCGCTTCAGCGCCACCCGTATGGCTCCCTCGCCGCCGGGATAGGCGTATTTCATGGCATTGATCACCAGTTCGGTGGCGATGATGCCCACCGCCACGGCGCGGTCGGGATCGATGTGGATGGGATCGGCATCGAGCGTGATGGTGATGCCGCCAAGGTCCCGGTGGGCCGACACTTGGAGGTCGTCCAGCAGCGAGCCGATATATTGGTCGAGGGCGACGGTGGCGATCTGGTCGGAGGTGTAGAGCCGGCGATGCACCTGGGCCACAGCCGAAACCCGGTTGCGGGCGGAGTTCAGCGCCTCCTTCACCCGTCCGTCCTCGGTGGCGCTGGCCTGCACGTTTAGCAGCGACACGATGATCTGCAGCGAATTGCCCACCCGGTGGTTCATCTCGCGCAGCAGCAGGGCGCGCTCGGCCGCCAGCGCCTCGAAGCGGTCGCGGGCGGCGCGGATCTCCGCTTCCGCCGCCTCATGGGCGCGGCGCATGCGCACCTGCTCCACCGCCGCCACGAAGGCGGCACGCAACAGCTCGATGAAATCGGCCTGGATTTCCTTGACCACATAGTCGGCCGCCCCCGCCTTCAACGCCGCCACCGCGAGCCGGCCGTCCTGGGCGCCGGTGACGTAGACCACCGGCGGGGGACGATCGAGGGCGCAGATGGCGCGCAGGGTGGTGATACCGTCCTGGCCCGGCATGTAGTGGTCCAGGGCCACCACGTCGAAACGCTCCGCGGCGACCAGGGCAAGGCCCGCCTCACCCGAGCCAGCCAGCACCACCTCGAACCCGAGCCGCCCGAGCTGGCGCTGCACCAGGCGGCCCAGCGCCGGGTCATCGTCCACATACAGCACGCGCAGCGGCGCCGGCGGCGCGGACGTGCCGTCCTGGAGCGGGGCGGACGGTTCGGGGGCGGAGCCGTCCATCAGTCTGTCTCCGGAACCTGGATGACGGAGAAGAACAGCCCGAGCTGGCGGATGGCGTTGGCGAAATTCTCGTAGTTGACCGGCTTGGTCACATAGACATTGGCGCCGAGATCATAGCAGCGCTGGATTTCCACCTTGTCGTCGGTGGTCGTCAGCACCACCACGGGTGAGCGCCTGAGGTGCTCGTTGCTCTTGATGCGGGCGAGGATCTCCACCCCGGTCATGTCCGGCAGGTTCAGGTCGAGCAGCACCAGCAGTGCCCGGCCGATATGCTCCCGCCCGGTGCCGTCCGCGCCGAACAGGAACTGCACCGCGCTGGTTCCGTCGGTGAAGGGGAGGATGTCGTTGCGTACTCCGGCGCGACGGATGTTCTTCTCGATGAGGCGCGCATGGCCCTCGTCGTCCTCGACCATCACGATGGTGACGTGTTCAGTCATTGGTCTTTTTTCCGTTGTCCGTTGGCAGGCGGCGCGGCAGCGTAACCTTGAAGGTTGAGCCTTCGCCCAGCGTGGAATCCAGTGAAATCAGCCCGCCCATGCGGCGCACCAATGCCCGCACATGGGCAAGGCCGATGCCTTCGCCCGGCCGGTCCTGGCGGCCGGAGCGGCGGAACAGCTCGAACACCCGGCCGCGATCCTTGGGATCGATGCCGCGGCCATTGTCCTTGACCGTGAAGGTGATGAAGCCGGGGGTATCCACGGCGCTCACCTCGATCAGCCCGGGTACTCCCTCGCGACGATATTTCAGCGCGTTGTCGAGGAGGTTGGTGAAGATCTGCTCCAGCGCCAGGCGATCGGAGTGGATGACGGGAAGCCGTCCCGCCCGGATCTCCGCCCCGGCCTCCTGCATCTGGTGGGCCATGGAGCCGGCGATGCTGGCGACGAGCTCGCCCACGTCCACGTCCACGGGCAGGAATTCCTTCCGCCCTTCCCGCGACAGGGCGAGGATGGCGTGGATCAGCCGGTCCATTCGGGTGATGGAGGTCTTGATGAAGCCGAGGGCCTCCTCGAAATCGGCAGCAAGCTCCCCGTCCGCCTCCGGTCCCTCGCCGGCCTTCTCGCGCAGCTGGGCGAGCCGCTCGAACAGGTCGGTGCGCATGACCTCGATCTCGCTGGTGAAGCCCATGATGTTCACCAGCGGCGAGCGCAGATCGTGGCTGACGATGTAGGCGAAGCTCTGGATCTCGTCGTTGGCTTCCTTGAGGTCGGCGGTGCGCTCGGCCACCCGCTGCTCCAGGCCGGCGTTGACGGCTTCCAGGTCCTGCTGCGCCGTCTCCAGCGCCGCGATGGTGCGCCGGTTGAGGTAGAGCGCAAGGCCGCCAAGGGCGAGCACCACGGTGAAGCCGCCGGCGCTCACGGCGGTAAGCCAGCCGGCGGTGTGTCGCGATGCCGTGTCCCGGCTTTCGAGCAATTGCGCCTCGGCCGCCTTCATCTCTATGAGCAGCGTGCCGAGGCGGGTCATGGCGCCCTCGGAACGGTCGGATTTCAGGTCGGCCTGCGCGCCCTGCACGTCGCCGCTTTTGCGCATGGCGATGCTGCGCTCGAAGGACTCCAGCCGGCTTTGAAGCAGAGGCCGGGCCTCGGCGAGGCGGGCCTGCTGGACCGGGTTGTCCAGCGTCAGCGTGCCGATCTCGTCGAGGGTCGGCAGGGCGCGGGCCTTGGAATCCTCGTAGAAGCGCAGGAACCCTTCGCCGCCGGTGATGAGGAAGCCGCGCTCGGCGCTTTCCGCCCGCCGGATCATGATCTGAAACTGCGAGATCGCGTTCATCACGCGCAAGGTATGGTTCACGCGGTCGGCGTCGTCCTGCGCCCGGTACACCAGCGTGATGGACATGGCGCTGATGGACGCGAGAACCGCAAATCCGAGGATGAGGAGCAGGGTCGGGCCGGGCAGGCGCAGCCCGCCGCCGACCGGAGCGCGCGCGGCTTGCATCACCAGCGCCATGATGCCCTCACGCCGGAAGGACCGGCAACGGCCGGCGCATTCTTGCGGCGCGCCGATGACAGTGAACCCCGCTTTGGTCCCGCCCAGGTCATGTGGTCGTCACGTTCCTCGTCCGCGAGCGCCGATGTGGCGGCCCGGCCGGCCATGTGTCCGGTACCGCTCCAGTTGCATAATTATCGTCGCGCTTGAAGGTTCCCGAGCTTCGCGCTTGGATGAACAGGAAATCGACTTTTTTGAATGGAGTGTCATGCAGGCCCAGGTTCCAGGCCGCCGACCCGACCCTGCCGCGGCCCTCGGGGTCACGGACGAGGCGGCGGATTATGTGACAGCCTTCGGCGTGCCGGAGGTGGTGGAGGTTCTTCTGCCCGACACCTCCGCGGTGCTGCGGGGCAAGTGGATTCCCGGCCATTCCCTGGGCAAGATCTGGAAGGACGGCGTGGCCATCCCGCTCTCCATCTTCGGCCTCGATGTCTGGGGCTGCGAGGTGGACGCCACCGAGATCCACATGGAGACCGGCGACAAGGACGGCCTGTGCTGGCCGGTGCCGGGGACGCTGAAGCCGGTGCCCTGGGCGTCGCGCCACACCGCGCAGGTGCTCATCACCATGCACGAGCCCGACGGCTCGGCCCGCGGCAGGCCGTGGAAGCTCGATCCGCGCCAGCAACTCGCCGCCGTGGTGGAGCGCTTCGCCGCGCGCGGGCTCACCCCCTGCGTCGCCTTCGAACTGGAATTCTACCTGCTGAAGCCGTCGGACGTGCCGGGCGCGCCGCCCGAGCCGGTGTTCCAGGCCACCGGGCAGGCGCGGCAGAACATGTACGCCATGTCCGACCTCGACGCCTACGCCGAGGTCCTGCACGACATGCGCGCCGCGTGCGTCACGCAGGGCCTGCCCGCCGATACCGTGATCGCGGAGGCGGCGCCCGGCCAGTTCGAGGTCAATCTCTACCACAAGGTGGATGCGCTCGGCGCCGCCGACGACGCGGTGCTGCTGCGCCGGCTGATCGACGGCGTGGCACGCCGCCATGGGCTGAAGGCCACCTTCATGGCCAAGCCGCTGGCGGATTTCGCCGGCAACGGGATGCATGTCCATGCCAGCCTGATGGAGCATGGCGGCAACCTGTTCGCCCGCGAGGACGGGGTGGGCGACACCGCCCTGCGCCATGCCGCGGGCGGCATGCTGGCCAGCATGGCCGAC
The DNA here is from genome assembly GCF_043193975.1 of Xanthobacter versatilis. Lineage (NCBI taxonomy): Bacteria > Pseudomonadati > Pseudomonadota > Alphaproteobacteria > Hyphomicrobiales > Xanthobacteraceae > Xanthobacter > Xanthobacter versatilis. Next base: position 148,692 of record NZ_JBAFVB010000008.1, on the reverse strand, counting down.
GCCACGCTCATTTTCGTGCCGAGCTTCAACGGCTATCGCCGGCTAGTGCCGGGCAGCTACGCGCCGACCTCGGCGAGCTGGGGCTTCGACAACCGGCTGGTGGCGGTGCGCGTGCCCAACGGCCCGCGCCACGCCCGCCGGCTGGAGCACCGCATCGCCGGGGCGGAGGCTCACCCCCACCTCGTGCTCGCGGCCATCCTCGCCGGCATGCTGGACGGGTTGGAGCGGGGCATCGAGCCGCCGCCGCCGCTGGAAGGCAATGCCTACGAGCAGATCGGCGAGCCCCTGTCGCCAGATATGGAGGTGGCGGTGGACCGCTTCGCCGCCTCCGACTTCATCGCCCGTACCTTCGGGGAGGACTACCGGCGCATCTATGCGGCCATGAAGCGGGAGGAATTGGCTGCATTCCGCAGGGTCATCCTTCCATTGGAGTACGAAACGTATTTGTGAAGCGTGGCGTTTCCTGTTGAGGGGGCTCGCGCGACAACATAGCCTTGGGTCCAGGGGGGCACCTTCAGGGCAACCTTGCAAAACATGACCCCCTTTCCAGAGGAGAACGGCGGATGCGTCGTCATTTCGTAGCGGCAATCATGTGTGCCACGCTGGGCTGGGCCGGCGCGGCTTCGGCCCAGGACAAGGTCCTCAACGTCTTCAACTGGTCGGATTATATCGACCCGACGGTGCTGGAGGACTTCACCAAGGAAACCGGCATCAAAGTCCGCTACGACGTCTTCGACAGCAACGAGGTGCTGGAGACGAAGCTGCTCGCGGGCAAGACCGGTTACGACGTGGTGGTGCCGTCCGGCTCCTTCCTGCAGCGCCAGATCAAGGCCGGCATCTTCCTGACCCTCGACAAGTCGAAGATCCCGAACCTGCAATACGCCTGGCCCGAGGTGACCAAGCGCCTCGCCGTCTACGACCCGGACAATGCCCACGCCGTCAACTACATGTGGGGCACCACGGGCATCGGCTACAATGTGGACAAGGTGAAGGAACGGCTCGGCGACATCCCCATGAATACGTGGGACATCGTGTTCAAGCCGGAAATCCTCTCCAAGCTCAAGGATTGCGGCGTCTATTTCCTCGACGGCCCGGAGGAGGTGATCCCCTCCGCCATGAAGTATCTGGGGCTCGATCCAAATTCGAAGAACACGGACGACATCGCCAAGGCCGGCGAACTGCTCATGTCGGTTCGCCCCTATATCAAGAAGTTCGATTCCTCGGGCTATATCAATGCCCTGGCGCGCGGCGACATCTGTCTGGCGGTGGGCTGGTCGGGTGACGTGTTCCAGGCCAAGACCCGCGCCGCCGAGGCCGCGAAGAAGACCAAGAAGCCGCCGGTGAACGTGGCCTACGTGATCCCGAAGCAGGGCGCGCTCATGTGGTTCGACAATTTCGCCATCCCCAAGGATGCGAAGAATATCGACAACGCCCTCGTCTTCATCAACTACATGATGCGGCCGGAAGTGGCGGCGAAGAACTCGAACTTCATTTCCTATGCCAACGGCAACCTGGAATCGCAGAAGTTCATCGACAAGGACATCCTGAACAATCCGTCCATCTACCCGGACAAGGAGACGTTCGAGCGGCTGTTCATCGTCACCACCAACGAGCCGCCGGTGCAGCGGGTCATCACCAAGACCTGGAACAGCTTCAAGCGCGGCAAGTGAGGGGCGGGGCTCGCTTGAACGGCTGAGCCGGACGGTCGGCCCAAACGAAAAGACCACCGGAAGCCCCCGCTTCCGGTGGTCTTTGCTTGTGTGGCCGCACCCTCACCCTTCGGCGAGGGCCTGCTTCACCGCCGCGACGATGCGGTCCTGCGTGGTCTCGTCCAGATAGGCGTGCATGGGCAGGGAGATGACCTCTTCCGCCAGGGTCTCGCACACCGGCAGGATGGCGCCGGCGGAGGGATAGTGCTTGTAGGCCGGCTGCAGGTGCATGGGCAGGCGGTAATACACCGCCGTGGGCACGCCCTGGGCCTTCAGCTTGTCGGCGAGGCCGTCGCGCACGCCAGGGGCGAGGCGGATGGTGTATTGCGCCCACACCGAGGTGGCGCGCCCGTCCACCACCGGCACAGTGGCGACATCCTTCAGCAGTTCGTTGTAGCGCCGCGCCACCCGGTCGCGCGCCGCGATCTCCTCCTCGAAGATGGCGAGCTTCTCGATCAGCACCGCCGCCTGGATGGTGTCGAGGCGGGCGGTCATGCCGATGCGCACGTTCTGGTACTTGTCCACGCCCTGGCCGTGCTCGCGCAGGCTCTTGAGCACGGTGACCAGCTCCGCGTCGTCGGTGAGGATGGCGCCGCCGTCGCCGTAGCAGCCGAGCGGCTTGGCCGGGAAGAAGGAGGTGGCGGTGGCATCGCCGATGGAGCCGGTGCGCTTGTTGTTCCAGGTGCCGCCGAAGCCCTGGGCGGTGTCGCACAAAACCTTCAGGCCATGCTTCTCGGCGATGGGCAGGATGGCGTCATAGTCCGCCGGCTGGCCGAACAGATCCACCGGGATCACCACGCGCGGGGTCAGCCCCTGCTCGACGGCCACCGCGATGGCCTGCTCCAGGCTTTCGGGGTCCATGTTGAAGGTGTCCGCCTTCACGTCCACGAACACCGGGGTCGCGCCCACATAGGGCACCACCTCGGCGGTGGCGCAGAAGGTGAAGGCCGGGCAGAACACGGCGTCCCCCGCCTTCACGCCCCAGGCCATCAGCAGCAGCGCCAGCGCGTCGGTGCCGCTGGAGCACGAGACGGCATGTTTGGCCCCGGCGAAGGCGGCGAGCTGCTCCTCGAAGGCGCCCACTTCCGGCCCGTTCACGAAGCGGCAGGAAGCGAGCACGTCCAGCACCTTCTCGTCGATGCGGGCGCCGATGCGCGCGCGCTGGGCGGCAAGGTCGATGAAGGGGATGGGGGCGTTGTTCGCTGTACTGGAAGCCGTGGTGGGCTTGGCCGTCGCGGGAGACGTCATGGATGATCCCTGTCAGGTGCCCGTCGGACGGGCGGAATGGCGCGGATGCGGCGGGCTTTTACGAACGGACCCGCCCTTCGACAGGCGCCGCGCGGGCGAAACCTGGGGCCGGCGAAGCCGGCTCACAGCCCCTGGGGCGACGCATGCCGGGTCCGGTGCGCGCAAGGCCCGCAGGCGGCCTTGGCCTCCCTGTGTTTCAGCCCAAGGCGCGGCGCTTTTCGGCCGCGGCGTCGGCGGGCGCAGTCTTGGTCGTAGCCGAGCCGGGCAGGCAGGAGATGGCGATCTCCAGGCTCGATACGCCTTCCTCGCCGGTCACTTCCGGCGCGCGGCCGGTGCGCACGGCGGAGAGGAAATTCTCCAGCTCGGCGCGCAGCGGCTCGGCATAGGCCACCGGCAGGTGGCGGGTGGAATAGGAACCGTCCGGCCGGTAGTCGAAATGCTCGGTCACCTGGCGGGTGAGGAGGTCGCCGATCACGTACTTCTTGCGGGTCGCCACATGCACCGTGCGGGCTTTGAACGGCGTCAGCCAGTTGGTGTTGATGTGGGCGAGCACGCCCGAGGTGGTGCGGAACTGGAGGAGGGCGATATCCTCGCGCTCGGCGATGGCGGCCGAGGTCTGCGGCTGCACCTCGAGGATATCCGAGCCGGTGAACCAGCGGATGAGGTCGATGTCGTGTACCGCGAGGTCGATCACCACGCCCACGTTGGACATGCGCGGCGGGAACGGCCCCACCCGGGTGATGGCGATGGAAAGCAGGCTTTCGTCGCGGATGGCCTCCTTCACCGCCCGGACGGCGGGATTGAAGCGCTCCACATGGCCGACCATCAAGGTCACGCCCTTCTCGCGGGCGGCGGCGACGATCTCGCGGCCTTCCTCCACCGTGGAGGCGACGGGCTTTTCCACCAGCACCGAGCAGCCGGCGGCGATCACATCGAGGGCGATGGGGTGATGCAGGTGGGTGGGGGCCGCCACCACCACGGCGTCAAGGCCGAGGTCGAGCAGGGCGCGATGGTCGCCCACAGCCTGGCAGCCGAGGAAGTTGGCGACGCGCTGCGCCTGCTCCTGGTCGGGATCGGCGACGGCGACGAGTTCCGCGCCGGGAAGCTGGGAAAGCACGCGGGCGTGGTTGGAGCCCATGATGCCGATGCCCGTGACGCCGATCCGCACCGGCTGGTCGTCCTTCGGACGAACCCGGGCGCGCTCCGTGCCGGGCGCTGCCGTATGAGCCATTTCAGCCCTCTTCCATCATTCAACGAGTGCGGGCTCTAGCACGATCAACGTTTAAAAGGCGAGGAGGGGCGTCAAATCCCCCATCCCGCCACGTTCAAGAATTGCATCGCCGTGTTACCGGCATATCGCGCCGAACCATGCCGCGCCTCTTCCCACGGCGCGCCGCAGGGCTTATCACAGCGCGCTTTTCGCACGTTCCGTCGAGCCAGATGGATACCGGTCGCGTCAAGAAAACGCAGCAACACACAAGGCTGGGTCATTTGCGCGGGGCAGTGCGATAACGATCCGGCGGGGAGGACGGCTGAACATGCGCAAGATCGTCGCCGGCAAACTGCACGGCCTGACCGTGACGGGGGCCGACCTTAATTATCACGGCTCCATCACGCTCGATCCCGAGCATTGCGAGCAGGCGGGCATCCTGCCGCTGGAATTCGTCGAGATCTGGAACCGCAATTCCGGCGCGCGCATCTCCACCTATGTGATCCTCGGCGAGCGCGGCTCGCGCTGCTGCGTGCTCAATGGCGCCGCCGCCCGCACCTGCCAGCCGGGCGACGAGGTCATCATCTGCAATTCGGTCTATGTGCCGGAAGGCGAGATCGTGGCGCTGCGCCCGCGCGTCCTGACCTTCGACAAGGACAACCGCGTCACGAGCCGCCTCACCTATGAGGTGACGCGCGACAGCCAGGGCGCCTACCACTTCGCCGTGCGCGACGAACGCGGCGACGAGAAGCCGATCCCGCTCCGGGTCGAGGCGTCCTGATGTGCGGCGCGGCTGGCGCGCGCGGGATCAGAACTTGTAGTTGATGCCGATCCTGGCGGTCTGCGCGGTCACGCCGGCGCTGGCGCCGAGGGTGTCGTAGAACTTGGAGCCGAGGTCCGTGTAGAGATACTCGGTCTTCGCAGTCCAATGGTCGGTCAGCGCATATTCGATGCCGGCGCCGGCGGTCCATCCGGTATGGGTCTGCGACTGGCTCGCGCCCAGATAATCGATGGAATTGTTGCCCCAGGCGAAGCCGCCGGTGACATAGGGCAGGATCGGGCCGAAGGCGTAGCCGAGCCGGCCGCGCACGGTTCCGAACGAATCGAGGGTGCTCGACAGGCCCAGGACACCCAGCTGCCCACCCAGCGGACCGGATGCGCTGGCGCCGATGTCGCCGCCCTGGATGTCCGCCTCGATGCCGGCCACGATGTTGTTGCTGAACTGGTAATTGTAGCCGGCCTGACCGCCGCCGAACCATCCTTTGGGATCGACACCGGCCACACCAAGCTCGTCCTGGCCCGACCCCCAGCCATAGCCGGCATTGCCGCCGATATAAAAGCCGGTCCACGAAAACACCGGAGCGGGCACCGCCGCCGGGATTGCCGGCTGCGTCGGGCGTCCAAGATCCGCTGCTGCTGCAGGTCCGGCCGACAGCAGGGCTGCGAGCAGGATCGCAGGCATGGCAAGGAAGGCGCCCCGAGGGGTGCTGCCCGATCTGCCCAATACCGTCCGTTCCATGGCCGCGCTCCCGCGTCTGTCCGCCTTCCAACTTGGTCCGTTGCGCGGGCGGGGCAAGGGCGGCTCGGCGGCAAAGCGATGGCGAGCACCGATTCGCATTCACGAATGCGTGCGTGGGTCCGCAATGAGCGGGGCGGCCAAACAAAAGGGCTCCCGGCCACGGCCGGGAGCCCCTCTCTCACCCGAAGAAACGTCTCGGGTAGCGCGGGATCAGAACTTGTAGTTCACGCCCAGCTTGGCGGTGCTGATGTTCGAGCCGACGGAGTAGGAGTCGCCGAAGTAGTCGTTGGTGGTGTTCTTGTTGAAGCCGAGATAGAGATACTCGGCCTTGACCGTCCAGTTGTTGGTGATGGCGTACTCGACGCCGGCACCGACGGTCCAACCCCACTTGGTGTCGTTGTAGGTGTTACCGTAGAAGTCGCTGAAATTCTGCTTGGCCCAGGCCGCGCCGCCCGTGATGTAGGGCAGGAAGCGGTCGATGCCGTAGCCGAGGCGGGCACGGATGGTGCCGAAGTAGTCGATGTTCTGCGAGATGGCGCCGCCGGTGAACGGTCCGCCCACCACGAGGCTGGAGCTGCCGATGTCCGACCAATCGAAGTCGGCTTCGACACCGATAACGACGTTGTTGGCGAACTGGTAATTGTAGCCGGTCTGCAAGCCGCCGATGAAGCCGTTACCGGTGCCGGGGCTGTAGGAATAGCCGATGAGCGAGCCGAACGGGGTCACGTCATAGGTGTTGTCAGCCCAGCCCCAGCCGACGTTGCCGCCGATGTAGAAGCCGGTCCAGGAGAACGTCTGCACCGGAATGGGCGCCGCCTTCACGGGATAGCGGGTGGCGAGATCCGCCGCGGACGCAGAGCCGGCGAGGAGGGCGAGGGCGGTGGCGCCCAGAAGTGCACGCTTCAACATGTTCATTACCTTTGTTGGTCAATCGGTCCAGCCCGGGGCCTCGCCGACGAGTGGTTACGTCATACAGCCAGGTGATGCGGTCGTCTGTAGCGAACGGGCCACACCCCCAAATTCAAAACGGGCAGAGATGTGGCAAAGTCCTAGCACTTATTCAGGTTTGTGGCGTGACATTCGGTAAAAGCGGCAAACCTGCGACAGGCACAAGGTTTTGCCTTAATCTTTTCCCTTGGGTCATCCTCCGAATTCAGAAGCGATAATTCACACCCGCCCGTAGAATATTGGCGTTGATGCCGCTGTCCACGGGTCCGATCACTGTCGGATAGGTTGCGCTGCCAAGGTCTACGTAAAGATACTCAGCCCGCGCGCTCCAGTTTCGGTCGAAGGCGACTTCCGCGCCGGCGCCGATGGTCCATCCGGTCTGGGTGGAGGAGGAGGAGAGGCCGAGGACATCGAGGCTCCCCTGGCCGTAGGCGAAGCCGCCCGTGCCGTAGACCAGGACGCGGTCGAACGACCAGCCGAGGCGCGCGCGCACGGTGCCGAGATAGTCGAGGCTGTAGCCCCCGGCGGACAGGCCGGAGAAATTGAAGTCGGTCTCCACGCCCAGCACGAACGGGCTGGCGAACTGGTAGTTATAGCCGGCCTGGAAGCCGCCGATGAAGCCGCCCGGATCGCTGTTCACGGTGGAGCCCCAGCCGTAGCCGGCATTGGCGCCGATATAGAAGCCGGTCCAGGTGAAGGCCGCGACGGGCTGCACATAGGGCTGCGCGTATGGCGCGGGATAGCGACCGGAAAGGTCGGCTGCAACCGCCGGAGCGGCGAGCACGACGCCCGCCAGGAGCGCGGTGGAAGCAAGCAGACGGGAACGCATGGACTGTCCTCCAGGGTCCTGCCGGCCTTTTCGCCCCGGCAGTGCTCGCACCCTCGCAGACGAATCTTGCCTAATCCTGTCCCCCACCCGCCGGACGCCTGCATGCCTAATGCGTTGTTAATTCCATAAACATCTGAATCTAAATAAAAAATAGCCGATGCCGGTGCGTCGTTCGTCACCGGGGTAGGTCGGGCGTTGGCGGTGTGGTTGAGCGGCAGTTAACGCCTTCGGCTCCGGCGGAGATTCCATCCGACGCCCCGGCGCACTACATAGGCTCCATGACCGGCAGACGCCCCATCGACCCGCCCGAGATCGCCTTTGCCCGAGACGATCAGGCCACCCCTGCGCCCGAATCCGACGAGATGGAGGCCGCGGACGAGGCCGACCTCCTTATTCTCGACGCCATCGACGCGCCGCCGCCCGGTGCCGAAAGCCTGGCCAGCGGACGCGATGCCATCATCCGCGCGGTCAAGCATGCCCCGGCGGGCCCCGGCGTCTACCGCATGATCGCGGCGGACAGTTCCGTGCTCTATGTGGGCAAGGCCAAGAGCATCAGGAAGCGGGTGCTGAGCTACACGCGCCCGGTGGGTCACACCAACCGCATCGAGCGGATGATCGCCGCCACCGCGTCCATGGAGTTCGTCTCCACCCGCACCGAGCCGGAGGCCCTGCTGCTTGAGGCCAACCTCATCAAGCAGCTGAAGCCGCGCTTCAACGTGCTGCTGCGGGACGACAAGTCCTTCCCCTATATCCTCATTACCGCCGATCACGTGGCGCCGCAGATCACCAAGCATCGCGGCGCGCGCAACAGGCCGGGGGATTATTACGGGCCGTTCGCCAGCGTGTGGGCGGTGGACCGCACCATCAATGCGCTGGAGCGGGCCTTCCTTTTGCGCTCGTGCTCCGACAGCTATTACGAGAACCGCACGCGCCCCTGCCTGCTCCACCAGATCAAGCGCTGCGCCGGTCCCTGCACCGGCGAGGTGAGCCACACCGATTATGCAGAGCTGGTGCGTGAGGCCCGCGCCTTCCTCTCCGGCCGCTCCCGCGCCGTGAAGGAAGAGCTGGCGCTGGAGATGGAGGCCGCGTCCCAGGAGCTGGAATTCGAGCGCGCCGCCCGCCTGCGCGATCGCCTCGCCGCGCTGTCCGCCGTGCAGGGCTCGCAGGGCATCAACCCGAGGGGGGTGGAGGAGGCGGACGTGTTCGCCTGCCACCAGCAGGGCGGGGCCACCTGCGTGGAGGTGTTCTTCTTCCGCACCGGGCAGAACTGGGGCAACCGGGCCTATTATCCCCGCGCCGACCGCTCCCTGTCGGAGGCCGAGGTGCTGGGTGCCTTCCTTGCCCAATTCTATGAGGACAAGCCCTGCCCGCGCCTTATCCTGTTGTCCCACAAGGTGGAGGAGCAGGCGCTCCTGGCCGAGGCCCTCTCGGAAAAGACCGGCCATCGTATCGAGATCGCCGCACCCCAGCGCGGCGAGAAGCGCGACCTCGTGGACCACGCGCTGCAGAACGCCCGCGAGGCCCTGGCCCGCACGCTGGCGGAAAGCGCCACCCAGACCAAGCTGCTGGAGGGCGTCGCTGCCACCTTCGGCCTCAAAGCCCCGCCGCAGCGCATCGAGGTGTACGACAATTCCCACATCATGGGCACCAATGCGGTGGGCGGCATGATCGTGGCGGGGCCGGAAGGCTTCCGCAAATCCCAGTACCGCAAGTTCAACATCAAGTCGGCGGACATCGTGCCGGGCGACGATTTCGGCATGATGCGCGAGGTGCTGCGCCGCCGCTTCTCCCGGCTGCTGAAGGAGGCGCCGCGCGATGGGGCGGGGGAGGGAGCAGGGGAGGGCGAGCCCGCCGCGGGCGCGGCGCAAGGCGTCGAAGCAGGTGCGACGCCCGCAGTGCCCGGCCTTGTGTCCGCCATTCCCGCCGAGCAGGCCGCCAGGCACGCGGAAGACGGCTTCCAGCCGCTGGGCGTGGATGGCCGGGACCAGCCCGGCCATGACACCGGTTCATCCGTGCCGGTCGCGCGCACTCAGCCGGAAGCTGAGCTTTCGAGCGCCGGACCGGACGATTTGCCAGGTCCCGACCCGGAGGAGGCGGAAGCGCTTCCCGACACCTCCGAAGCCTCGCCCTGGCCGGACCTCGTGCTCATCGACGGCGGCCTCGGCCAGCTCAATGCGGCGCGCACGGTGCTGGACGAGCTGGGCATCACCGACGTGCCGCTGGTGGGCATCGCCAAGGGCCTCGACCGCGAGGCGGGGCGCGAGCAATTCTTTCTGCCCGGCCGCACCCCGTTCCGCATGGAGCCGCGCGACCCGGTGCTCTATTTCATCCAGCGCCTGCGCGACGAGGCCCACCGCTTCGCCATCGGCTCCCATCGCGCCCGGAGGAAGAAGGACATCACCGAGGCCGGGCTGCAGGCCATCGCCGGCGTCGGGCCCACGCGCAAGCGCGCGCTGCTGCGCCATTTCGGGACGCTCAAGGCCATCGAGCGGGCTTCGCTGGCCGATCTGGAGCAGGTGGCGGGCATCAACGCTGCCACCGCCAAGGCGGTGTATGATTATTTTCATGAGCGGCCGCCCGGCTGAGCGGCCTTGAGCGACGCCCTTTCGGACCCGGTCCAAGGCCTGGGCTTCGGTATCGCGGACCTGCTGGTTTTGCACGGAGGCTTCCGCCTGCCGCCCGCGCAGCCTAAATAGAAGCCGTCCACCTCCCTCGGGATGTGAACGCACAGGCGGCATCCGACCGACGAAGAGACCCGATGGCAGAGGCAGCGACCCGTTCCCCCACCTCATCCGCGCCCGAACGGGGCGGGCGGGGCCATGCGCTTTCGCTGCCGAATATTCTTACCTATTCGCGCTGCGTGGCGGTGCCGCTGGTGGCGGCCTGCCTGTTCTGGTCGGACATCCTGGAAGGCGGCGCGGTGCTGCGCTGGGTGGCGCTGGCGCTCTATATAGCCGCCGCAATCACCGATTTCTTCGACGGCTACCTCGCCCGCGCGTGGTCGCAGCAATCGGCCATCGGGCGGATGCTGGACCCCATCGCCGACAAGCTTCTGGTCTCCACCTGCCTGCTCATGCTGGCGTCCGACGGCACCATCCGCGGCTGGTCCCTGTGGGCGGCCATCGTCATCCTGTGCCGGGAGATCCTGGTGTCCGGTCTGCGCGAGTTCCTGGCCGAGCTGAGGGTTTCGGTGCCGGTGTCGCGCCTCGCCAAGTGGAAGACCACGCTCCAGCTCGTCGCCGTGGGCGTGCTCATCACCGGGCCGGCCGGGGAGAGCGTGCTGCCGGGGGTGAACCTCATCGGGCTCACGCTGCTGTGGGTGTCGGCGGTGCTCACGCTGTACACGGGCTATGACTATTTCCGGGCCGGCGCCCGCCACCTGGTGGAGGACGAGCGGTGAAGATCCTGTATTTCGCATGGCTGCGCGAGCGCGTCGGGCTCGCGGAGGAAGAGGTGGCGCCGCCCGCCGAGGTGGCCACCGTGGCCGATCTCGCGCGTTGGCTCGCCGGGCGGGACGAGGCCCACGCCTACGCCTTCGAGAATGCGGCGGTGGTACGCGCCGCCCTCGACCGGCGCCACGTGAAGCCGGATGCATCCCTCGCCGGGGTGCGGGAAGTGGCCTTCTTCCCGCCCATGACCGGAGGTTGAGCCGTGTTTTCCGTCCGCATCCAGGAGGCGCCGTTTGATGCGGCCGCCGAAGCGGCGCGCCTCGCGCATGGGCGCACCGATGTCGGTGGCATCGTCACCTTCACCGGCCTGTGCCGGGCCGATGCGGGAGCGGACGGGACGGGGCTCGCGGCGCTCACGCTGGAGCATTATCCCGGCATGGCGGAAGAGGAGATCGAGCGCCATGTGGCCGAGGCCCGCGCGCGCTGGCCGCTGCTGGGCGCCATCGTGGTGCACCGGCACGGGCGGCTGGTGCCGGGCGACCCCATTGTGTTCGTCGCCACCGCCTCGGCGCACCGGGCGGCAGCCTTCGCCGCGGCCGAATTCCTCATGGACTGGCTGAAGACCAGCGCCCCCTTCTGGAAGAAGGAGGAGCGGGCGGACGGTCCTGACGCCGGCGGATGGGTCGAGGCCAAGGCCAGCGACGCCGCCGCGGCGGACCGCTGGGCGCGGGACTGACCGAGCCCATTCCTCGATCCGGCTCCGCCCTCAGGCGAGGAAGGCGCCGTGTACCCAGCCCGATTTCTGCGCATCCGAATGCGACGCGGCCGGTGCTGGCCCTTGCGTCCCGCCGCGCGCCACGTCTATGAAACACAGGCGCCCTACCGAAGAGCCGGACAACGGTCCTCGCGCTGGTGAGAGAAACGATCCAGAGACGCATCCCATGGATTTTCGTGTTTCGCTCGACGGTCGCTCCGCCTTGGTGACGGGCGCGTCCGGAGGTCTGGGGGCCTTTTTTGCCGAGCGTCTGGCGGCTGCCGGGGCGCGCGTGGCCGTCGCCGCGCGGCGGCGTGATGCCTGTGCCGACCTGTGCGCCCGCATCGAGGCCGCCGGCGGCACGGCGCTGCCCATCGCCCTCGACGTGAGCGACGAGGCTTCGGCAGCGGCGGCGGTGGCCGAGGTGGCGGCGGCGTTCGGCGGCCTCGACATCCTGGTCAACAATGCGGGTGTGACCGGCACCACGCCGCTCCTGGACGAGACCGCTGAGGCGTGGGACCGCATCCTCGACACCAATCTGAAGGGTGGCTTCCTGGTGGGCCGGGAAGCCGCGCGCGCCATGGCGAAGACGGGGCGCGGCGGCCGCATCGTCAATGTGGCCTCCATCCTCGGTCTGCGCATCGCCGGGCAGGTGGCGGCCTATGCGGCCTCCAAGGCGGCCCTGGTGCAGCTGACCAAGTCGATGGCGCTGGAATGGGCGCGCTATTCCATCCAGGCCAATGCGCTCTGCCCCGGCTATGTGGAAACCGATCTCAACCGCGACTTCTTCGCGAGCCCGGCGGGCGAGGCGCTGATCAAGCGCATCCCCTCCCGCCGTCTCGGCCGCCTCGAGGATCTCGAGGGCCCGCTCCTGTTCCTGTGTTCAGACGCCGCCCGCTACGTGACCGGGACGACGCTGGTGGTCGATGGCGGCCACCTGGTCTCATCCCTGTGACGGCGCGGCGACGCGCCATTCCGCACGGTCCCGCTTCCGCTTGAGGGACCGGCCTCTTAAGGTCATCGAGGCGCCAGCGCCGAGGAGGAAATGATGCGACACAAGGTGTACCCGGACGCGAAAAGTGCCCTGGAGGGCGTCCTCGCCGATGGCATGATGATCATGGCCGGCGGCTTCGGCCTCTGCGGCATCCCCGAAAACCTCATCGCCGCCATCCGCGACCTCGGCGCGAAGAACCTCACCTGCGTGTCGAACAATTGCGGCGTGGACGATTTCGGCCTCGGCATCCTCCTCGCCAACGGCCAGATCAAGAAGATGCTGTCGTCCTACGTGGGCGAGAACAAGCTGTTCGAGAAGCTGTATCTCGCCGGCGAGCTGGAGCTGGAGTTCAACCCGCAGGGCACCCTGGCCGAGCGCATCCGCGCCGGCGGCGCGGGCATCCCCGGCTTCTACACCAAGACCGGCTACGGCACGATCATCGCCGAGGGCAAGCCCACCCGCGAGTTCAACGGCGAGCATTATGTGCTGGAGACGGGCCTTGTGGCCGACCTCTCCATCATCAAGGCGTGGAAGGCCGACAAGGAAGGCAATCTCGTCTACCGCAAGACCGCCCGGAACTTCAATCCGATGATGGCCACCGCCGGCAAGGTGACCATTGCCGAGGTTGAGGAGCTGGTGGAGATCGGCGATCTCGACCCGGACAGCATCCACACCCCCGGCATCTATGTGGACCGCATCGTCGTCAGCAAGGGCGCCGAGAAGCGGATCGAGAAGGTGACCACCCGCAAGCGCGAAGAGGTGAAGTGAGATGGCCTGGACCCGTGACGAGATGGCGGCCCGCGCCGCCCAGCAGATCCGCGACGGCTTCTACGTCAACCTCGGCATCGGCATCCCCACCCTGGTCGCCAACGCGCTGCCCCCCGGCATGACCGTGAGCTTCCAGAGCGAGAACGGCATGCTGGGCATCGGTCCCTTCCCCTATGAGGGCGAGGAGGACCCCGACCTCATCAACGCCGGCAAGCAGACCGTGACCGAGGTGCCGGACACCGCCTACTTCTCCAGCTCCGATTCGTTCGCCATGATCCGTGGCGGCCACATGGACCTGTCCATCCTCGGCTCCATGCAGGTGTCCGAGACCGGTGACATCGCCAACTGGATGGTGCCCGGCAAGATGGTGAAGGGCATGGGCGGCGCCATGGATCTGGTGGCCGGCGCCAAGGAAGTCATCGTGCTCATGGAGCACGTGGAGAAGTCCGGCGCGCCCAAGCTGGTGGAGAAGTGCACCCTGCCGCTCACCGGCACCAACGTGACCGACTTCGTGATCACCGATCTTGCGGTGTTCGAGTTCACCAAGCGTGGCGGCACGCTGGTTCTTAAGGAACTGGCCCCCGGCGTCACCCTCGACGAGGTGAAGGCCAAGACCGCGGCCAAGTTCGAGGTGGGCCTCGCCTGAGGCCTGCGCCTCTGAAGTCCTGACGATGAAGGCTCCTCCGCGCTGCGGGGGAGCCTTTTTCGTTTCCGCTCCTATGCTTACGCCGCAGCTTTGGCCCGCAGCCCGTCCGGCAGGGCGAGACTGACGTCGGCGGCATCCAGAATGTCGCGCAGGGTGGCGCCGTGGAGCACGGCGTATTCCACCTCCCGCTGCTGGGTAAGGGGATCGCGGGCGGTGAGCGGATCGTCCACCCGGCCGGGATGCACCATCACCAGCCCCCCGTCGGGTACGCCCTTCAGGAAGTGGGTGAGCAGGGTCGCGAAATCGTGGTCGGCGGAAAAGTCGTAGGCGCCGCCGAAGCCGCGATTGGTGGTAAGGCCAAGCCGCGCGGCATCCCGCGCGAACCCGCTGGCGAAGGCGCCGATGAGCCGGCCCTTGGCATCGAAGCCGTGCAGCGCCGCCTTGGCCGGGGTCACGTCCCGCAGCCAGGCGCGAGGCGCAAAGCGGGCGGTGGCGGCGAGCACCGCCTTCCGCACCACCGGCAGGACATGCACGTGCTGGTGGCCGTCCACATGGTCCGGCGGCCGGCCGAAGGCGGTGAGGAAAGCCTCGAACTGCGCCTCGACCTCCGCCGCCACCGCCTTGGCGTCGAGCCGCCGCGACAGGGCCGCGAGCACCACCTGGGACAAGGCGGGGAAGCAGCCGTTCGCTCCCGCCATGCCGTGGGTGAGCGGGGGAAAGGTGCCGGTGAGGGTTACATGCAGGCCGATGCTGACATCGCGTTCCGCGGCCGCGGCCTTGAGCGCGTCGGCCTCCTCGATCAGGCCGTCGAACACGGTCATTACCGAGGTGGCGTTGATCCGGCGCGCCGTGATCAGCCGGCGGATGGCCTCCGACACGCCGGGCGAGATGGCGTAGTCGTCGGCGCAGAGCACCACATGCTTCATGGCTCGGCCCTCGACGCCAGCGCCGAGGGGTGGCCGGGGCCCGCGAAGGACTGCCCGACTATGGGCTGTCCCGCCAGCGGGTGGCCGGCGGCGTCGGTCGCGGCGCGGTTGAGCACGTGGTCGGCCACGTAATAGACCGGGCGCGCCTTGATCTCGGAGAGGATGCGGGCGATGTACTCGCCCATCAGCCCCATCACCAGAAGCTGCGTGCCGCCGATCACCATCAGGCCCACCACGATGGAGGGATAGCCCGGCAGCGGGATGCCCCAGACGAGCCGTTCCACCACGATCCAGCTGCCATAGAACAGGGCGAGGCCCGCCAATATGGCGCCGAACGCGGCGGCAAGGCGCAGCGGCGCCGGCGAGAACGAAGTCAGGGCCTCCATGGACAGGCCGAGCAGCCGCAGGAAGCTCCAGGAGGTGGAGCCGTGGGCGCGCGGCGCCGGCCGGTAGGGCACCGCGATCTGGCGGAAGCCGATCCAGCTCGACAGGCCCTTGAAGAAGCGGTTGCGCTCGGGCATGCGCCGCAAGGCGGCGGCGGCGCGCGGGGACAGGATACGGAAGTCCGCCGCATCCTCCGGGATGGCGGTGGCGGCGCCGAAATTCAGAAGCTTGTAGAAGGCGCGCACGAACAGGCGCCGGCTCGCGGCCTCGTCGGAGCGGTCGGCCTTCACCGCATAGGCCACGTCGTAGCCCTCATCCTTCCACAGGCGCAGGAAGGTGGGGATCATCTCCGGCGGATGCTGGCCGTCGCCGTCCATGAACATCACCGCGTCGCCGCGGGCATGGTCGAGGCCGGCCATGAGGGCGGCCTCCTTGCCGAAGTTGCGCGACAGCGCCACCACCTGGATGTCGATGCCCAGCACCGGCAGGTTGGCGGCGAGCGCGGCACTGCCGTCGCGGCTGCCGTCGTCCACATAGACGATTTCCATGGTGAGCCCGCGGGCCCGCGCTTCGGCGGCGGCGGCGGCGCTCAGGTTGGCATGGAAGAAGGGCAGGCCTTCGGCCTCGTTGTAGAGCGGAACGACGATGCTGAGATCAGGTGTCATGATACTTCCGCCGGGCACGCGCAAAGAATGCAAACTCATCTAGCCGCCTCCGCCCCGAAAGGGAGCAGAAAATTTTTGCGAGGATGCGGAACCTCCGCTGTTCCTCTGCGTTAACGGGTCAGCTCGATCATTCCCCCCATTGATCGTGCCATTGGCGCGGCCGTCTTCCCCCAAGGCGGCCGCGTCGTCATTTGGCGGCCGCCCATCGCGAGGAGTGGGGTCGCTTGCGGGATATCAAGGCCCGAGACTTTGGGCGAGTTTAGGGTAAGGTCGCGTCGTTCAAACGGCCGAACGGGGGCCTTGTGTGATGATTCGCGACATTCTGGTCAATCTCGCCCAAGGGGTTGAGACGGATCGCGCCTGCGATTTCGCGGCGAGCCTCGCTGCAAACTTCGGTGCCCATCTTACCGGCCTGTCGGTCGCCTATGAGATCGATGTGCCGCCCTTCTACATGGGCGCCCTTCCCACCGACTTCATCGATGCGCAGGTGCTGGAGAACCAGGCCGCCGCCGAGAAGGCGTCGGCGCGCTTCACCGCCACCGCAAGCGCTTCCGGGGTCGCCCACGAGGTGCGCAGCCTGTCCGCGTCGCTCGGCGTCGCCGCCAACAGCTTCGCCGAGATGGCGCGGCTGTTCGACCTCACGGTGGTGGCCCAGCCCGATCCGGACCGGCCGGGCCCGGAAGAGGTGATCGCCGAGACGGTGCTGATAGAATCGGGCCGCGCGGTGCTCATCGTGCCCTACGTGCAGACCAAGCCCTTCAGCGCGGAGCGCGCGGTGGTGGCATGGGACGGCAGCCGGCCCGCTGCCCGCGCGCTGGCCGAGGCGCTGCCTTTGCTCCACCGCACCAAGGAGGTGGAGATCTTCCGCGTGGTGTCGCATCGGGACGAAGAAGACACCGTGGGTGCCGACGTGGTGCGCCACCTCGCCCACCACGGCCTCAACGCCAAGGTGCGTAAGCTACCGGTGACCTCCGGCGAGCCCATCGCGGCGGCCATTCTCAACGAGGTGGCCGACCAGGGCGCCGATTTCGTGGTGATGGGCGGCTACGGCCATTCCCGCATCCGCGAGCTGGTGATGGGCGGCGTAACCCGCGAGATCCTCGCCACCATGACCGTGCCGGTGCTGATGGCCCATTGAGGCTATCACATCCTGATGCTGAACGGCGTCCCGGCGTTCAGCCAGCGCAAAAGCAAAGAAGGCCCTCTTCCGCCGGAAGAGGGCCTTCTTTGTTAGGCGCCTGAGAGGGAGAGGCTGGGCACCGGTGGAAGGCCGGTGCGGCCGCCATCAATCCTCGTCGTCGTCCTCGTTTTCGTTCTTCTTCGAGCCGCCGAGCTTGGCGAACACGGTCTCCAGGTCGAGGGATTCGCGGCCCTTGGGAGCCTCCTCGATCTCGTCGTGCCCGGTGGTGACATCCGCCGGCAGCAGGGTCGCGCCACGGTCCTCGATGGGGGTGGCGGGACGGTCCTTGGCGGCACGCTGGACTTCGAGGTCAAGGTCGATCTGGCTGCACAGGCCGAGCGTCACCGGGTCCATGGGCGAGAGCTGGGCCGAGTTCCAGTGGGTCCGCTCCTTGATGGACTGGATGGTGGACTTGGTGGTGCCCACCAGGCGGATGATCTGTGCATCCTTCAGCTCGGGATGGCTGCGCAGCAGCCAGAGGATGGCGTTCGGCCGGTCGTGGCGGCGCGAGACCGGGGTGTAGCGCGGACCGCGGCGCTTCTTCTGCTCCGGCAGGCGCACCTTGGATTCCTGCAGCTTGAGTCGGCGGTCGGGGTTTTTCTCGGCGATGGTGATCTCGTCGCGGGAGAGCTGGCCGGTGGAGATGGGGTCGAGCCCCTTGATCCCCTGCGCCACCTCGCCGTCGGCGATGCCTTTCACCTCAAGGGGGTGGAGCTTGCAGAAATCGCCGATCTGCTCGAACGTCAGGGCGGTGTTGTCCACGAGCCAGACGGCGGTGGCCTTGGGCATCAAAGGTATGTTCGACATGGCGGCCTCTTGCGGCTTGTTGGTCGTCGGACGCTTCGGTCCACGGGCTTGTTCGGTCTGTGACGCCAAGGCTTGTGTGGGCGCTGGCGTCGGTATGTGGTGGCGTCGGCATATGCGGGTTCGCAAGGCCACCCCTCCCCTGGGGCGGACCGCGGAACTCATCGCTTTATCCGGGATCGGACCAACATAAGCGTGCCGGGGGCAAGTTGCAATTGCCCTGCGCGGGAGGTCCGCAAATCGGGCGGTTCCGCAACGGCGCCCCGAAATCGCCGGCGCGCCGTTGCGCTCCCTTGACAGGCGCGTCCCAAGACCGCCAATTCGCCGGATGCCCTCGATCGAGCCCGCCATGGACCCCGCTGCAGCGCCGGATGCCGCTGCAAAGCCGCCGCTCAAGATCCTTCTTGCCGCGCCGCGCGGCTTCTGCGCCGGCGTGGTGCGGGCCATCGACGCGGTGGAGCAGGCGCTGAAGCTCTATGGTGCTCCCGTCTATGTGCGCCACGAGATCGTGCACAACAAATACGTGGTGGAAGATCTCAAGCGGAAGGGCGCCATCTTCGTGGAGGAGCTGGATGAGGTGCCGGACACCGCGGCGCCGGTTATCTTCTCCGCCCACGGGGTGCCGAAATCGGTGCCGGACGAGGCGACCTCCCGCAAGCTGTTCGCCATCGACGCCACCTGCCCGCTGGTGACCAAGGTGCACCGGGAGGCGCAGGTGCATTTCCGCAAGGGCCGGCACATCCTGCTGATCGGCCATGAGGGCCATCCGGAGGTGGTGGGCACCATCGGCCAGCTGCCGGACGGCGCCTTCACCCTGATCGAGACCGCCGAGGATGCGCGCAAGGTGATGCCGCGCGACCCGGACAACCTCGCCTATGTGACACAGACCACCCTGTCGCTGGACGACACGGCGGAAATGATCGCCATCCTGCGCGAGCGCTTCCCGGCGCTGAGCGAGCCGCACAAGGAAGACATCTGCTACGCCACCACCAACCGGCAGGAAGCGGTGAAGGCCATCGCGCCCAGGGTGGAAGCGCTGGTTGTGGTGGGCGCGCCCAATTCCTCCAATTCCCAGCGCCTGCGCGAGGCGGCGGAGCGGGCCGGCTGCGCCCGCGCCGTGCTGGTGCAGCGGGCGGCGGACATCGACTGGAGGGTGTTTTCCAGCATCGCCAGCCTGGGCGTCACCGCCGGCGCCTCGGCTCCGGAGGTGCTGGTGGAAGAGATCATCGATGCCTTCGTCGAACGCTTCACCGTGACGGTCGAGACCGTGACATCAACGGAGGAAGACGTGTTCTTCCCCCTGCCGCGCGCCCTGCGGCCGGATGCGGCGGAGTAGAACGTGGCGGTCTATACAGACGTTGCGCCGGCGGAGCTTGAGGCTTTCCTGTCTGGCTACGACATCGGCACGCTCACCTCTTTCCACGGCATCGCGGAAGGGGTGGAGAACTCCAACTTCCTGGTCCAGACCACGCGCGGCAGCTACATCCTCACCCTCTATGAGAAGCGGGTGAACCGGGACGATTTGCCCTTCTTCATCGGCCTCATGGAGCATCTGGCGGCGCGTGGCCTGTCGTGCCCGCAGCCGGTGGCGCAGCGCTCGGGGGCGGTGCTGTCGGAGATCGCGGGGCGGCCGGCGGCCATGGTCACCTTCCTGCCCGGCGTCTCGGTGCGGCGGCCCACGGCCGAGCATTGCGCCGAGCTGGGGCGGGGCCTCGCCCAGTTGCATCTGGCCGGCGCTGACTTCGCCATGAGGCGGGCCAACAACCTCTCCGTCGCCGGCTGGCGGCCTTTGTTCGTGGCGGCGGACGGGCAGGCCGACGACGTGGCGCCGGGCCTTGCCGATGCCATCGCAGCGGAGCTGGCAACGCTGGAGGCAAGCTGGCCGCAGGGCCTGCCGGCGGGCGTCATTCATGCCGACCTGTTCCCGGACAACGCCTTCTTCCTCGATGAAAAGCTCTCGGGCATCATCGACTTCTACTTCGCCTGCACCGACTTCCTCGCCTATGACGTGGCAGTGTGCCTCAACGCCTGGTGCTTCGAGCCGGACGGCTCCTACAACGTCACCAAGGGGCGGGCGCTCCTGTCCGGCTACGAGGCGGTGCGCCCCCTGTCGGCTGAGGAGAAGGCAGCCCTGCCGCGTCTCGCCCGTGGCGCCGCGCTGCGCTTCCTGCTCACCCGCCTCGTGGACTGGCTGAACGTGCCCGAAGGGGCGCTGGTGCGCCCCAAGGACCCGCTGGAATATCTGAAGAAGCTGCGCTTCCACCAGGCGGTGGACAGCGCGCAGGATTACGGTCTGGCGGCATGAAAGAAGTGGCGGTGTTCACGGACGGGGCCTGCTCGGGCAATCCCGGCCCCGGCGGCTGGGGCGCGATCCTGCGCTTCGGCGCCCACGAGAAGGAGCTGAGCGGTGGCGAGGCCCTCACCACCAACAACCGCATGGAGCTGATGGGCGCCATCTCCGCGCTGGAGGCGCTGAAGGAGCCGTGCACGGTGGATCTGCACACCGACAGCAATTATCTGAAGGACGGCGTCACCAAGTGGATGCACGGCTGGAAGCGCAACGGCTGGCGCACCGCCGACAAGAAGCCGGTGAAGAACCAGGACCTGTGGGAGCGCCTCGATGCGGCGCTAAAGCGCCACACCCTGCGCTGGCACTGGGTGAAGGGCCATGCCGGCCACGCTGAGAACGAGCGCGCGGACGAACTGGCCCGCGCCGGCATGGCCCCGTTCAAGCTCAAGGGCCGACTCAGCGGCTGAGGGCGCGCGGCGCCGGCCGCCGGAGCTATTTCTTCTGGGCCGCCGCTTCCTGTTTCTTGCGCTCAATGCAGCGCGAGATGAGGGTCGAGCGGTCCGCCTGCCGCCCTGGCGGGTTCTCCGCCTGGCAGGCGGCGCGGATCTGGTCGATGGACTTGGTGCCCTGCGCGAGGGCCGCCGGTGTGGCCAGCAGCAGCAGTGCCGGCGCGCATATCCATGCGGACAGTTTCATTCGAAAGCCCCTCCCACTGTTCCGGCCTGTCGCCGGGATAGATCCCGCAAGGGCAGTTTACACTCTCCGGTTGTGGGTGGGGAGGGGCTTCCAAAGGCCTTCTCGCGACCTGAGACCCCGCGCCGGGCCAGAACGCACTTCCCGGGAACCCTGAATGTCGATGACGGCGATCCGGCCGGCTCGCGGGGAAGTGATGCGCCTGCGCCTGATCCCGGCTGGCGCCCTGGTCTAGGCTTGAGCGGCGATTTCGTCGCCGGTGAGACCGGGCCATGTGCTGCCGCTGCGGCGGCGACACGGCCCTCGACAATCGTGGCCTTCGCCGCGATGAACCGTTTTGCATTGCGGCAGCGTGTGCTATCGGATGCGCCGTCTTCCGGTTTCGGCTCGTCGGTTGCGGGGGGTGCCGAACCTTCTTCACATCTTCGTTGGCGGGCGTTCGTCCGTCGAGGAGCCGGATTGCCATGACGCTTGCCCCGCGCCTTTGGGTTGTTCTTGCTGCGTTTGCCCTGCCGCTTGCCGCCTGCGGACAGCCTTCCGCCCAGCAGCAGGGCGCGCCGCCGCCGCCCCAGGTGACGGTGGCCACGCCGCAGACCAAGACCGTCACCGACCAGGACGAATATGTCGGCCGCTTCGTCGCCATCGACGAGGTGAACGTGCGCGCCCGGGTGGCCGGCTATCTGGACAAGATCCATTTCACCGACGGCCAGATGGTGAAGGAGGGCGACCTGCTCTTCACCATCGACCAGCGCCCCTACCTGATCGCCCTCGACCAGGCCAAGGCGAACCTGGACCAGGCCAAGGCCAATCTCGACTTCACCAAGGCCGACCTCGACCGCGCCAAGACGCTGCTGGAGGACCGCACCTCCAACGCTATCTCAAAGCAGACGTTCGACCAGCGCACCCAGGCCGCGCGCTCCGCCGCCGCGACCGTGCTGTCGCAGGAGGCGGCCGTCCACTCGGCCCAGCTCGACCTCACCTTCACCGAGGTGCGCGCCCCGGTTTCGGGCCGCATTGGCGATCGGCGGGTGTCGGTGGGCAATTATGTGGCCGCCGGCTCCGGCGCCACGCCGACTCTTCTGGCGGTGATCGTCTCCATCGATCCCATCCGCTTCGAATTCACCATCGACGAGGCCTCCCTGCTGCGCATCCTGCGCCGCAAGGGCGGGGCCGACGTCTCCGGCGACCCGGTCGCCCTCAAGCTGATCGACGACAAGGATTTCATCCACCCGGGCAAGCTCGACTTCCTGAACAACGTCATCGACCGGGAAACCGGCACCATCCGTGGCCGCGCGGTGTTCGAGAACAAGAACGGCCTGTTCCGCCCCGGCATGTTCGCCCGTATCCGCCTCGATTCCTCCGCCCCCTACCAGGCGCTGGCCGTGCCGGACGTCGCCATCGGCACCGAGCAGGTGAACAAGTTCGTCTATGTGATCGGGCCCGAGAACAAGGTGCTGCAGAAGGTGGTCACCCTGGGGCCGCTGGTGGGCGACATGCGGGTGATCCGCTCCGGCCTCACGGCGGACGACAAGGTGGTCGTCAACGGCCTGATGCGCGTGCGGCCCGGCGTCACCGTCAACCCGCAGATGGCGGAGGCCAGCCCTCCGCCCGCAGCCGCCCCTGCCGCCACCACCGCGAAGTGAGGTGAGAAGATGCGCTTCTCACACTTCTTCATCGACCGGCCCATCTTCGCCTCGGTGGTGTCCGCCGTCGTCATGATCCTTGGCGCGGTGACCTACCTGCGCCTGCCCGTGGCCCAGTATCCCGACATCGCCCCGCCGGTGATCACGGTGACCGGGCAATATCCCGGCGCCTCGGCGGAGATCGTCGCCGAGACCGTGGTCGCGCCCATCGAGCAGCAGATCAACGGCGTGGAGCACATGCTCTACCTGGCGTCCAACTCGACGGCGGACGGCCGCTTCTCCATTTCCGTCACCTTCGATATCGGCACCAACCTCGACATCGCCCAGGTGCAGGTGCAGAACCGCGTCGCCATCGCCCAGCCGCGCCTGCCCAGCGAAGTGCAGCAGGTGGGCGTGGTCACGGCCAAGTCATCGCCCGACCTGATGCTGGTGGTGAGCCTGTATTCGCCCGACGGCTCGCGCGATCCGCTCTTCATCTCGAACTTCGCCAATATCGAGATCAAGGACGTGCTCTCGCGCATCGACGGCGTGGGCTCCATCACCGTGTTCGGCTCGCGCGAATACGCCATGCAGATCTGGCTCGATCCGGACCGGCTGTCCCAGCTCAACCTCACCACCACCGACGTGGTGGCGGCGCTGAAGGCGCAGAACGTCCAGGTGGCCTCCGGCGTGCTCAACGCGCCGCCGGTGCCGGAGCAGCGTGCCTTCCAGATCGCCGTGCGCACCCTCGGCCGGCTTTCGGATGCGCGGGCCTTCTCCGACATCGTCATCAAGCAGACCGACCAGGCGCTGGTGCGGCTGAAGGACGTGGGCCGGGTGGAGATCGCGGCCCAGGACTATGCCTCGACCTCGTTCCTCGACAAGGACATCTCGATCCAGCTTGGCGTGTTCCAGCGTCCCGGCTCCAACGCCCTCGCCACCGGCAACGCCGTGGTGGCCGAGATGGCGCGCATCGGCAAGACCTTCCCGGAAGGGTTGAAGTACGGCATCTACTACAATCCCACCCAGTTCATCCAGCAGTCGGTGGATGCGGTGGTGCACACCATCGGCGAGGCCATCGTGCTGGTGGTGCTGGTGGTGATCCTGTTCCTGCAGACCTGGCGGGCGGCGATCATCCCCATCCTCGCCATCCCGATCTCGCTCATCGGCACCTTCTTCGTCATGGGCCTGTTCGGCTTCTCGCTGAACAACCTGTCCCTGTTCGGCCTGGTTCTGGCCATCGGCATCGTGGTGGATGACGCCATCGTCGTGGTGGAGAATGTGGAGCGCAACATCGAGGCCGGGCTCTCCCCGCGCGATGCCGCCTACAAGACCATGGACGAGGTGGGCGGGGCGCTGGTGGCGATCTCGCTGGTGCTGTCGTCGGTGTTCGTGCCCACGGCCTTCATCACCGGCCTGTCGGGCGAGTTCTATCGCCAGTTCGCCCTCACCATCGCCGGCTCGACCCTGATCTCGCTTTTGGTGTCGCTGACCCTGTCACCCGCCATGTGCGCGCTGCTGCTGAAGCCGCACCGCGCCGCCCACGAGAAGCCGGCCTGGTATGCCCGGCCGGTGGTGGGCTTCTTCGGCGTCTTCAACCGGGCCTTCGAGGGGCTCGGCAACGGCTATGCGTACCTGACCGCGCGCCTGGTGCGGGTGGTGGCGCTGGTGCTGATCGTCTACGTGGGCATCGTCGCCTTCGGCGGCTACCTGTTCACCACCACGCCCCAGGGCTTCATCCCGCAGCAGGACCGCGGCTATCTCATCATCGCCGCCCAGTTGCCCCCCGGCGCTTCCATGCAGCGCACCGAGACGGTGATGAAGAAGGCCGGCGACCTGGTGCTCGGCACGCCGGGCGTCAGCCGCGTCATCAACATCGCCGGCTTCTCCGGCGCCACCTTCACCAACGCGCCCAATGCCGGCGCCATGTTCGTGATCCTGAAGCCCTTCCCCGAGCGCGACGGCCATCCCGAGCAGACGGCGGCGGCGGTGCAGAAGGTGTTGTTCGGCAAGATGGCGGGCATCCAGGAAGCCCAGATGATCGTGGTGCAGCCGCCGCCGGTGCAGGGCATCGGCAATGCCGGCGGCTTCCGCATGATGATTGAGGACCGCTCCGGCGCGGGCCTGCTCGCCCTGCGCAACGCCACCTACGCCATGATGGGCGCCGCCGCCCAGACGCCGGGCCTGATGCAGGTCTATTCGCTGTTCGAGACCTCGACACCCCAGCTGTTCCTCGACATCGACCGGCAGAAGGCGCAGCTGCTGAAGGTCAACACCGCCGACCTGTTCGCGGCGCTGCAGACCTATATCGGCTCGTCCTACGTCAACGACTTCAACCTGTTCGGCCGCACCTTCCGGGTGCAGGCCCAGGCCGACGCGCCGTTCCGCCTCGATCCGAAGGACGTGCTCTCCATCAGGGTGCGCACCGCGGGCGGGGAGACGGTGCCGCTCGGCTCCTTCACCACCGTGCGCGACATTTCCGGTCCTTATCGCGTGCCGCGCTACAATCTCTATCCCGCCGCAGAGCTGGACGGCTCGCCGGCTCCCGGATACTCGCAGGGCCAGGCCATCCAGATCATGCAGGAGCTGGCGGCGAAGGTGCTGCCGCAGGGCTTCTCCTATGAATGGACGGCGCTGGCCTACCAGCAGCAGAAGGCCGGCAACACCGCCATCTTCGCCTTCGCCCTGGGCGTGCTGTTCGTGTTCCTGGTGCTGGCGGCCCAGTATGAGAGCCTGACCCTGCCTCTGGCGGTCATCCTCATCGTGCCCATGTGCCTGGTGGCCGCGCTTATCGGCGTGATCCTGAGGGGGCAGGACAACAACATCCTGACCCAGGTGGGCTTCATCGTGCTCATCGGCCTTGCCGCCAAGAACGCCATCCTCATCGTCGAGTTCGCCAAGCAGCTGGAAGACCAGGGCCATGGCCGGCGCGAGGCTGCGGTGGAGGCCTCGCGGCTGCGGCTTCGGCCCATCGTGATGACCTCGCTCGCCTTCATCCTCGGCGTGGTGCCGCTGGTGTGGGCCACCGGGGCCGGCGCCGAGCTGCGGCAGGCGCTGGGCACGGCGGTGTTCTCCGGCATGATCGGGGTGACGCTGTTCGGCCTGATCTTCACGCCCACCTTCTACGTCTTCGCCCGCTGGCTCGCCGGCCTCGGCGCGCGCCGCGAGACCAAGGCCGAGCCGCCGCACCACCCGGCCCCGGCCGAGTAGGACGACCCTCGGCGGCCGCGCGCCCTGCAGCGCGCGGCCGCGTCTGGTCCGGTGTGAGCCGTGGAGGCCGGTGACGCGCCACCGGTCGCGGCGACGGGGGCACCAGCGGGCCGGCACCCTGGGCCGGTTTGACCCGCCGCATTTTTGACCCACCGCATTTCACTTGCCGCGCCGGGCCCGGGCTCCTATGTGCAGGACGTGTCCCGTGGCCCTTCCTTCCCCGGCGTGCCGGATCGGCAGCCCGTCTTCAACGTGCCCGGCGCGGTCGCCGCCCTGGCGCTGGCGCTGCTGTTCATCCACGCGCTGCGCGCCATCGTGCTGTCGGACGAGGCGGACCTCGAGGTCCTGACCTATTTCGCCTTCGTCCCCGCCCGCTATGGCCTGCCCGACACCCTGTTCTACCTGCCGGGTGGCTTCGGGCCGAAGCTGTGGACCCCGGTGAGCTACGCCTTCCTGCATGCCAACTGGATGCACGTCATCGTCAATCTGGTCTGGCTGCTGGCCTTCGGCACGCCGGTGGCGCGGCGCTTCGGCTCGACGCGGTTCGTAGCCTTCTTCGCGGTGACGGCGGCGGGCGGGGCGCTGGCCCATTACCTGAGCTATCCCGATGCGCTGGTGCCGCTCATCGGTGCCTCGGCCTCGGTGTCCGGCACCATGGCGGCGGCGGTGCGTTTTGCTTTCGCCCCCGGCGCGGCCCTGTCGGGACGGCGCGCCATCTTCGCCGACCATCAGCCGGCGGGCTCGCTGATCGAGAATTTCACCGATCGCCGCGTGCTGGTGTTCGTGGGGGCCTTCTTCGCCCTCAACCTGCTGTTCGCGGTCGGGGTGTCCCTGCCGGGAGCGGACGGGGCGCAGATCGCCTGGCAAGCCCATGTGGGCGGCTTCGTCGCCGGACTGCTGCTATTCCCGCTGTTCGATCCGGTCGGGAAGCGCCAGCCGGCCTGAACGCCGCCGCACTGCGGCACGGGCGGGGCTTCATCTCCCGCAATCCACGTCTCTGACTTTAGTGTGCGCTTGCGTCGCAGCGCATTGCGAGGGATCATCGCTCTTCCAAACCATGCCGCCAGAGAAGACCGGCCAATGCGAAGCCGGTCCCTGGAATGACGAGAAGGGAGCCAACGCCTATGACCGTGAGCGTCATCCTCAGCCGCAAGGGCAACGACATCTGCACCATCGGGCCGGATGCGACCGTGGGCGATGCCGTGGCGCGCCTTGCCGGGCGCCGCATCGGCGCCATCGTCGTGGTTGACGACGCCATGAGCGTGGAAGGCATCATCTCCGAGCGCGACGTGGTGCGCCTGATCGGGGAGCAGGGGGTCAACGTGCTCGCCGAGCCGCTGTCGAGCGTGATGACGCGCGCGGTGGTGACCTGCACGCCCGACGAGACCGTTCCCGTGATCATGGAGCGCATGACGCGTGGACGCTTCCGCCACGTGCCCGTGGTGTCCGGCGACAAGCTGGTGGGCATCATCTCTATCGGCGACGTGGTGAAGTTCCGCGTGGAGGAGATGGAGCGCGAGAGCGCCCAGCTGCGCGACTACATCATGTCGGCCTGATCAGGCCGACTGAACTCAAAGCCTGAAACGAAACCGGCCGGCATGAGCCGGCCGGGACGCATGCGGCGGGATGTGTCCCGCCGCATATGGCTCGTGGGCGCATGGCCCGTGGGCTCAGGCGCCCGGCTGGCGCACCACGCGCAGATAGGGCTTCACGGTCTTCCAGCCTCCGGGGAACTTCTCCTTGGCCGCCTCGTCGGTGACGGAGGGGACGATGATCACGTCCTCGCCGTGCTTCCAGTTCACCGGGGTCGCGACCGAGTGCTTGGCGGTGAGCTGGAGGCTGTCCACCACGCGCAGGATCTCGTCGAAGTTGCGGCCAGTGGAGGCCGGATAGGTCAGGGACAGCTTCAGCTTCTTGTCCGGCCCGATGATGAACACCGAGCGCACGGTGGCGGTGTCGCTCGCGTTGGGGTGGATCAGGTCGTAGAGGTCGGAGACCTTCTTGTCGGAGTCGGCGATCAGCGGGAAGTTGAGGCTGGCGCCGGTGGCGTCCTTGATGTCGCCCACCCAGGCCGGGTGGTTCTCGATGGTGTCCACCGACAGGCCGATCAGTTTCACGCCGCGCTTGTCGAACTCGGGCTTCAGATGGGACGCCTGGCCGAGCTCGGTGGTGCAGACCGGGGTGAAGTTCTTGGGGTGGGAAAACAGGATGCCCCAGCTGTCGCCGAGCCACTCATGAAACTTGATGGGGCCTTCGGTGGTCACGGCCTCGAAATCGGGCACCACGTCGCCAAGTCGCAGGGTCGCCATGATCTTCTCCAATAAACATCGAAAAACTGTATATAACTTCATTATACTACAAGTTTTATGCATTTAAAGGTGAATCACATCGCCTGAATCGCCTGGCCTGAATCACTGGGCCGAATCCCGTGGGCGGACCCCCATCGCCCGCGAACATGGAAGCTGCTGCCGGCGCCCCGCCCGCTCAATGCGGGTTCATCGGAAATCAGGCATTCCAGCGTCACGTTCAGGCGCAGGCGGCGAGACTGAAACAATCAGAACACAAGATGGAGGACGCTTCCTTGAAACGCATCCTGGCAGCTGCGCTTGCAGCATTCCTTCCCATCCAGAACGCCGGGCTCGCCGTGGCCTGCACGGCGGTGAACGTGGTCGCGGCCGATAAGACCGTGATCGCCGGCCGCACCATGGAATGGGCGTTCGACATGAAATGGACGCTCAAGAGCATCCCCAAGGGCACGTCGCTGACGCTGACCGCCCCGACCGACCTCGGCCTGCCTGAGAAGACGGTGGCGACCCTCTATTCCGTCGTGGGCATCAGCGCCGAGGTCATTCCCGGCGGCGCCATCGTCGAGGGGCAGAACGCGGCCGGCCTCGGCATGAGCGGCAATTTCCTGCCCGGATTCACCACCTACCAGACGGTCACCAAGGCGGACACGTCCTACGTCTCCATCCTCGGCTTCGGCGCCTGGGCGCTCGGGATGAACGGCTCGGTGGCCGAGGTGCGCGCCGCTTTGGCGAAGATCAAGGTCTGGGCCGATGCCTCGCTGCCGAGCGGGCCGACGCCGCCCACCCTCCACATGGTCTTCACCGACCGCTCGGGCGCCAGCATCGTCGTGGAATATGTCGGCGGAGACCTGCAGATCCACGACAATGTGGCGAGCGTCCTCACCAACTCGCCGCCTTACGACTGGCATCTCCTGAACCTGCGCAACTATCTCAACCTCTCCACCATGGGCGTCGGCGACCGCCGGTTCGGCACGGCCAACGTCACCGCCATCGGCCAGGGCGGCGGCGCCACCGGGCTGCCGGGCGACTTCACCCCGCCCTCGCGCTTCGTGCGGGCGGCCTTCATGCGCCATTCCATGGCCCAGCCGAAGGACGCCGCCACCGCCACCGCCGCCATCGGCCACGTCCTGAACACCGTGGACATTCCGCTGGGCGTCGCCCAGAGCAAGGACGGCGACACGGTCGTCTCGGACTACACCCAGTGGGTGGCCATCAAGGATCTCACCCACAACCGGATGATGATCTCGGACTATGCCCACCGGGCGACCTTCCTGACCCTCGATCTCGATGCGATCTTCGCCCAGGACAAGCCGAGCGCGCGGCTGGTCACGGACCTGCCGTTTCCGGCCGCGGTGGACGGGACGGCCGCGCTCCGGAACTGAACCGGCGGGCCGGCGCGCAGCCCCTCAGGCCGCCAGCCCCTCAGGCCGCCGGCCCCTCGGCCCCTCAGACCAGGGCGTGGCGCGCCACCTGCTCGCCCACCTCGAACACCCGCTTGTAGCGCTCGATCTCCTCCGCCGGGCCCATGGCCTTGGTGGGGTTGTCGGAGAGCTTCACCGCGGGGCGGCCGTTGGCCGAGACCACCTTGCAGACGATGGAGATGGGGTCGAGCGCGCCATGGGGCGCAAGGCCGCGGAAATCGTTGGTGAGCAGCGTGCCCCAGCCGAAGCCGAGCCGCATGCGCCCGATGAAGGTGCGGTGGATGCGCGCCACTTCCTCGGCATCGAGGGCATCGGAGAAGATGGCGAGCTTCTCGCGCGGGTCCTGGCCCCGCGCCTGCCACCAGGCGAGGGCTTCCTCGCCGCCCTCCACCGGGTCCTTGCTGTCGATGCGGATGCCGGTCCAGTGCGCCACCCAGTCGGGGGCGCGCTTCAGGAAGCCGCTGGTGCCGTAGGTGTCGGGCAGGATGACGCGCAGGTTGCCGTCATAATCCTCCTGCCAGTCGGCCAGCACCTGGTAGGGCGCCCAGGCCAGCTCCTCGTCGTTGCGGGCGAGCGCCGCATAGACCATGGGCAGCTCGTGGGCGTTGGTGCCGGTGGCCTCCACCTCGCGCCGCATGGCGATGAGGCAGTTGGAGGTGCCGAGGAAGCCCTCGCCCAGCCCCTCGATGAGGGACTGCACGCACCAGTCCTGCCACAGGAAGCCGTGGCGCCGGCGGGTGCCGAAATCGGCGATGTTGATGGGGGCGAGGGTTTTGAGGAACTGCACCTTCTCCCACACCCGCGCCATGGCCCGGGCATAGAGGATCTGCAGCTCGAACTTGCCCATGCCCTTCAGCACCGCGCGCGAGCGCAGTTCGTTGATGATGGCGAGCGCCGGGATCTCCCACATGGTGGTTTCGACCCACGGCCCCTCGAAGGTCAGCTCATACTGGCCGTCGCGCTTTTCCAGGTGATAGGCCGGGAAGCGGAAGCCCTCCAGCCACGCCACATAGTCCGGCGAGAACATCTGCCGCTTGCCGTAGAACATGTTGCCGCGCAGCCACGTGCTCTCGCCCCGGGTGAGCCTGAGGGAGCGCACATGGTCGAGCTGCTCGCGCAGGGCGCCCACGTCGATGATCTCGGCGAGGCGGATGGCGGTGGAGCGGTTGTGGATGCCGAAGGTGACTTGCGTCGACCGGTGCCGGTGGAAGATCGTCTGCCCCATCAGCAGCTTGTAGAAGTCCGTGTCGAGCACGGACCGCACGATGGGGTCGATCTTCCAGGTGTGGTTGTAGACGCGCGTGGCGATGTCGGTCATTGGCGTCTTGCGGGTGTTGGAAGGGGCGGCGTCCGGTCAGGGGCGCGTCCGCAGGGCAGGCGCACCACCTATAGCATGTCGGCGCTGAATGCGATCCGTTCGCAGAGATTTCGCTCGGCGTCGGGCTCAGCGGCAGCCCTTGCGGGCTTCCCAGGCCTTCACCTCGTCCACGTAGCGCTGCTGGGATGGGGTGAGCTGGCCGTAGGGCGGAAAGCAGCGCTCGCCGAAGGTGGCGATGGCGTCCGCGGTCTTGAAGCAGTAGCCGCGCTCCGCATAGACGGCATTGCGCTGGACCCACAGCGCCCGGCACGACAATTCGCTCAGCGCCTGGGCGTGCGCCGCCGGGGCGAGGGCCGGAAGCGCGACGGGTAGAAGTGCGCCCGCCATGGCGCAAAGCAGCGTGCCCATCTTCCGCATTCCCGCCTCCCTTTCTCGACCGTTGCGCAAGGGTAGCACCGGCCCCGAACCGCGAGAATGACGGCGTCGCGCATGATTGTTTCTCTCAGGGCATCAATGTCATTCCGTTTCTTCCCATAGAAGCGAAGACGGGCCGGGCGTATCCAGTATGCAAGTCAAAAAGACCAATAGGAGGAAAAGCCATGGCCCGCATGCGTGCTGTCGATGCCGCCGTCCGTGTCCTTGAGAAGGAAGGCATCCATTGCGCCTTCGGCGTTCCGGGCGCAGCCATCAACCCGCTCTATTCCGCCATGAAGGCGCGGGGCTCCATCCGCCACGTGCTGGCGCGCCACGTGGAGGGCGCCTCCCACATGGCCGAGGGCTACACCCGCGCGGTGGCCGGCAATATCGGCGTGTGCATCGGCACCTCCGGCCCCGCCGGCACCGACATGATCACCGGCCTCTACTCGGCCTCGGCGGATTCGATCCCGATCCTGTGCATCACCGGCCAGGCCCCCCGCGCCCGCCTCTACAAGGAAGACTTCCAGGCGGTGGACATCGAATCCATCGCCAAGCCCGTCACCAAGTGGGCGGTCACCGTGCGCGAGCCCGCGCTGGTGCCCATGGTGTTCCAGCAAGCGTTCCACGTCATGCGCTCCGGCCGTCCCGGCCCGGTGCTCATCGACCTGCCCATCGACGTGCAGCTCGCCGAGATCGAGTTCGACGAGGAGACCTACGCCAGCCTGCCGGTCTACAAGCCGGCGGCGACCCAGGCGCAGATCGACAAGGCGATGGAGATGATCGTCGGCGCCAAGCGCCCGCTCATCGTCTCCGGCGGCGGCGTCATCAATGCCGATGCCTCTGACCTGCTGGTGGAATTCGCCGAGCTGACCGGCATCCCGGTCATCCCCACCCTCATGGGATGGGGCACCATCCCCGACGACCATCCGCTGATGGCCGGCATGTGCGGCCTGCAGACCTCGCACCGCTACGGCAACGCCAACATGCTGGCGTCCGACTTCGTGGTCGGCATCGGCAACCGCTGGGCCAACCGCCACACCGGCTCGGTGGAGGTCTATACGGAGGGGCGCAAGTTCATCCACGTGGACATCGAGCCCACCCAGATCGGCCGCGTGTTCGGGCCGGACTTCGGCATCGTGTCCGACGCCAAGGCGGCGCTGGAGCTGTTCGTTGTCGCCGCGAAGGCGCTCAAGGCCGCCGGCAAGCTGCCGGACTGGTCCACGTGGGCCAACGAATGCCTGGAGCGCAAGCAGACCATGCTGCGCAAGTCGCACTTCGACGTGGTGCCGCTGAAGCCCCAGCGGGTCTATGAGGAGATGAACGAGGCGCTCGGCCGCGACGTCACCTATGTGACCACCATCGGCCTGTCGCAGATCGCCGGCGCGCAGTTCCTGCACGTCTACAATCCGCGCCACTGGATCAATTGCGGCCAGGCCGGCCCGCTCGGCTGGACCCTGCCGGCGGCCCTCGGCGTGCGCGCCGCGCGGCCCGATGCCAAGATCGTGGCGCTCTCGGGCGACTACGATTTCCAGTTCATGGTGGAAGAACTGGCAGTGGGCGCCCAGCACAAGCTGCCCTACCTGCACGTGGTGGTGAACAACTCCTACCTCGGCCTCATCCGGCAGGCGCAGCGCGGCTTCAACATGGACTTCGAGGTCAGCCTCGCCTTCGACAACATCAATTCGGAGGAGGCCGGCGCCTACGGCGTGGACCATGTGGCGGTGGCCGAAGGCCTCGGCTGCAAGGCCATCCGCGTGCGCACCCCCAACGAGTTCAAGGACGCCTTCGCCAACGCCCAGAAGCTCATGGACGAGCATCAGGTGCCGGTGGTGGTCGAGTTCATCCTGGAGCGCGTCACCAACATCGCCATGGGCCTTGAGATCAACGCGGTGAACGAGTTCGAGGAAATCCTCGACGTGCCGCTGGATCAGGTCCGCGCCCTGGAGCCGGCGGAGTAAAACCCGCACGCTCCGCTCCCGGCATCTGCGGCATCCTCCGGCTTCTCCGGGGGGTGCCCTTTGCCGCCCCTCGCCCCTTTCCAAAAAGCCGTGGATGCCCCGCAAGTGCGGGGCATGGCGGCATGACAAAAGCGTTTTCAAGCGAAGTGGATACCGGTTCGCGTGAAGAAAACGCGTCAGGATATAGCCCAAGGCTCAGCCCGCGGAGAGACGCATGCCCAAGTTCTGCGCCAACCTCACCATGCTGTGGAACGAGATCGACTTCCTCGACCGGTTCAAAAAGGCGGCTGAGGCCGGCTTCACCGGGGTCGAGTATCTCTTCCCCTATCCGTATGAAAAGGATGTGCTGGCGGAGAAGCTGGCCACCTACAAGCTCACCCAGGTGCTGCACAACCTGCCGGCCGGCGACTGGGCGGCGGGCGAGCGCGGCATCGCCTGCCTGCCGGGCCGCGAAGGCGAGTTCCAGGACAGCGTCGGCAAGGGCATCGACTATGCGAAGGCCCTCGGCACCAAGGCGCTGAACTGCCTCGTCGGCCTGACCCCGAAGGATGTTCCGGCCGAGAAGGTCCACGAGACCCTGGTGAAGAACCTGAAGTTCGCTGCCGCCGAGCTTAAGAAGGCCGGCATCCCCTTCGTGGTGGAGGCCATCAACACTCGCGACATCCCGGGCTTCCACCTGCACAACACCAAGCAGACGCTGGCGGTGCTGGACGAAGTGGGCGCGGACGACATCTTCTTCCAGTACGACATCTATCACATGCAGATCATGGAAGGGGACCTCACCCCCACCATCCGCACCAACATTGCCCGCATCAAGCACATCCAGCTGGCCGACAATCCGGGTCGCGGCGAGCCGGGCACGGGCGAGATCAACTATCCGTTCCTGTTCAAGGCCATCGACGACACCGGCTATGACGGCTGGATCGGATGCGAATACAAGCCCAAGACCACCACCGACGAGGGCATCGGCTGGTTCGCGCCCTACAAGGGCTGATCCTCGGGCTTCCCATCGCGCACGAACAACACGACTCTTCAGGAGAAACGCACATGAACGTCGGATTCATCGGCCTCGGCATCATGGGTTCCCCCATGGCGGGACACCTCATCGACGCCGGCCACACCCTGTTCGTCTATGACGTGTTCCGCATCCCCGCGGAGCTGACCGCGAAGGGCGCCACCGCCTGCGCCTCCTCCGCCGACGTGGCCAAGGCCGCCGACGTCATCATCACCATGGTGCCGGATACCCCGCACGTGGAAGAGGCCCTGTTCGGCAAGGGCGGCGTCGCCGAGGGCCTCGCCAAGGGCAAGATCGTGGTGGACATGAGCTCCATCTCGCCGGTGGCCACCAAGGGCTTCGCGGAGAAGATCAACGCGCTCGGCTGCGACTATCTCGATGCCCCGGTCTCCGGTGGCGAGGTGGGCGCCAAGGCCGCCTCCCTCACCATCATGGTGGGCGGGCCGGAAGGCGCGTTCGAGACGGTGAAGCCCCTGTTCGAGAAGATGGGCAAGAACATCACCCTCGTGGGCGGCAACGGCGACGGCCAGACCACCAAGGTCGCGAACCAGATCATCGTGGCCCTTACCATCGAGGCGGTGGGCGAGGCCCTGCTGTTCGCCTCCAAGGCGGGCGCCGACCCGGCCAAGGTGCGCCAGGCCCTGATGGGCGGCTTCGCCTCCTCCAAGATCCTCGAGGTCCACGGCGACCGCATGGTGAAGCGTACCTTCGATCCGGGCTTCCGCATCGAGCTGCACCAGAAGGACCTGAACCTCGCGCTCCAGAGCGCCAAGGCCCTGGGCGTGAGCCTGCCCAACACCGCCACCTGCCAGGAGCTGTTCAACGCCTGCGCCGCCCACGGCGGCTCCAAGTGGGACCACTCCGCCATGGTGAAGGCGCTGGAACTGCTGGCGAACCACGAGATCGCCTGAGCGCGGGGCGGGTTCAGGCCCGCCTCGACTGGGTTCAAGCCCTCCCCCACGCGGGGGGAGGGGCGGGGCCGGCCGCGCCGGCCTCCTGTCCCTGCCATGGCGCCGCAGCGCGACCACCGCCGAAGGGCGTCGAGCCGCCCTCGTCATCGGTCAGCCGTGCTGCCGCTTATGCGACTTTATGCGTACATGAAGGGCGCGCATGATGTCCCTAGAGACGCACGACTCAACAAGACGCACAACCAACGCGTGATCAAACGCGGGAGCCGGAGGAAGACCCCATGCCCACGAAGCGCCAGCAGCCCCTGAAGCGCCAGCGTGCCACCAAGATCGTCGCCACCGTCGGCCCCGCATCCAACAGCGAGGAGAAGCTGAAGGCGCTGTTCCTCGCCGGTGTGGACGTGTTCCGGCTCAACTTCTCCCATGGCACGCAGGAAAACCATGGCGAGGTGCTGGCCCGCATCCGCCGGCTGGAAAAGGAGATGAACCGGCCCATCGGCGTCATCGCCGACATGCAGGGCCCCAAGCTGCGCATCGGCCGCTTCAAGGACGGCGCCATCGCCATCAAGGCCGGCGACATCCTGCATTTCGATGCCGACGTGGACCGGCCGGGCGACGAGACCCGCGTGCCGATCCCGCACCCCGATATCCTCGCTGCGCTGAACGTGGGCTCCACCGTGCTGTGCGACGACGGCAAGGTGCGCCTGAAGGTGGTCAAGAAGGGCGAGGGCTTCCTGGAGGCCCAGGTGGTGGCAGGCACCCGTCTGTCCAACAACAAGGGCTTCAACATCCCCGACGTGGTGCTGCCGCTGTCGCCGCTCACCGACAAGGATCGCCTGGACCTGGAGTTTGCCTGCGAGGCGGGGGTGGAGTGGATCGCCCTCTCCTTCGTGCAGCGGCCGGAGGACATCCACGAGGCCCGCGCGCTCATCAAGGACCGCGCGGCGGTGATGCTGAAGATGGAGAAGCCGTCGGCGGTGGACTATCTCACCGAGCTGGTGGAGCTGTCCGATTCCATCATGGTGGCGCGCGGCGACCTCGGCGTGGAAATCTCGCTGGCCGAGGTGCCGGCGCTGCAGAAGCGCATGATCGCCGAGGCGCGTAAGTTCGGCCGCCCGGTCATCGTCGCCACCCAGATGCTGGAATCCATGATCACCGCCCCGGTGCCTACCCGTGCCGAGGTGTCGGACGTGGCCACCGCCGTCTATGAGGGCGCCGACTGCGTGATGCTCTCCGCGGAGACGGCGGCCGGCCAGTTCCCGGTGGAGGCTGTCACCTTCATGGACGACATCATCCGCCACGTGGAGTGCGATCCCGGCTACCGACAGGCGCTGGACGCCACCCAGGCGGAATGGGGCAAGACCATCGGCGACGCGGTCACCAAGGCCACTTACCAGGCCGCCATCGCGGTGGATGCCTCGGCGCTGGTGGCCTTCACCCTGTCGGGCACCACGGGCCTGCGGGCCGCGCGCGAGCGCCCGGCCATCCCGATCCTCGGCCTCACCCCGAAGATGGAGACGGCGCGTCGTCTGGCGCTGTCCTATGGCGTGCACGCCGTGCACATGAAGGAGGACATCCACTCCTTCGGCGACATGGTGGACACGGCGGTGCGCACCGCCGTGGAGCACGGCCTGGGCAAGCCCGGGGACCGGCTGGCCATCACCGCCGGCGTGCCCTTCGCCAAGCCAGGCACCACCAACATCATGCGCATCACCACCATCGGCGCCGACAGCCCGCCCTCCCGCCACGACGCCGACACGCCCGCGGTGCGCTCGTCCAAGGGGCATGAGAGCAAGGGGCAGGAGAAGAAGGCGCACGGCAGCAAGGTGCACGCCTGAGGCGATGCGGTGCGGCCGGGCAACTCCCGGCCGCACCAGCCGTTCTCGCATTCCACGATCCTGCCGCCGCCTTCTGCCGCAGGCGGGCGCACGAAATCGTTTTCTTGCTTCGGTCGGTGCCATGGAACCACCCTGGCTCTGGACGTGCCGGCGCAAAATGGGGTTAAGCTGACGCCTCTTAGGTCAAGCAGCTGATGCCCGTCGAAATCGAGCGCAAATTTCTGGTCAAGTCGGCTGGCTGGCGCGCCGGAGCGCGCGCCTGCACCATCCGGCAGGGCTACCTGTCCAGCGGCGGGGCGACCGTGCGCATCCGGATCGCCGATGCCGAAGCCTTCATCACCGTGAAGGGGAAGACCGAAGGAATCGCCCGCGCGGAGTTCGAATATCCCATTCCGCTCGCGGATGCGCAGGCCATGCTGGAGACCCTCTGCGCCCAGCCGCTGATCGAGAAGACCCGCTATGCCGTCGAGCACGCCGGTCGGACCTGGACGGTGGATGTCTTCGAGGGTGAGAACGACGGCCTCGTCATGGCCGAGGTGGAGCTTCAAGGCGCCGACGAGCATGTGGAGCTGCCGGACTGGGCGGGCGAGGAAGTGACCGACGATCCCCGCTACCGCAATTCGTCCCTCGCGAAGGCTCCGCTCGGCACCGCCGACCTTTGAGCGATCGGCGGCTGAGCGATCGGCGGCCGAGACCGCAACGGTTAGCCTAAGCGCGCGCCAACCGCTGGTTCACTGGCCAACAGGCGCATCGGGGAAATCGTGCCAGCGGGCAATCTTCCAGCCGTCGGCGCCCTTCACCAGCCAGCCCTCGTAATTGAGGCTCGAGACGACGCTGAAGGTCCGGCCGTCGCTCGTATTGGCGAGCAGCCCGACGACGCTGACATGGGCCGCCGCGTCGGACTGGTCGATGAACACGATGTTCGACATGAGGTGCCGCCGCA
Source organism: Xanthobacter versatilis (assembly GCF_043193975.1). Taxonomy (NCBI): domain Bacteria; kingdom Pseudomonadati; phylum Pseudomonadota; class Alphaproteobacteria; order Hyphomicrobiales; family Xanthobacteraceae; genus Xanthobacter; species Xanthobacter versatilis. The sequence continues at coordinate 110,780 of NZ_JBAFVB010000008.1, read as the reverse complement.
CGTTGCCGGACGCAGCGAACCCCTTCATCCGCTCGCGCCAGAAAGCGCGAAAGCCTTCGCCGGAAAACGCAACCGCTGGCCCACCGGGCATGCCTGCGACGAATACCGCATCGTCGGTGAACAGACCGAGCCAGGCATCCGCCTGACCATTGTCATAGGCCAGGGAATAGACCCGGATCAGGTTTTCGATCGCCAGGCGGTCAACGGCGCTGAAGCCGGTACTGCCGGGATTCCTCGGGGGCGTGAACACCCGCAGGGGCTTGGCATCGTTGGCGATGGTCGCGCCCTCGGGAAGGTGCGTTTGCGCTGCGGCACCCCCGCAGGGAAGCGCAAATGCCGCCACCGCGCAGGCCACCCGTAGAAGCGTTCTCAAGATCGTCTCTCCCCATCCGTTCCAGGCGGCCGGTCGGCGCTGGCGGATCGACCATCAGTGCCCGTTCGCGAGCGCGGCTTCCACTGCCAGCATGTCGCGCCAGGCGAGGCGCTTGCCCAGCGGCGTGCGCAGCAGATAGGCCGGGTGGAAGGTGGCGATGGCGCGGATGGTCCGGGTGCCGCTCTCATAGTCCATGAACCGGCCGCGCAGCCGGGTGATGCCCTCGGTGGTGGCGAGCAGCGCCTGCGCCGACGGGCCGCCGAGGCACACCAGGATATCCGGGTCCGCCAATTCGATCTGGCGCTTGATGAAGGGCAGGCACACCGCCGTCTCCTGGGGCGTCGGGGTGCGGTTGCCCGGTGGGCGCCAGGGGATGACGTTGGCGATATAGGCGCTGGTGCGGTCGAGGCCGATGGCCGCCATCATCAGGTCCAGCAGCCGGCCCGAGCGGCCCACGAAGGGCAGGCCCTGCTGGTCCTCGTCGCGGCCCGGCGCCTCGCCCACAAACATCACCTTCGCTTTGGGATTGCCGTCGGCGAACACCAGCCGTGTCGCCGTGCGCTTCAGGGCGCAACCCTCGAAGCCGTCGAGGATGGCGCGCAGGGCGTCCAGACTCTCGGCATTCCGCGCCGCTTCCCGCGCCGACATCACCGCCTCATCCGGCGGCTGGGTCACCAGCGCCGACGCACCCGCGGCCGACGCCGACAAGGTACCGGAGCGCGGCGCGGGAGCGGCCGGCGGCGCGGGGCGCGCGGAAGCCTGCGGTCGTGCGGCGGTAGGCGGCGGTGGCATGTCCGGCGCCGGGACAGCCGGCGGGCGTTGCGTGCGACTGCGTGCCTGCTCGGCCGCGCTTTCAGCGAAGCGATCCACCGGAGCCTCGCCCACGGCCACGTCCACGCCCGCCTCCAGATAGAAGGCGAGAATATCGGCGATGTCGGAGAGGTGATCTTCGGGGTGATCTTGGGGCGTCGCGGTCATGGCATCATTCTAGAGCCGGATCGCCGGGAGCGGAAACCGCAGCGTTCCGGCCGGCTCCCGTGCGCCGGAGCGGCTTACCCAAATTGGTCATCTTGTACCCGCTTAGGGCAATAGATTGTCGTATGCGGCATAGACGCAATTGTCATTGCGCTGCAACCGTGGAAGAAGTCCAACCAAGAAACGAGAGAGACGGGAGCTTGATGCATGAGCGCGGCGGATTTGCCTGAACGCGAAGGCATGGATTATGACGTGGTGGTGGTTGGCGCCGGGCCTGCCGGGCTTGCCACCGCCATACGCCTGAAGCAGCAGGCGGCCGAGCGCGGCAGCGACATTTCGGTGGTGGTGGTGGAAAAGGGCTCCGAGGTGGGCGCCCATATCCTCTCCGGCGCGGTCATCGATCCGGTCGGCCTCGATGCGCTGGTGCCCGGCTGGCGCGAGGAGGCGGATGCGCCGCTCTCCGTCCAGGTCAATGACGATCATTTCTACCTGCTCGGCCCCGCCGGCGGCATCCGCCTGCCCAATTTCGCCATGCCGCCGCTGATGAACAATCACGGCAATTTCGTCGGCTCGCTGGGCAATGTCTGCCGCTTCCTCGCCGCCAAGGCCGAGGCGCTGGGGGTGGAGATCTATCCCGGCTTCGCCGCCGATGAGATCCTCTTTGACGACAAGGGCGCGGTCACCGGCATCGCCACCGGCGACATGGGCGTCGACAAGAACGGCGTGCCCAAGGGCGAGTTCACCCGCGGCATGGAACTGCGCGGGCGCTACACCGTGTTCGCCGAGGGCGCGCGCGGCCACCTCACCAAGCAGCTCATCGCCAAATACGGCCTCGACGCCGGTCGCGACGTGCCGAAGTTCGGCATTGGCCTCAAGGAGCTGTGGAAGGTGAAGCCGGAGAAGCACAAGCCCGGCCTGGTGCAGCACGGCTTCGGCTGGCCGCTGGACGGCAAGACCGGCGGCGGCGCCTTCCTCTACCATATGGAGGACGAGCAGGTGATGGTGGGCTTCGTGGTCCACCTCAACTACCAGAACCCGTATCTCTCGCCCTTCGACGAGTTCCAGCGCTTCAAGACCCACCCCTTCTTCAAGGACACCTTCGAGGGCGGAAAGCGCATCGCCTATGGCGCGCGGGCGCTTTCGGAAGGCGGCTACCAGAGCGTGCCGAAGCTGAGCTTCCCCGGCGGCGTGCTGGTGGGCTGCGCGGCGGGTTTCGTGAACGTGCCGCGCATCAAGGGCAGCCACAATGCGGTGCTCTCCGGCATCCTGGCCGCCGACCACCTCGCCGGGGCGCTGGCCGAGGATCGCGGCCACGACGAGCTCGCGAGCTACGAGGCGGCGTGGCGCTCCTCCGCCATCGGCGCGGACCTGAAGAAGGTGCGCAATGTGAAGCCGCTGTGGTCCAAGCTCGGGACCTTCCTCGGCATTCCCTTGGGCGCGCTGGACATGTGGACCAACACGCTGGGCTTCTCGCTGTTCGGCACCCTGAAGCACGGCAAGACCGACGCCGCCTCGCTGAAGCCGGCCAAGGACTGCAAGAAGATCACCTATCCCCGGCCCGACGGCGTGCTGACCTTCGACAAGCTGTCCTCGGTGTTCCTCTCCAACACCAATCACGAGGAAAACCAGCAGGTGCATCTGGTGGTGAAGGACATGGCTTTGCAGAAGGCGTCGGAGCACGACATCTATGCCGGCCCGTCCAACCGCTACTGCCCGGCCGGCGTCTATGAGTGGATCGAGGAGGGGGCGGACGCGCCGCGCTTCCAGATCAACGCGCAGAACTGCGTGCACTGCAAGACCTGCGACATCAAGGACCCCAACCAGAACATCACCTGGACCGCCCCCGAAGGCGGCGGCGGACCGAACTATCCCAATATGTGAGGGGCGGGGAGGGGCTACACCCACCGCATCACGCCCTAACGCCATCTCGCCGCCGTCATCCCCCGGCTTGACCGGGGGATCCAACGAGTCGCTTGCCCGGCCCGGTGGCGTGGATGCCCCGGTCAAGCCGGGGCATGACGAGAGTGTGTTTGGGACGTATTCCTGAAGGGGGCAGCGCGGGCTGGCGTCGGGATTCGCCCCTCAGCCGCCGTTGGCGGCAGCCTGGACGATCTGGGGCAGGGCCTCCACCGCCACTTCGGCCAGGGCCTGGCCATAGAGGATGAGGCAGGGGCCTTGCGCGCCCGCCTCGGCGGCGCGGGCCACCTCTTCCGCCAGCGTCGCGACTGTGGCGAGGATCACCTTCTCCTCCGGCCGCGTCACCGAGAACATGGCCACCGCCGGCGTCGCCGGATCGATGCCCGCGGCCATCAGGTTGCGCACCAGGTCCGGCAGGGTGCGGCGGGGCATGTAGACCACCGTCGTCGCCGCCTTGTCGGCCAGCGCGTTGAAGTCGAGGTCCTTGGGCAGCTTGCCGTCGCGGGCATGGGCGGTGACGAATTGCAGCCGCCGTGCATGGTCGCGGTGGGTGAGCGAGGTGACCAGCCGGCTCGCCGCCCCCTGCGGTGCCGAGATGCCGGGGATAACCTCCACCGGCACCCCCGCCGCACGGCAATGCGCGATCTCTTCCCCGGCGCGGCCGAAGATCATGGGCTCGCCGCCCTTCAGGCGCACCACGCGGCGGCCTTCCTTGGCGAGGTCCACCATCAGGGCGTTGATGTCGTCCTGCTTGCAGGAGGGGCCGTAGCCGGTCTTGCCCACCAGCATCTTCTTCGCCTCGCGCCGGGCGAAATCGAGGATCGCGCCGGAGACGAGGTCGTCATAGAGCACCACGTCCGCCGATTGCAGCGCCCGCACCGCCTTGAGCGTGAGTAGCTCCGGATCGCCGGGACCTGCGCCCACCAGCACCACCGAGCCCCCATGGCCGGAGCGGTGTGGCGTGCCCTCCGCCTCGATGGCGGTGAACAGGGCGGCGCGGTCGGTGTCCTGTGGCGCCCGGTTGGGCTCGGTGAGCGCCGTGGCGGCGAAGCGTTCCCAGAAGGCGCGGCGGGCGTGGTGGGAGAGGCCGCGCGCGGTCACCGCCTGCCGCCACGTCTTTGCGGCCAGCGCCCAGGCCTTGAAGCCCGAGGGCAACAGCGCCTCGATCTTGGCCCGCACCGCCTGCCCGAAGACGGGCGCCGCTCCGTCGGTGGAGATGCCCACCACCAGCGGCGAGCGGTTCACGATGGCGCCGAAGGTGAAGTCGGAGAGGGCCGGCTTGTCGATGGCGTTCACCGGCACGCCGGCAGCGCGGGCGGCGGTGGTGAAGCTGAGGGCGTCCGCCTCTTCGTCAAAGCCGGCCACCGCTAGGACGGCGCCGGGGATGTCGTCGGCGTGCCAGTCGCGCACATGGATCGAGATGGGTCCACGGGGCGGCGCGCCGGCCAGCCGCCACAGGTCCTCGCAGACATGGGGGGCGATCACCTCCACCCGCGCCCCGGCGGCGGAGAGCAGTTCCGCCTTCCAGGCTGCCGGCTCGCCGCCGCCCGCCACCAGCACGCGCCGGCCCTCCAGGCCAAAGAACACCGGCAGGCGCGCGAGGGCCTCCATGCGCGCATGTCCGGCCTGGCGCGGGGCGCGGGGCGATAGGGCGCCGGAGTTGGGGGTGTCGGGGCCGGTGGCGGCCATGGGGAAAGGTGCTCCCGAAACTGTTGGATCTTCAACGTAAGGCGTGCCGGTCTGCCGATCAACGCGGCTGCGGCCCTCCGGCGGACGCGCGGGGCGCCGCCGGAGGATGTCGAACGCTGAAGCTCAGCCGCGGGCGGCGACCACGATGATTTCCACCAGGAACTTGGGGGCAGCGAGCTTGCCCTCGCTGGTGGCGCGGGCCGGCGGGTTCTCCTGGTCGACCCAGGCGTCCCACACGCTGTTCATGCCGGCGAAATTGGCGATGTCCGACAGCCAGATGGTGGCGGTGAGGATGCGCGACTTGTCGGTGCCGGCGCGGGCCAGCAGGGCGTCGATGGAGGCGAGGACGGCCTTGGTCTGGCTTTCCACGTCCGGCCCCTCGGCCACCTGGCCGGCGAGATAGACGGTGTTGCCGTGGATCACGGCTTCGCTCATGCGGCGGCCCTTGTCGAGCCTCTCGATGCTCATGGGATGGTCCTTTCGGTTGGATGGCAGGTGTCTAGCAAATGTGCGGGGGGCTGTGCCACCGGGCGCGGCGCCGGGCGTGAAAGTCGATGTCCGGACTGGGATCTCCCGTGAACCCTCCCCCGCACGCGGGAGAGGGGGTGCGCTGGCGCCGGAACGGCCGCCGGCCGGGACGCCGGACGCCCCCTCAGTGCGCCTCTTCCCAGTTCTTCGCCGCCCGCGCGTCCACCTTCAGCGGCACGGCGAGGGCGACGGCGGGGGCGGAGGCGGTTTCCATGCACTGGCGCACCACGGGGATGGTGGCGTCCGCCTCGCCCTCGGGCACCTCGAACACCAGTTCGTCGTGCACCTGCAGCAGCATGCGCGCGGATAGCTTCGCCTTCTCCAGCGCCGGCTCCATGCGGATCATGGCGCGGCGGATGATGTCCGCCGCCGTGCCTTGCAGGCGGGCATTGATGGCGGCGCGCTCGTTGAAGGCGCGGATGGAGGGGTTCTTGGCCGCGATCTCGGGATAGTGGCAGCGTCGGCCGAACAGGGTCTCCACATAGCCGTGCTCGCGACAGAAGGTCTTGGTCTCCTCCATATAGTCGCGGATGCCGGGGAAGCGCTCGAAGTAGCGCTTGATGTATTGCCCCGCCTCCTCGCGCGGAATGCCCAGCTGGTTGGCGAGGCCGAAGGCGGAGATGCCGTAGATGATGCCGAAATTGATGGCCTTGGCGCGCCGGCGCACCTCGGCGGGCATGTCCTTCACCGGCACGTTGAACATCTCGGAGGCGGTCATGGCGTGGATGTCCAGCCCCTCGGTGAAGGCGGTGCGCAGGGCCGGGATCTCGGCGATCTCGGCGAGGAGCCGCAGCTCGATCTGCGAATAGTCCGCCGACACCAGCAGGTTGCCCTCTTCCGCCACGAACGCGCGGCGGATGCGCCGGCCTTCCTCGGTGCGGATGGGGATGTTCTGCAGGTTCGGGTCGGAAGAGGACAGCCGCCCGGTGGTGGTGGCGGCCAGCGCATAGGAGGTGTGGACGCGCTTGGTCTGCGGGTTCACGAAATGGGGCAGGGCGTCCGTATAGGTGGAGCGCAGCTTGGAGAGCTGGCGCCAGTCCAGGATCTTCTGCGGCAGCTTGTGGCCGGCCTCGGCCAGTTCTTCCAACGCGGTGGCCTTGGTGGACCACATGCCGGTGGCGGTCTTGGTGCCGCCGGGCAGGCCCATCTTGCCGAACAGGATGTCGCCCATCTGCTTAGGGCTGCCCACGTTCAGCCGCTCGCCGGCCAGCTCCGCGATCTCGTCCTCGATGCGCGCCGCGCCCTGCGCGAACTCGGAGGAGAGGCGCGCCAGCATGGCCTTGTCGATGGAGATGCCCCGGCTCTCCATGCGCGCCAGCACGGCGATGAGCGGGCGCTCCAGCGTCTCGTAGACGGTGGTGCGGCCCTCGGCGGCGAGGCGGGGCTTCAACACCTGCCACAGGCGCAGGGTCACGTCCGCATCCTCGGCGGCATATTGGGTGGCGGGCTCCAGGGCGACCTTGTCGAAGGTCACCTTTCCCTTGCCCTTGCCGGTCACTTCCGAGAATGCGATGGGCTGGTGGCCGAGATGGAGCACCGACAATTCGTCCATGCCATGGCCGTTCTTGCCCGCGTCCAGCGCGTAGGACATGCACATGGTGCAGTCGAACGGGGCGACATCTATGCCGTGGCGGGCCAGCACCAACTGGTCGTACTTCACATTGTGCCCGACCTTCAGGGTGCCCTTGTCCTCCAGCACACCCTTCAGCGCGGCGATGGCATCGCGGACCGGGATCTGGCCGGGAAGCTGCCCCTCGCTGAACAGCCCGTCGCCGGCCCCGGTATGGGCAAGGGGGATGTAGCAGGCCTCGTTGGGCGACAGCGCGAGCGAGACGCCCACCAGGTCCGCCTGCATGGGATCGAGGGAATTGGTCTCGGTGTCGAAGGCGAGAAGTCCCTGGTCCTGCGCCTTGGCGCACCACGCCTTCAGCTCGGCGAGGTCGAGGACGGTGCGGTAGGCCGTGCGGTCCACGGGGATGGTGCGTGCCGTGCTGGCGCGGGCATGGGCGAGGTCGGACGGGGTTAGGGTGCCATCCATGGCGTGCGCCACGGCCGAGACCGCGGGCGCTTCCCCGCCCTTGGCCGGCGCTGCGCCGTCCGTCTCCTCGGCCGAGGCGGGGGCGGCGGGGGAGAACAGGCCGGCGGGGGCGAGCCTGGGGTCGGCCTCCACCTCGGCGGCCTCCACGCCATAGGCCTCGGCCACGCGGCGGGTGATGGTGGTGAACTCCATGGCCTTCAGGAAGGCGATGAGGCGCTTCGCGTCGGGCGCCTCCAGCACCAGGTCCTCCAGCGGCACCTCCACGGACACGTCGCGCACCAGCGTGACCAGCGTCTTGGAGATGCGCGCCGCCTCGGCATTGGTGAGCAGCGATTCGCGCCGCTTGGGCTGCTTGATCTCGCCGGCGCGGGCCAGCAGGGTTTCAAGGTCGCCGTATTCGCCGATGAGCTGGGCGGCGGTCTTGATGCCGATGCCGGGCACGCCGGGCACGTTGTCGGTGGAATCCCCCGCCAGCGCCTGCACGTCGGTGACCTTCTCCGGCGGCACGCCGAAATATTCGAGCACCTCGCCCACCCCGATGCGCCGCTCCGGCCGCGCCCCGCGCCCGCCGCTCTCGCCGGAAGCAGGGTCGTACATGGCGACCCTGGGGCCGACCATCTGCATCAGGTCCTTGTCGGCGGAGACGATGAGCACGTCCGCGCCCGCCTTCACCGCCTGGTCGGCATAGGTGGCGATGAGGTCGTCCGCCTCGTAGCGCGCCTGCTCCACCGGAATGAGGCCGAAGGCGCGCACCGCCTCGCGCATGAGCGGGAACTGGGGAATGAGTTCCTCGGGCGGCTCGGAGCGGTTGGCCTTGTAGTCGGGGTAAAGCTCCTTGCGGAAACTATCCTCCGACTTGTCGAAGATGATGGCGAGGTGGGTCGGCTTGATGCCCACCGCCCCGTCGCGCACGAATTGCAGCAGCTTGGTGCAGAACAGCCGCACCGCCCCGGTGGGCAGCCGGTCGGAGCGGAAATTGTACTTTCGGTCCTGGTTGATGGACTGGAAATAGGCGCGGAACACGAAGGACGAGCCGTCCACCAGGAACACATGGTCGCCGGGCTGAAGCGGGCGGGGGGAGGGCGACATTTCAAGGTCCTCAGGAACAAGTCCGCGCAGGCAGGCGCTCAACAATGGCGCGCACGATGCCCGAGGGGCCGGCCCGGAACAAGTGCGCGTCCCGCGCAGTCCCCGGCGCCGGCACGGGCGGGCGGCGCGGCGCCCTGTCACGCAGCGGTGAGGCGCCGCCATTGGATTTGGCCGGCCGCCCACGCTATCCTGCGCCGCGCTCCCGGCCGAAGTCCGGCGCGGGGCCGCCGCAACGGAACCTGACCAGCCATGGCCCTCTCCCTCCACCGCCAGATGGATGCCGCCGCCGGCTCTGCGCCGCGCGGGTCGCAGTCCGGCCGGTCGGGTTTGGGGGCGCGCATGGTCGTGGTCGGCAGCGTGGCGGTGGCCGGGGCACTGTTCGCGGCCGCCTGCGTGCTGTGGGCGCGACATGGCGCCACCGTCTTCTTCGACATCATGAGCGCGGGCATCGCTGCCTGCCTGTGACCCCCCCACCCGGCGCGGGTTCGCTGACGCCCTGGCGCAACCACGTCCGGACCCGATCGCAAAGGCCAAGATCGCCAGCCCATGTCCCAGATCAAGCTGTCGCAACGCACCAAGATCATCGCCCTGTTCTGCGCCTTCGCGGCCGGCGCCCTCGTCATGGTCACCGCCGTGACCATGCTGGTGGGTAGCCCGACGCCGCGGGTGACGAGCACCGGCACCGCCGCCGTGGGTGGGCCGTTCAAGCTGGTGGACCAGACCGGCGCCCCGGTCACCGAAGCCGCGCTGAAGGGCAAGCCGAGCCTCATCTTCTTCGGCTTCACCCATTGCCCGGACGTGTGCCCCACCGCCCTGTTCGAGATGTCGGAGATCCTCACCGCCCTCGGCCCGGACGCGGACAAGGCGCAGGTGTTCTTCGTGACCGTCGACCCCGAGCGCGATACGCCGGAGGCGCTGAAATCCTATCTGTCGAGCTTTGCCCCGCAGATCCGCGGCCTCACCGGCACGCCGGAGGCGGTGGAGGCGATCAAGAAGGAATACCGGGTTTATTCCAAGAAGGTGCCGCTGACCGGCGGGGACTACACCATGGACCACACGGCGGTGGTCTATCTCATGGACAAGTCCGGCACCTTCGTCGCCCCGTTCAATTCCAAGCGGCCGCCGGCCGACGCCGCGGCGGAGCTGAAGCGCTATTTATGAGGCCTGACGCCGGCCGGATCGGCTGAACGCCGCGCCCGGACGCGGCACCGGCCGCCCTGAACCGGCCACGGCCGCCCGCAGGCGTGTGCCCATGTCCCGTTCCGAACGCCTTTTCGTTCTGCTCGACCTCCTGCGTCGCCACCGCCGTCCGGTCAGCGGCAAGGCGCTGGCGCAGGAGATAGGCGTCAGCATCCGCACGCTGTATCGCGACATCGCCAGCCTTCAGGCGCAGGGCGCGCACATCGAGGGCGAGCCGGGCGTCGGCTATGTGCTGAAGCCGGGGTTCCTCCTGCCGCCCCTCATGTTCACGCTCGAGGAGATCGAGGCCCTGGCGCTGGGCTCGCGCTGGGTGGCCGAACGCGCCGACGGCCGGCTCGGCACGGCGGCCCGCGGCGCGCTGGCGCGCATCGAGGCGGTGCTTCCGGCCGATCTGCGGGCGGAACTCGAAGCCTCGGCCCTGCTCATCGGCCCCGGCCAGACGATCCCGGGCGACAGCATCGATCCCGCCCTGCTGCGCAAGGCGATCCGGACCGAGCGGAAGCTGTGGCTCGCCTATAGCGATGCCTCGGCCGCGCCCTCACAGCGTGTGGTCTGGCCCTTTGCGCTGGCGTTCTTCGATCAGGTGCGGGTGCTGCTCGGCTGGTGCGAGCTGCGCGGCGATTTCCGCGCCTTTCGCACTGACCGCATCCAGGACGCGGAACTGCTCGATGCCCGCTATCCCAGGCGCCGGCAGGCCCTGCTGAAGGCGTGGCGTCAGTCGCAGTCCCGGGGGCATGATGCTGACGGAAACTGACAGTATGTTGCCATAAGCATGGCTCCCGATCGAAACCGAGCAGGAGCACATCGTGACCGAGACCAACAATCTTCTCCTTTATGTCAGCGACCCCGAGGCCAGTGGCCGCTTCTATGCCGGGCTGCTGGGGCGTGAGCCGGTGGAGGTGAGCCCGACCTTCGTGCTGCTGGTGCTGCCCTCCGGGCTCGCGCTGGGCCTGTGGAAGGCAACCGGCGTCGAGCCGGCACCCACGGCGTCGGGCGGCGGGAGCGAACTGGGATTCAAGGTGGCGGGCGCCGCCGACGTGGATGCCGCTTATGCCGCATGGCTGGCGCGTGGGGCGAGGATCGCCCTGCCGCCCACCGACCTTGATTTCGGCCGCAGCTTCGTTGCGCTCGATCCCGATGGGCACCGCTTGCGCGTCTATGCCTTGGCGGACGCCGCATGAGCGGGGCCGACCTCGGGGCTCGTCGCAGCGCCTATGGACGGGCTCCGGCGGAGCGCGGCGGCCTGCGCCACGCGGTGGCGGGCGACGCCGTGCTCGGTCTTCTGCCAGTGGTGAGGCCGGCGTAGCAGCTCGATGAGCGCCCGCCACGCCGCCGCCGACAGCAGCAGCCAATAGAACGGGATGCCGAGCACCACCTTGAGCCCCGGCACCCGGGCGCGCCGGCGCAGCCCCACATAGGTTATGGCGGCGGTGCCGGCGTAGCCTGCGAACAGGGTGGTGAAGGTGAGGGCCGAGGTCAGCGCCTCGGCCATCGAGCCGCGCGGCAGGCCGATGACCCCGCGCAGCAGGTCAGCCAGCAGCAGGGCCACGCAGAACGGGTGGACGAGGGCCGCCGCGAACGGGCCGGCGGCGAGCAGCAGCAGGGCCAGCGCGGGGCCCACCCCGAGATCCGCCATCAGCGCCCCTGGCTGACGCAGATGCACCAGCAGCGTCTGCGCCCAGCCCTTGAGCCAGCGGGTGCGCTGGCCGACCCAGGCGCGGGCGGTCACCGGGGCTTCCTCATAGGTGGTGGACGAGATCACCCGCGTCTGCCAGCCGGCGCGGGCGAGGCGGATGCCGAGGTCCGCGTCCTCGGTGACGTTGAACGGGTCCCAGCCGCCCACCTCATCCAGCACCCGGCGGCGGAAATGGTTGGAGGTGCCTCCGAGCAGGATGGGTAGGCCCAGCGCGCTCAGCATGGGCAAGAGCACGTCGAACTGGGCGGCATATTCGGCGGCGAATGAGGCGGCGATCCAGCTGTCGTCGCCATTGTCGATGGCAAGGCGGGCCTGCACGCAGGCGATCTTCGGCCCGCCCGTGCGGAAGGCTTCCAGCGCCCGGCGTAGCTGGTCCGGCTCCGGCAGGTCCTCTGCATCATAGATGGCGACGAAGCTGCCGCGGGCCGCCGCGAGCGCCACCTCCAGCGCCTTGGGCTTGGTGCGCGGGCCGATGGCGGGTACCGGCACCTCTTCCATGTGCGGCGGCAGGGTGAGGGCGGCGATGGCGGCGCGGGTGCCGGCGTCGTCGGCTTCCACCACCAATTTGATGTCCAGCTTCTCCGGCGGATAGTCGAGCGCGCCGAGGGCGGCCACCAGATGCGGCACGCTGGCCGCCTCGCGATAGAGTGGCACCAGCAGGGAATAGACCGGCAGCTGCCGGTCATCCAGCGTCGGCGGCGGGTCGGGCGGCGCATCATAGGCGCAGGCGGCAAGGCGCAGGGAGACCCAGCCGAGGAAGACCAGCGACAGCAGCGCCTGCACCGCAAGCACGCCCTGTTCCGGCGCCAGCGCCACAAGGCCGGCCAGTGGCAGGCCCACCACCAGCGCGATGCGCCCGAGGACCCGCTTGGGGTCGAGGGTGGCGGCGGATTTCAGCGGGTCGCGGTCGGGAAGCCGCTTGACGGCGGCTTGTGCCAGCATGGGGCCGGCGGCGGTCAGGACCGCGCGCCGGACCGCCCCCGGCACCGCGAGGCGCACCCGTCCGGCAAGGCCCGGATCCCGCCGCAGCGCGCGGAACAGGCGCCGCACGTCGCGCCCCCGGGCAGCGAGGGTGAAACGTGGGCGCCCCCCGTCCGGCGCTTCGATGCGCACCCCGGTGCGCAGGACGGCTTCGGCGGTGGCGGCGTCGGGCGGTGGGGCGGCGTCTTCGGGGGCGGCGACGGCAAGGCCGAGATGGGTGGCGAGCAGGTCGGTTGCTTCCGCCTCGTCCACCACGCCCTGTGCGACGAGCACCTCGTCGGCGCCGACGCCGAGCTGGCGTGCGCGCCGGGCGGCAGCCCGGAGATCGTCGTGCGGCAGATGGCCGACGAATGGCCGCAGTTCGAAAGGCAAAGGTTCGGCGCCCCGGCGCCGGGCGGCCACAAGCGATGCAGGCGTCGCACTCAGGCCGTGCACGGCGCTGCTTTTCGGGCTATTTCGCTCCTCGGCCCGCCGCCCGGCCCACCCCTTGTCGGCGGACCGCGCATCCCCCACCATGCGCCGCCCCTTCGAGTGCAACCCTAAGGTAACCGCGCCGACATGGCTCTACCAGTCCTTATCGCCCGCCTGCGGGCCGTGGTCGCGGGCCGTGGCTTGAGGCGTCGCCTTTGCGTCGTGCTCGCGCTGGCGGCCCTGCCCTGGGTCGCGCAGGCCCAGCAGCCGCCGGGGCCGTCGCCCGTGTGGGGTCCGGTCCGGGGCGGGCAGGTGAGCGGTGGGGGCGCCGGCGGCGTATCGGTGCCCAATTTCTGGAATGTGGAGCGACGGCTGGAGCGGCCCGATGCCGCGCGCCTGCCCAAGGAACTGCGCTTCGTTACCACCGACGACTACCCGCCCTTCAACTTCCTGAATGCCGATGGCGCCCTGACCGGCTTCAACGTGGACCTCGCCCGCGCCATCTGCGCCGAGCTGGGGGTGACCTGCGTGATCCAGGCGGCGGCCTTCGACACGCTGGCCGACAGCGTCGAGCAGGGCCGGGCGGACGCGGCCATCGCCGGCCTCACCGCCACGCCCCAGTCCCGCGCCGCGCTGGATTTCTCCGAGCGCTATCTGGGCACCCCGGCGCGCTTCGTGGGCAAGCGGCAGGAGACGCTCGCCGCAGCCACGCCGGAAAACGTGGCCGCCAAGAAGGTGGCGGTGGTCGCCCGCACCGCCCACGAGGCCTATCTGCGCTCCTTCTTCAACGAAGCCGCCATCCGCCCCTATCCGGACCTGAAGGCGGCCCAGGAGGCGCTGAAGGCAGGCCAGGTGGACCTGCTGTTCGGCGACGGGATCACGCTCGCCCTGTGGCTCAATGGCGCCGACAGCGCCAATTGCTGCCGCTTCCTGGGCGGCCCCTTCACCGAGAGCCGCTTCTTTGGCGACGGCTTCTCCGTGGCGGTGAAGGAGGGCAACGACACCCTGCGCCACGCCATGGACTTCGCCCTGCAGCGCATCTGGGAAAAGGGCGTCTATACCGACCTTTACCTGCGCTGGTTCCCCATCGGCTTCTATTGAGGAGCCATCGGGGCCCGTCGCGGACGGTGTTTCGGCCCGCCCGCGTTGACGCCACCCGCCGACATTCCTAAGTTCGCGCTCCTTTTTTGGAGCCTGCCATGTCCGCCGCCCCGTCCGATACTGCCTTGTCCGCCTTCGCCGATCCGGCCGACCTCGCCGGCGAGCTGAAGCGCGTGGCCGAGACGGCCACGGCCTGGCCGTTCGAGGAAGCGCGCAAGCTGGTGGAGCGGCTGAAGCGCCACCCCAAGGAGCGCGGATCGGAAGAAGTGCTGTTCGAGACCGGCTACGGCCCCTCGGGCCTGCCGCACATCGGCACCTTCGGTGAAGTGGCGCGCACCACCATGGTGCGCCACGCCTTCCGCGTGCTGACTGAAGACAAGGTGAAGACCCGGCTCGTCGCCTTCTCCGACGACATGGACGGCCTGCGCAAGGTGCCGGACAACGTCCCCAACAAGGACATGCTGCAGAAGGCCCTGGGCCTGCCGCTGACCAAGGTGCCCGACCCCTTCGGCACCCACGACAGCTTCGGTGAGCACAACAATGCCCGCCTGCGCGCGTTCCTGGACGCCTTCGGCTTCCAGTATGAATTCATGTCGGCCACCGACTGCTACATGTCCGGCCGGTTCGATGCCACGCTGCTGAAGGTGCTGCATCATTACGAGAAGGTGATGAACGTGATGCTGCCCTCCCTGCGCGAGGAGCGGGCGGCGTCCTATTCCCCCTTCCTGCCCATCTGCCCCCGCACGGGCCGCGTGCTCCAGGTGCCGATCCTGGAACACCATGTGAAGCACGGCACCGTCACCTACGAGGACCCGGACACGAAGGAAAAGGTGACAGTCCCGGTCACCGGCGGCGGCTGCAAGCTGCAGTGGAAGCCCGACTGGGCCATGCGCTGGGTGGCGCTGGGCGTCGATTACGAGATGGCGGGCAAAGACCTCATCGATTCCGTGAAGCTCTCCAGCCAGATCGCCAAGGCGCTCGGCGGCGAGCCTCCGGAGGGCTTCAACTACGAGCTGTTCCTCGACGAGAAGGGGCAGAAGATCTCCAAGTCCAAGGGCAACGGCCTGTCCATCGAGGACTGGCTGAAATACGCCTCCCCGGAGAGCCTCAGCCTGTTCATGTTCCAGTCGCCGCGCTCGGGCAAGCGGCTCTTCTTCGATGTCATCCCGCGCAACGTGGACGATTATTTCGGCTTCCTCGGCAAGTATGAGGAGCAGGACTGGAAGCTGCGCCTCGGCAACCCGGTGTGGCACATCCATGCAGGCGAACCGCCCAAGGTGGACATGCCGGTGTCCTTCACCATGCTGCTGAATCTGGCCTCCGCCTCCAACACCGAGGATGAAAGCGTGTTGTGGGGCTTCCTCAACCGCCACGTGCCAGGGGTGTCCGCCGAAACCCATCCCAAGCTTGCCGAGCTGGTCGGCTACGCGGTCAAGTATTTCCACGATTTCGTTAAGCCGAACAAGGTGTTCCGGGCGCCCGACGCGGTCGAGCAGGAGGCCCTCGCCAAGCTCGATGCGGCGCTGGCGACCCTGCCGGCCGGCGCCACGGCCGACGACATCCAGAACGCGCTCTACGACGTGGCCCGCCCCATCGAGCGCTATCAGGACCTGAAGGCGAAGGGCGCCACCCCGGAGCGGCCGGGCGTGTCTATCGAGTGGTTCAACACCCTCTACCAGGTGCTGCTCGGCCTCGGGCGCGGCCCGCGCTTCGGCTCCTTCGTGGAGATCTACGGCGTGGCCGAGACCCGGGAGCTGATCCGCAAGGCCCTGGCCGGGGAACTGGCGACGGCTTGAGGGGTCACCATGGCCGGGCAGGTTTTGACCGAGTCGGACATTTTCTGGCCGTGGCGATTTAAAGCCTGCTGGCGCAACTCGGCTATCTGCTGGTAGGCATCGACTGGCGGCATCCGCAGAGGACGTGGCGACCTGGCGCGTCAGGGGGATTTGGGCGTGGCGTAGGGACGGCGGATATGCTTCCATTTCCCTATATGGACCCTTTGCCGAGCGACCTTGCTGCGGCTCGCGCCATGATCCTGGCGGAGCGTGCCGCGCGGCTGAAGCTGGAGATCAAGAAGCTCCGGCGCGAGTTCTTGGCGGTGTGGACACCGACTTGAGCCAGATAACGGTGGCGGCGCGAATGACGTTGCCCCTCCTGGCTAATCCAGCTTGAAGTTCGTTCTGGCCCATTGCGAGGACCAGACCATGAGGCGTAGCCGGTTCACGGAAGAGTAGATCATCGCCATCCTGAAGGAGCACGAGGCCGGGGTGCCGGTCTCCGACCTGTGCCGCAAGCACGGGGTCAGCGATGCCCGCATCTACAAGTGGAAGGCCCGGTTCGGCGGCATGGAGGTGTCGGAAGCCAAGAGGCTGCGGGCGCTGGAGGACGAGAACGCCAAGCTGAAGCGCATGCTGGCCGATCGTCACCCGGCGCAGCGGCCCCACCGTGAGCGCGATGCTGCGCGATCCGCGGGTACGTAAGGTGAGCTTCACTGGCTCCACCGAAGTTGGGCGCATCCTCCTGAAGGAGGCGGCCGATGGTATCCGGAACGCCTCCATGGAACTGGGCGGCAATGCGCCATTCCTGGTATGCGCCGATGCCGCCGTGGAAGCTGCCGTGGAGGGCGCCATGATCGCCAAGATGCCCGGGCTGAACCGGGGCGTGGTGTCCGATCCTGCCGCTCCCTTCGGCGGTACCAAGGCGAGTGGGCTGGGGCGCGAGGGCGCTTCCGTAGGGATCCATGAATATTTGGAAACCAAATATACGGCCGTGAGCTGGTAAATCGTGGCCGTGCCTGCGCCGCCCCGCTGGCAGCGCCGGCCCAAGTGTTCAAATGGAAACGCCTTCATATAAAACAAAGAACCGACACTGACCAAAAATGACTATGGCTCATTCGCCGAGGTCAGCCGCCTCCTGCTCGATCATCTCGAGCGCCAAGCGCGCGGCCGGCTCGCTTTCGGAATAGCCGTGCCAGAGGATCTGCTGCCTGATCACCGGCATGTCGAACATTGGCGTGACGAGGCGTATGGGCGACCGCTGGACCCTCATCCTTGCATAGCTCAGCGGAAGGCTCGCGAGCATCGGCGTGCCGACGATGTAATCGACTAACAGGCCGAAGCTTTCGCACTCGACGCGCGCGGAGTGCTCGCAGCCATGTTTCATCAAGAATTCCTCGACCACCGAGGGCTGGCTCAGATCGCCGAAGCGACAGACAGCCAGGGGATGGTTGAGGAATTCGTCGAGCGTCAACTGGCTGCCGACCTCGGTGTTATCCCGACAGGCAATCACGACGAAGCGGTCCGCGAAGAGGAATTTGGTGTTGGGCCAGTTTTGATACACATAGCCGGGCGCGACGAGAAAATCGTAAGTGCCCTGCAGAAATTTCTGGATGGCCGCGGCGGAGATGGGCACATGCCGAAGATTGACATGTGAGGTGGCCGAGACCAGCCGGCGCCCGACCCGCGTGAGGAGAACCGAAGCGATATAGTCGGAGGCAACGATGGAGAAGGTGCGTTCGGTCGTCTCGGGGTCGAACACGCTCCGCTTCTGCGCGATCACGCGCGACAAATGGATGAACTTCGCCACAGGTTCGCGTAGGTCGATGGCAAGCGGCGTGGGCTCCAGCTTGCGGCCAACCATGACGAACAGCTCGTCGTCGAAGTGACGGCGAAGCCGCGCGAGGGCGTTGCTCACGGTCGGCTGCGTCAAGTGAAGCTGTCTGGCCGTTCGGCTCACATTCTCAGACTTCAGCAGGGAATCGAACAGGACGATCAGGTTGAGATCAAGCCGTTCAAATCGCATCAGGGGCCTCCCTTTGTTGTTTGATTTTCGTTTCTCGTTTTTCTGCGCCCCACCAAGCCCCTCCCGCAAGCCTCAGCCGGCCATAGAAAATCGGAATATGTAGAATTGAAACAAATGATTGGCGTTTTTCAAGCATCTGCCTATATTTTTTGACATACAACAAATAAAAAAATGCGAATAGCGAATTACGCCTCCGCATCAAATAAAAATCCAGGGAGATGAAGATGCGATATTTGAAATTTTGGAGCTTCGGCTTACCGTTCGCGAGCCCGCCTGGACGCTAGACTCAGGTTGCTTGGGCGTTCACGCCGTCGTTCAGACGTGACCCCGCTCGTTCGCCGAGGGGCAACGGGGTTCGCATGGGCGACGCGCGCCATCGTGCGTCCGCTGGCCTGCTTCAACTGCGCCGCATCATCCGCAAAGCCGCAGCCGACATGCACCGCGGGACGCGGCGCGCCCGGTTGACATCATTGATGGGTATTCGCATGAACGTTTCGCAGCGAGTCATCGCTATCTCTTTGCTCTCGATTTCAATCATGGCGACCAACGGTGCGCTCGGTTCCGAAAGAGGAGCGCTGCCGTTCGCCGTTGGATCCACGGGCGATTTCGTCGTCGAGTTTCCTCCCATTCCTGGTCTTTTTTTGGTTAATCAGACTTCATATACTAGCATCAGCGGACTGAACGGCGATAATGGCAAGACAGTTATTGGCAGTGATTTTACTGGTTCAGCAGTCGCAAATACAAACCGCTTCCTCTACTCCTGGCTGGGAGACTATGGTAATTTCCATATCTATTCTCAGCTCGTCGTACCCGTAGTCACGGGATCAACGACGCTGAAATTTTATGGAGCAACGGCCTCGGCGGGAGGTGATACGGGCTTTGGCAACGTGGTTTTTTCTCCACTGATCGTTACATACTCGTTCGATAAGAATAATGCACTCGTCGTTGCTTACGATTATGCGAGCAGTATTGGCACCTATAGCTCGACAGCAGCCTTCAATCCGGCGACGGGTTATGCATCGCACCAGCCGATCATTGGCTTCAGGCACAATGACAAGGACGGATTTTATGTCGGTATTGTCGGGCGCGGTATTTTCAACGAGACCAATCCCGATACGCAATATCACAGTGGCAGCGCGATCGAAGCGGATTTCCGCACCGGCTGGAATTTCGGCAAGCTGAGCGTTGGTCTGGTCGGCGGCTATTATCATCAATATCAGGCCGATAGCGGACTTGGTAGCCTGAACGGCAAGACCCAGCTTCTCAACATTGGCCCTGCCATCAGCTACGACTTCGGGCCACTGATCCTCGGCGTCAACATTCAGACGGCCGCTTATGCGGCCAACACCTCCAAGGGGACGACTGCCTGGTTGAACCTGGCGCTCCCGCTCTGGGTGCCACCGCCGCCCGCCCGGTAATTATGCTCCGCCCGACACCCAGGGCGCGTGACAGTATAATGAGCGCTGACGCATCAATAGCAAGAGGAAGGCGCGACAGGCCGCTCGGTCTGGCCGTCCGACGGCCTGGCATCAAATTGTAATGAGGCGGCATTGTGCCACAACTGTGGCGATTATTAATAATAGATTGGTGTACTTTGTAGGCATTTATAATAAAAATGTCTTCAATTCATAAAATAAACTGGCAATAATATTGCCGTATGTCACGCTCGCGCGGTCTGCTGGTGCCTGTGCGGTCACCTTGGATGCTGCTTCGGGTGCGGTGGTGAGGGAGAGGGTGATGTTCAAGTATTTCTCAAGTAATTATCCCTGGAACCTCGCTGTCGATCTGGCCATCGAGATGGGCGCCAAGATCGGCGAGGTCGAGGCCATGTGCGGGCCACTCCAGGAGGCGGCGCGGCAGCCCGATGCGGCGGGTGTCGCCGCGTTCCGCCAAAGCTGGTGCGACATGGCGGACAAGCTGTGTGCACTGGCCGAGGAGGACGAGGCGCGCGGGCGCACCCTTTCGGCCGGCGACAAATATGGCCGTGCCGCCACCTATTATCTCACCGCCGAACGCCTGATGGCCCATGGCTCAGCCGGGCGGACGGCGCTTTATCGGCGCTTCCTTGGCGTCTTTGAGCGCGGCATAGCGCTTGCCGGCGAGAATTGCCAGCGCGTCGAGATTCCCTACCACGGCGGGCATCTCAGCGGCCTGTATGTGCGCGCCGAGGGGACGGCCGGGCCGGCGCCGTTGCTGCTTCAGGTCAACGGCCTCGATTCAACTAAGGAAATGAAATACCGCGTCGGGCTGCCCCACTGGCTGGCGCGGCGCGGCGTGGCATCGCTGGTCGTCGATCAGCCCGGCACCGGCGAAGCGTTGCGGTTGCATAATCTCACGGCGGTCTACAATGCGGAGGTCTGGGCCAGCCCGATCGTCGACTGGCTTGAGACGCTGGACGACGTTGATCCCAGGCGCATCGGCATGGAGGGTGTCTCGCTGGGGGGGTACTATTGCCCGCGCGCCGTGGCCTTCGAGCCGCGCTTTGCCTGTGGCGTGGTGTGGGGCGCCAACCACGATTGGCGCGATGTCCAGAAGAAGCGGCTCCAGCGCGAGGGCAATTTCCCCGTGCCGCATTATTGGGACCACGTCCGCTGGGTCTGGGGTGCCCGTGACATGGACGATTTTGTGCGGATCGCAGAAGACGTTCATCTCGACGGCGTGCTCGATCGGATCAAGGTGCCGTTTCTGGTCACCCACGGAGAGAAGGATTCGCAGATTCCGCTCGTCTGGGCACAGCGGACCTATGATCAACTGGTCAACAGCCCAAAGCGTGAGCTGAAGATCTTCACCGATCGCGAAGGCGGGTGTCAGCATTCCAGCTTCGACAATTCGGCCAATGCGGGCGCCTTTATCGCGGATTGGGTGGCCGAAGTGCTGGGCGGGCGCACCGCGGCCGAGGCGGCGGAATGACCGTCGCGGAGCGGGCAACGGCGATGGTCCTCGCAAAGCAATCCGTGTTTACCCCGCTATCGGGCTCCCCGGCGCTGGTAGGGGGTGAAAACGAACATCATCGGTCCGGATCATCGGGTCTTCGGTGTGGACGACCTTCGCGCCCGTGGCCGCGATCCGGCGGATTTCGCACCGCAGGCCGTCGATGACAGCGGCACCGGCCGTGCCTTGCGGCAGTCCAGCTTCGACACTTCTGCCAACGCCGGAGCCGACATCGCCGAGAGGGATGCGGCAACGCGCAGCGGCCTGACACATTCGGAGAGCAAGCATGAATATCATCGGACCTGATGCGTTGGTCTTCGGCGTCGACGACGTCGCGGCCTGCGCCACCTATCTGACCGATTTCGGTCTGCAGCCGACCGGCGATAACCTGTTCGAGGCTCTCGACGGAACAGGTATCGCGATCCGCCACCGCTCCGACGCCGCCCTGCCTGCGGCGATCGAGACCGGCAACATGTTGCGGCAGATCATCTATGGCGTGGCCGATGAGGCGACCGTTGACGCCATTGCCGACGAGCTCGGCAAGGACCGGCAGGTTACGCGGGGCGGCGACGGTTCCATTGAGGCCTTCGACGATCACGGATTTGCCCTGAAGTTCCAGGTCAGCGTCCGCCGCCCGCTGGACTTGCCCGGCGAGCGCGTCAATGCGCCCGGCGCGCCTGCACAGCGGGCGCCGAACGAGCGCGGCGTCTGGCAGGAGATGCCGGCCAAGCCGCGCACGCTCTCCCATGTGGTGTGCTTCGTGCCCGACATTGACACGGCGGAGGCGTTCTACGTGCAACGCCTGGGTTTCAAGGTCACCGATCGCCTGCTCAATGCGGGTCCGTTCCTGCGCCCTGCGGGGACGCAGGACCACCACACGCTGTTCTTCATCCAGACGCCGCCTTTCATGCAAGGCTGCGAGCACTTTGCCTTTCACATGGGCGGCCCCACCGAGCTGATGCTGGCCGGCACACGCTTCGCACAGGCGGGCTATCAATCCTTCTGGGGACCTGGGCGGCACAAGATGGGCTCGAACTGGTTCTGGTACTTCAACAGCCCGCTCGGATGTCACGCCGAATATGATGCGGACATGGACCTTCACGATGACGAATGGGTTCCGCGCGCGACGCCCATGAGCGCGGAGGCCTCGCAGGCGTTCCTGTTCGAGTACCGGGAGAAATGGGCGCCGGGCGGTCCGCCGTCGGCGGGCAAGCCGCAGGGCGATGCCGGGGGACACGCGGGATGAACGCGGCCCGGCTGCGGGACCACGTGGTGATCGCGCAGGCGGGCGCCATCGCGGAGGGCGAGGCCCGCGCCGTCCCCCTCCCGGGCACGGCGAAGGACAAGCTGGTCTTGGTGCGCCGTAACGGCGTCCTGCGTGCCTTCCGCGATGCCTGTCCGCATTACGGCGACACGCCTCTGGCATGGCGCGCGGGCGCATACCTCAATGCCGGGCGCGATCGCATCGTCTGCGCCGCCCACGGCGCGGAATTCGACATCGAGACAGGCCGTTGCGTCCTTGGCGCAGCGCTTGGCCTGTCGCTGGAAATGGTTTCGGTCACGGTCAATGCGGCCGGCGACGTACTTCTTGAACAAGAGAACAAGGGAGAGGAATGACATGCCGGTGAGCTGCAAACGCATCCTAATCATCGGCGGCGGCTTCTCGGGCATGGCCGCGGCCATCGAACTGCGGAAGCGCGGCGCGGCCATCGATGTAGTCGAGATCGATCCCGGCTGGCGCACATATGGCGCGGGCATTACGTTGGGCGCGCCCACTCTCCGCGCTTTAGACACGCTGGGCGTTCTTGATGAATTCCTCCAGCATGGCTACGCATCGGACGAGACCGAATTGCTCTCCAGCGCAGGGCATCCGATCGCCCGGCTGCCGACACCGCGCCTGGCGCGGTCGGATGTTCCGGGAGCAGGGGCGATCATGCGCCCCGTCCTGGCCCGCATCCTGGCGCAGGTGACCCTGCGCTCCGGAGCTGAGGTGCGGCTCGGCGTCACCTTCAAGACGATCGCGCAGACCGACGCCGGCGTGGACGTTACCTTCAGCGACGGCACGCGCGGCACCTATGATCTCGTCGTCGGAGCCGATGGCCTGTATTCGAAGACCCGCAGCATCCTTTATCCTGCGGCGCCCGCGCCGCGCTACACTGGGCAGTGCGTCTGGCGTGCCGTGCTACCGCGGCCGCCAGAGGTGTCCAAGGCGATCATGTGGCTGGGCGCCAAGGTCAAGGCGGGCGTCAACCCGGTCTCGCGGGAGGAGATGTACCTGTTCGTCACCGAGGATCGCCCCTCGAATGACCGGGTCGACCCTGCGGATTTCCTGAAGTTGCTCAAGGCGTTGATCGTCCCATTCACCGCGCCCGTCATGCAGATGGTGCGCGAG
Source organism: Xanthobacter versatilis (assembly GCF_043193975.1). Classification (NCBI taxonomy): domain Bacteria; kingdom Pseudomonadati; phylum Pseudomonadota; class Alphaproteobacteria; order Hyphomicrobiales; family Xanthobacteraceae; genus Xanthobacter; species Xanthobacter versatilis. The sequence goes on along the minus strand of NZ_JBAFVB010000008.1, from coordinate 87,658 downwards.
AGCCTCAATGAGGCCTCGCAGATCGTCTATCGCCCGCTCGAAGCCCTGCTCTTGCCGCGGCCGTGGTCTCAAGGACGGGTAGCGCTGATCGGCGATGCCGCCCACGCCACCACGCCGCACCTTGCATCGGGAGCCTGCATCGGGATTGAGGACGCGATCGTGCTGGCCCAGGAACTGGAGCGCTGCGACAGCATCACGGACGGGCTCGCCGCCTTTGAAGCGCGGCGCTGGGAGCGCTGTCGGATGGTGGTTGAGAACTCGGTCCGGCTCGGCGAAATCGAGATTTCGGGCGGGAGTCCCGAAGAGCATGGGCAGATCATGCACCAATCGATGACGGCACTCGCTGCCCCGATCTAGGGGCTTGACCGCGTCAAGGGATTCCGCCGGAAGCGGGGTTCTCTTGCCGGAGATAATCAAACAAAATCAATAATATGACGAGTATCGCGGCCCGCCTTGAGCGGGAACGAGAAGTCCGACTCGCTTCATTAGAGCCGGATCCGCTCAGATTGCGATGCAATCCGACCAGCGCGTGCTCTGGAACGGCGCACGACCTCAGGTCAAAAAATCAAAGGGGAGGACAGCGATGCGTACAAGCACGGAAACCTGGTTCGGTCGCGCCGCGCTCATGGTGGCGCACTGCGCTGGGATGCTGGATCTCGTCGCGCTGCCCGTCTGGGTGGGGACGCTGATCGGGGACTATAAATTCGATCCGGCCTATGCGGGCGGGCTGGTGACGCTGTTCCTCATCAGCGCCGTGTTGAGCAGTATCCTGTTCGCGCCGAGATTCAACCGCATCCCGATCCGTCCCACGGCCGCGATCAGCTATGCGCTCGCGGCGCTGGCGTTCTTCGGGGCAACCCTGACCCGCGACTTCGTCATCCTGGCGGTGTTGCACGTCGTGGCTGGCGCCGCCACTGGCTGCGGCCTCAGCCAGGCGCACGGCACGATCGGGCGCGCCGCCAATCCGCATCGGCTGTTCGCCATCGTCGGAATGGCGCTCGGCGTTTTCGCCATCGTGTTTCTTGGGGCGACGCCGCAGGTGATCGCGGCGTTTGGCGGGGCGGCCCTGTTCCAGGTCTTCGCCGGCGTGATGGCGGTGTCGGCGATCGTCGCGTGGATCGCCTTCCCGCCGGCGTCCGCCCGTTCCGCCGATGCGCTGTTTTCCGCCTCTGCCCGTCTTTGCCCGGCCGTCTGGTTCGGCATCGCCGGCATCGCTTGCATGGCGCTGACGCAGGCGATGATCTTCAGCTTCGTGCAGCGGATCGGCATTGACCGGGGGTTCGGCGGGGACGCCGTGTCAGGTGTCCTGATCGCGCTCGGCGTGGTCGACCTGCTCCCGGCGCCGCTTGCCGCCGTTCTGGAAAACCGCCTGTCCGCCCGCGCGGTGCTTCTCGCAGGTCCATTCGCCCAGGCGGTGCTGGCGCTGGTCATCTGCCTGTCGAGCAGCTTCGCTGCCTATGCGGTCCCGACGGCGGTGTTCGCGGCGGTGATGATTTTCACCCACACCTTTGCCTTCGGCATTCTCTCGCGTCTGGACCCCACGTCGCGGGCACTGGCCGCGACCCCCGCCATGCTGATGACCGGCGCCGCCATGGGGCCGATTATGGGCGGCATCCTCGTGCAGACGCTCGGCTACGGCGGGCTCGGCGTCGCGGCCATGATCGTCGCGTTCGTCGCCATGGTCCTGTTCTCGCGCGTCCATGCCGCGCCTCGGGCCGTGCTCACGGCCCCTCCCGCTCAAGCGTGAACCCTTACAGCAGCTGGAGATGATCATGTCCTTCCCTCCGATCCGCCGTGTCGTCACCGGGCACGACGCGGAAGCCCAGGCGATTATCGTCACCGATGGCGCGCTGCCGCATGTGGTGGAATTGACGCATATACCGGGCACGATTTTTCATGAGGTCTGGTCGACCGCCGGCAGCCCGGCGCCGGTGGGCAATGGCCCCGATCCGACCCTCGGGGCTCTGATCCTGCCGCCACCGGAGAACGGCACCCGTATTCGTTTCGTGGATATTCCGCCGGATACGGACGAATTCATGCTGCACGGCGCCGCGCGCATGACGGCGGCGTTCGCTGAAATCGGTGATGCGTCTGCCTCCACGGTGAAGCTCCATTCGCCGCATCCGCTGATGCACCGGACGCAATCCATCGACTATGGCATCGTGATTTCAGGTGAGATGACGCTTGTGCTGGACAGGGGCGAGACCTTGCTGCGGCAGGGCGATGTGGTCATCCAGCGCGGCACCAATCATGCGTGGGCCAACCGGTCGGGCCAGCCGTGCCGGATGCTGTTCATCCTGGTGGACGGACGCTACGACCCCGAAATCGCTCCTGACGGGAGACACCCATGAAATTCGCCACTTATGCTGATGGCTCCCTCGACGGGCGGCTCTTGATTGTCTCAAGGGACCAGTCCCGCGCCGTCGATGCCACGGCGATCGCCCCCAACCTGCTCACCGCCGTGCAGCGCTGGCGCGAGGTGGAGCCTCACCTTGCGCGGCTCGCCGGCGAACTGGAGGCGGGCGTCGTCGCGGAGGCCGTTGCCTTCGACCCGTCGCTCGCGCTCGCGCCGTTGCCGCGCGCGCCGCAATGGCTGGATGGGTCGGCCTTCCTCAATCATGGTCGCCTTATGGACCATGCATTCAACAAGTCGCCGATCCCGGATTTTGAAACCACTCCCGTAATGTATCAGGGCGCGAGCGACGATTTTCTCGGCCCCCATGCCGATGTGCCCTTCGTCAGCGAGGACGACGGAATCGATCTGGAAGGCGAGTTCGGCGTGGTCGTTGACGAAGTCGCGATGGCGACGCCTGCCGCCGCCGCGCCGGATCACATCCGGCTCATCGTGCAGATCAACGACTGGAGCCTGCGCATCATCGGTGCCCGCGAGATGCCGCGCGGCTTTGGCTTCCTTCAGGCCAAGCCTTCCACGAGTTTCGCTCCCCTGGCGGTGACACCGGACGAACTGGGACCGTGCTGGTGCGACGGTCGCGCCGACCTCTTCCTCCATGTGCTGCGGAACGGTGAGCGCATCGGCGCCGCATCCGGTCGCGAGATGGCATTCTCCTTTCCGGAGCTGATCGCCCATGCCGCGCGCACGCGGCGGCTGACGGCGGGCACGATCATCGGCTCGGGGACGGTCTCCAATGCCGACCGCGCTGCCGGATCCAGTTGCCTGGCAGAGCACCGGGTCATCGAGCTTCTGGATCAGGGCGCCGTGCGGACGCCGTTTTTGAGTTTCGGCGACCGAGTGGAGATGCAGGCGTGTTTCCCCGACGGCCGTCCCGGACCATTTGGTCGCATGGACCAGCGGGTTGTCCGCGCTGCGGGGGTGCCGGCATGAACACGCTCGTCACCGGCGCGGCCGGCTTTCTGGGAGCGAACCTGTTGCGATCGCTGCTGGCCGATCCCAGGGGAGGGCACATTGTCGCCGTGGATCTGGTGCCGCAGTCGTTTCCCGATGCGAGTGGGCGGTTGCGATGGATCACCGGGGGACTCGATGATCCGGCGGGGCTGGCGGCGGTGGCGGCAACGCGCTTCGATACGGTCTTTCATCTGGCGAGCATCCCCGGGGGCCTCGCGGAGCGCGAGCCTGCACTTGGCCGCCGGGTCAACCTCGATGCGACGCTGGCGCTCTTCGATCGGCTGGCGGAGGCGGGCACCCGGCCGCGCGTCGTCTTCGCCAGCAGCATCGCTGTCTATGGCGAGATGGCCGGTGACGCCGTCCATGCCCTGACGCCGACGCGGCCGACGCTGACTTATGGCGCGCACAAGCGCATGGCGGAAATCGCGCTGGCGGACCTGACCCGGCGCGGCGGGGTCTCGGGCATCGCCCTCCGGCTGCCGGGGCTCGTCGCCCGGCCGGGCGGGTCCACGGGGCACGGCTCGGCGTTCATGAGCGACCTCCTGCGGTCCGTCGCAGCGGGCCAGCCCTATGTCTGCCCCGTGGGTCCCGAGGCGACATGCTGGTGGATGTCGGCGGCCTGCGCCGTCGCCAACCTCCGGCATGCCGCCGCTATCGTCGCCACCGGCGACATTCAGCTGCCGGCGCTGCACCTGTCCGTCGGCGAGGTGGTGGCGGCGCTCGCGGAAACCTTCGGCCCGGCGTGTGGGCGCCTCGTCACCCATCGGCCCAGCCCGGAGATCGAACGGCTGTTCGGCCGCTTGCCCCCGCTGTGGGCGCAGGAGGCGGAAGCGCTGGGCTTCGCACACGACGGCTCGGCGCTTCGGCTGGTCGCAGCGGCGCTGGCCGCGGATTGAGCCGGTCATTTCTTCCCCGACCCGACACAGGAAAAACGAGATGCCCCTTCCGTTTCCCAAGTTCCGCCTGCTGGACCTTTCTGTGACACTCGCGAACAACCCCTTCACCGACCCGCCGGGATACGGCCCGGAGATCGTGTATCTCGACCATGACCGGGGGGCCGATGATTTCGCGAAGATCTTCCCCGGCCTTGCCAAGGAGGATTTTCCCGGCGGCGAGGGCCCGGCGGCTGAGCGCCTGCACGTCTCCGCCCACAACGGCACCCATATGGATGCGCCCTGGCACTATGCCTCGACCATGGATGGCGGCGCGCCGGCCAGCACGATCGAGCAACTGCCGCTCGAGTGGTGCTTCCAGCCGGGGGTGAAGCTCGATTTCCGGCAGATGCCCGATGGTCATATCGTCACCGCCGCCGACATCGCGGCCGAGCTGGACAGGATCGGCCATGAGCTGGCCCCGCTGGACATTGTGGTGGTGAACACCGCCGCTGGCGCGAGATATGGCCAGCCCGGCTATATCGATGTGGGCTGCGGCATGGGACGGGAGGCGACGCTTTACCTGCTCGAACGTGGCGTGCGGGTGGTGGGCACCGACGCCTGGAGCTGGGACCCACCGTTCTCCTTCACGCGGCAGCGCTATTTGGAAACCGGCGATGCCAGTCTGATCTGGGAAGGCCACAAGGCGGGCCGCGACATCGGCTACGGCCAGATGGAGAAGCTGACCAATCTCGATCTCCTGCCGCCCGACGGCTTCTGGATCTCCTGCTTTCCCTACAAGATCGAGCGTGGATCGGCGGGCTTCATCCGCGCGGTCGCCTTCCTGCCAGAGTAGGGTCGTGCGGCTGAGCGGAACAGCAAAGTATCGTAAGGTGATTATTTCTTTTCAAAATTCCCATTCGGAATTAGATGCAGTAATGGGCTGGCGCCTCACAAGCAGTGAGGTAGTCCCCACTGCGTGGACAGTTTGGCGGCTTTGCTAAGCTTGGGTCTGGTGGGCGTTACGCCGCCATGTTGATGCCGTCGCAGGCCGTATGGACCTCCTCCAGCGTTCTGCCGCCCAGGGCCGAGTGCGGCCTCGTGCCATTGTAGTAGCTGATCCAAGTGCCGATGCCGGCCCGGGCCTCGGACCTGTAGCTCGACAAGGCGATGTTGCAGGACGTGCTGTCAAAAAAGCTCTGAGGCCTGCGCGCAGACGCGAGCTTGTGGACAGGCTGCGCGACGATTGGAAAGTGTCGGCCAGGCGGGCCTGTGCCACCTTGGCGGTCGATCGAGCGCTCTATGCCTACAAGTCGGAGCGAGGCACGCAGGCCGAGCTGAACCAGCGGATCAAGGAGATCTGCGAGACACGCGTGCGCTATGGGTATGACGAAGCGCGGGCGAAAATGGAGGCTTGGCGTAGAGACTATAACGAGGTTCGGCCGCACAGCGCGATCGGCAACAAGCCGCCGATCGCCCTCATGAATGGCTCTCCGGCATCCCCGCCGGCATGAGCCCTAACCCCGGAATTTTCCAGCTCCGGATGGCCTAGAAATGGGGAGCGCTCCCGGTCCGGATTTCAGGGACCACCTCATCACCCTGCAAGGCGAACTGGGCACGATCCTCGACGGGATCGACCGCACCGGAAGACCCGGCTACAAGCCCTATCCTGACCTACCGACTTCCCGTTTGTCGGTCTCGGCAAAAACTCGGGCGCGTCCCGGCCGTCCAGCTTGGCGCCCGCTCAGACCCCTCACACCGGCATCTGGAAGCTCAGCAGCTTGCCCTGGGGGAAGTCGTAGAGCTTGCCGGTTTCCATGAAGGTGGGCAGGCACAGGGGCAGGATGGCGGCGGCCGCCTCCTCGGGGGCGGGGAGGGTCATGGGGTCCTCGCCCGGAAACGCCTTGGCCCGCATCAGGGTGCGGATGGGGCCGGGGTTGAACAGGTTCACCTTGAGATTGCCGGAGACGCTCTCCGCCGCCCAGGTGCGGGCCATCACTTCCAGCCCCGCCTTGGTGAGGGCGTAGGGTCCCCAATAGGCCCGCGCCTTGTGGGCGGCGCCGGAGGAGATCATCACCACCCGCCCGGCCGGCGACAGCTTCAGGAGCGGATCGAACGAGCGCACGCAGCGCCAGTTGGCGGTGAGGTTCACCGCGACGATGTCGTCCCAGTCCTTGGGATAGACATGGCCCAGCGGCGACAGCGGGCCGAGCACGCCGGCATTGGCCACGAACACGTCGAGCCGCCTGTAGCGCTCGAACAGCGCGCCACCGAGCCGGTCGATGGCCTCGGAATCCTTGAGGTCGAGCGGCACCAGGGTGGCGGTGCCGCCCACGGCACGGATGTTGTCGTCGATGTCCTGGAGCCCGCCATCGGAACGGCCGACGCAGACCACATGGGCGCCGGCCCGGGCCAGCGCGATGGCGGTGGCCGCGCCAATGCCGCGGGTGGCGCCGGTGACGAGGGCGATCTTGTCGGCGAGGGGCCGGTCGGCGGTCATGCGGCTTCCGTGGACTGAAGGGAAAAAAACACCCTCCCCCGCAGGTTGGGGGGAGGGCTTTTCAAGAGGCGCGTTTCAGCTCGCCTCGGCCAGGAGCGAAAGCTGCTGCTGGCCCACGGCGCCGGCCCGGTCGGTGAGCGGGGTGGGATAGTCGCCGGTGAAGCAGTGGTCGGTGAATTGCGGCTTCACCGGATCGCGGCCCTCGAAGCCCATGGCGCGGTAGACGCCGTCCACCGAGAGGAAGGCCAGCGAATCCGCGCCGATATAGCGCCGCATGCCTTCCAGATCGTGGGTGGCGGCCAGCAGCTTGTCGCGGTCCGGGGTGTCGATGCCGTAATAGTCGGGATGGGTGATGGGCGGGGAGGCGATGCGGAAATGCACCTCCCGGGCACCGGCGTCACGCATCATCTGCACGATCTTCACCGAGGTGGTGCCGCGCACCAGGCTGTCGTCCACCAGCACGATGGAGCGGCCTTCCACCACCGAGCGGTTGGCGGAATGCTTCATGCGCACGCCCTGGTCGCGGATGGACTGGGTGGGCTGGATGAAGGTGCGCCCCACATAATGGTTGCGGATGATGCCCAGCTCGTAGGGGATGCCCGAGGCCTGGGAGAAGCCGATGGCCGCCGGCACGCCGGAATCCGGCACGGGAACGATGACGTCGGCATTGGCGGGGCTCTCCTCCGCCAGCACGCGACCCATCTTCTTGCGCACCTGGTAGACCGAGCGCCCGCCGACCACGGAATCGGGCCGGGCGAAATAGATGTACTCGAAGATGCAGGGCCGCGGCGCCATCTCCGGGAACGGCTTGAATGACTGCAGGCCGTCCTCGTCGATCACGATGACCTCGCCGTTCTCCACGTCGCGCACATAGCGCGCGCCGATGATGTCGAGGGCGCAGGTCTCGGAGGCGAGGATGGGCGAGCCGTCCAGCATGCCCAGCACAAGCGGGCGGATGCCGAGGGGGTCGCGGGCGCCGATGAGCTTCTTGTTGGTGAGGGCCACCAGGGAATAGGCCCCCTCCAGCGCGCGCAGGGCGTCGGTGAAGCGGTCGATGAAGCGCGGCTTCTTGGAGCGGGCCACCAGATGGAGGATGACCTCGGTGTCGGTGGTGGACTGGGTGATGGCCCCGTCCCGGACCAGCTGCTTGCGCAGGGTGAGGCCGTTGGTGAGGTTGCCGTTGTGGCCGACGGCGAAGCCACCGGCGTCGAGCTCGGCGAACAGGGGCTGCACGTTGCGCAGCAGGGTCTCGCCGGTGGTGGAATAGCGCACATGGCCCACCGCCATGTCGCCGGGCAGGCGCTCGATGACGCTGGCGTCGGAGAAGGCGTCGCCCACGAGGCCGAGGCGCCGCTCCGAATGGAAGCGCTTGCCGTCGTAGGAGACGATGCCGGCCGCCTCCTGCCCGCGATGCTGGAGCGCATGCAGCCCGATGGCGGTGATGGCCGCCGCCTCCGGGTGATTGTAGATGCCGAAGACACCGCATTCCTCGCGGAGGCGGTCGCCGTTCAGGTCGAGATCCGCCTGTTCGGCTTGGGTCAGCCCGGCCAGCCGGGGATGGCCATCCTCGGAACGGGGGTCGTCGCCCGCGGTCATCGGGGCGTCACTGTCGAAATCCATCATGCACCTCCGCTCGGGCGGCTTACTGGCCGGTGCCGCGCGTGCTGGCGACGAGCTGGTCGAGGCCTTGGCGTTCCGTGGGGCGGTAGGACTTAACCCCCGCAACGGATGCGTCAGCCGACCCGGCTGGTCTTGTGGTGCCCCCCAAATCCGAACGCTGCCCCCCCGTCGGGGCGGCCGGGGCGGCGGGCGTGTCGCCCTCCTCTCCGGCGGGCGGCTTCTTCAACTTGTTCAAGATGGTGTTTTCAGGGTCATCCGGCAACTGCGCCTTAAGCCACTCCCCCGCGCTCTTGATGGCGGGGAGCGATTTTGCATTGGCGACCCACGGCGGCAGCTTCTCCGGCGGCACCAGCCAGTTGAAGAACAGCATGGCGATCACCATGAGGAGCAGGCCGCGCGCCAGCCCGAACATGAAGCCCAGCGTGCGGTCCAGCGCGCCGATTCGGCTGTCGAGCACCACGTCGGAGATGCGCGCCGTGATGATCGTCGCAAGCAGAAGTGTGCCGAGGAACAGCACCGCAACCGTGACGGCAAGAGCTGCCGTATCCTGGGCGATGTATTGCTTCACCACCGGCAGGAGCTGCTTCTGGAAATACACGGTGACGCCGGCTGCAACCACCCATGAGAGGATGGAGAAGACCTCGCGCAGGAAGCCGCGGACCATGGCCAGCAGCCCCGAAATCAGCATGACCGTCAGAACGATGATGTCGAGCAAAGTCACAGGCATCGGCGCAGTGTTCCGTCATCCGCGCACCGCGACGTGCGCATGCGCGCGGCACGCCGTCCAGGTGTTGCCTGGGGGGAGCCCGCCGCGCGGCTGATATAGCTTGCGCGCCGGCCCGCGTCACCTTCCTGCGTTACAGCTTGGCCTATCCGGCCTCGTCGTCCGCCCATTCCGCGTGCTCGACGGCCCGGGGCCTTTTGTCCCGCTCGCCGCCGCCCCGCGAATCGCGCATGGCAGGCCGGCGAGGGGCGCAGGCCGCGATGGCCGCCACCAGTTCCGCCAGCGAGCCCACCGGCTGCAGCGAGACTTGCGCGTCCACCCCGTCGAGACCGCCTGATGGCAGCACGGCGCGTGCAAATCCCAGCTTCGCCGCTTCCTTCAGCCGCGCCGCCGCTTGCGCCACCTGCCGCACCGCGCCGGTGAGGCTCGCCTCGCCGAAATAGACCGCATCCGCCGGCAAAGGCGCGCCGGTGAGGGAAGAGACCAAAGCTGCCGCAACGGCAAGGTCGGCCGCCGGCTCGCCGATCCTCAGGCCTCCGGCCACGTTCAGATAGACATCATGCCCGCCGAGCCGCACGCCGCAGCGCGCATCCAGCACCGCCAGCACCATGGAGAGGCGGTTGGGGTCCCAGCCCACCACGGCGCGGCGCGGGGTGCCGAGCGAGGAGGGCGCCACCAGCGCCTGGATCTCCACCAGCACCGGCCGCGTGCCCTCCATGCCGGCGAACACGGCGGTGCCCGGCGCGCCGGCATCGCGGTTGGAGAGGAACAGCTCGGAGGGATTGGCCACCTCGGACAGGCCGCGCCCGGTCATCTCGAACACGCCGATCTCGTCGGTGGGGCCGAAGCGGTTCTTCTGGGCCCGCAGGATGCGGAACTGGTGACCGCCGTCGCCCTCGAAGGAGAAGACGGCGTCCACCATATGCTCCACCACCCGCGGCCCGGCGATCTGCCCGTCCTTGGTGACGTGGCCGACGAGGATCACGCACGCCCCGGTCTGCTTGGCGTAGCGCACCAGCAACTGGGCCGAGGTGCGCACCTGCGTCACCGTGCCGGGGGCGGATTCCACGCTGTCTGACCACATGGTCTGGATGGAATCGATCACAACCATGTGAACATGCGGGCCGCCGGACAGGGTGGCGATGATGTTCTCGGCATTGGTCTCGGCGGCAAGGCTCACCGGCGCCTGGTCCAGACCGAGGCGCTGGGCGCGCATGCGCACCTGGTCCACCGCCTCCTCGCCGGACACATAGATCACCCGCTGGCCGCTCGCCGCCAGTGCCGCCGAGGCCTGCACCAGCAGGGTGGACTTGCCGATGCCGGGATCGCCGCCGATGAGGAGCACCGAGCCGGGCACGAAGCCGCCGCCCGCCACCCGGTCCAGCTCGCCGATGCCGCAGACCATGCGGGGGGCGGGCGTGGCGGTGCCCTGCAGGGTTTCCAGCACCACTGAGCGGCCCTTGCGGCCCGAGCGCTGGGCGGCAGGCAGGCTGGCGACGACGGCGACTTCCTCGGCAAGGGTGTTCCAGGCACCGCACGCCTCGCACTTGCCCTGCCAGCGGGTATAGGCCGCGCCGCAGGACTGGCAGATGAAGGACGTGTCGCGCTTGGCCATGATGCTGTTCCGCTAGAGCACGCACCGATCAGATTGCGGAGCGAATCTCCCTGCGCTCATCCATTAGAGCACAAAATAGGAACATATGGTCCAGATGGCCCCTTACGCGCCCACATAATGCCGGGCGTAGCGGGCGCCCAGTGAGGTGAGCACCTCGTAGCCGATGGTGCCCGAGCGGGCGGCAAGATCATCCACGCTGATGCCGTCGCCGAGGAAGACGGCGGTGTCGCCCCGTTGCACCACGCCGTCCGGCAGGTCGGTGATGTCCAGCGTGGCGAGGTCCATGGAGACCCGGCCCACCAGATGGCAGCGCTGGCCGTGGACGATGGCCTCCACCCCCTTGATGGCGTCGGTGGAGCCGCCGGCGCGGAACAGTCCGTCCGCATAGCCGATGGAGACGGTGGCAAGCCGGCTCGGTCGCTTCAGCCGCTGGGCGGCGCCATAGCCCACCGTCTCGCCGGCCGGGGCGGTGGAGACCTGCACCACCTTCACCTCCAGCCGCACCACCGGCCGCAACGGCGGTACCCCGTTGATGGCGATGCCGCCATAGAGGAAGATGCCAGGCCGCACCAGCTCGAACCGGAAGTCGCGGCCGAGCAGGGTGCCGGCCGAATTGGCCAGCGATCCCGGAATGCCGGGGAAGCGGCGCACCACGTCGGCGAACACCATGCGCTGGCGGGCGGTGAGCACGTGCCCCGGCGTGTCGGCGCAGGCGAGATGGCTCATGATCAGGCTGGGGGTGAAGCCCAGCAGGCGGAAGGTGCCGGAGAGCTGCACCGCCTCCTCCAGCGACAGGCCGAGCCGGTGCATGCCCGTATCCACATGGATGGCGGCGGGCAGCTTGACGCCGGCGTCGCGGCAATAGTCGCTCCAGTCGGAGATTTCCGGGGTCGATCCCAGCACCGGGCGCAGATTCGCGGCTGCGTAGTCGGCGGCGCAATCCGGCAGAAGGCCGTTCAGCACATAGATGATGGCCTCGGGCAGCAGGGCGCGCAGGGCCACCGCTTCCTTGAAATGGGCGACGAAGAAATTGCGCGCGCCGGCCCGCCACAGCACCGGAGCGACCCGGTCGATGCCGAGGCCGTAGGCGTTGGCCTTGACCACGGCGGCGCATTCGGCCGGGGCGGCAAGCGCCGCGATGGTGCGCCAGTTGTCGGCGATGGCGCCCAGATCCACGGTGAGGATGGCGCCGGCTTCCCGCGCCTCGCGGTCGGCGGTCTCGTGCGCGGCGGCGAGGGCCGCGGCCTCAGCTGCGGCCTCCTCCGCCGAGGGCGCGCTCAGTGGCGCTCCGGCAGGTGGTCCTCCCGCGCCAGGTTGGAGAAGCGGGTGAACTGGGGCTCGAAATGCACCTTCACCGTCCCCGTGGGGCCGTGGCGCTGCTTTCCGATGATGACCTCGGCCGTGTTCTCGGCCGCCTTCATCTCGATCTCCCACTTGAACCACTCCTCTGTGCCGGCCTTCGGCTCCTTGCTTTTAAGGTAATATTCCTCCCGGAACACAAACATGACCACGTCGGCGTCCTGCTCGATGGAGCCGGATTCGCGCAGGTCCGACAATTGCGGCCTCTTGTCGTCTCGCGCTTCAACCTGACGCGACAGCTGCGACAGCGCCATGATGGGCACTTGCAGCTCTTTCGCCAAGGCCTTCAGTCCGGTGGTGATCTCGGTGATCTCCTGGACGCGGTTCTGGGACGAGCTTTTGGACGAGCCGGACAGGAGCTGGAGATAGTCCACCACCATGAAGTCGAGCCCGCGCTGGCGCTTCAGCCGCCGCGCCCGGGCCACCAACTGGGCGATGGAGAGGCCGCCGGTGTCGTCGATATAAAGCGGGATGGTCTGCATGGTCTGGGCGGCGGCGGCGAGCTTGGAGAATTCGCTCTCCGAGATGTCGCCGCGGCGGATCTTGTAGGAGGCGATCTCGGCCTGCTCGGCGAGGATACGGGTGGCGAGCTGCTCGGCTGACATTTCCAGCGAGAAGAAGCCGACGATGCCCCCCGACACGGTCTCGATGCCGCCGTCGGGCCGCGTCTCGCCGCGATAGGCGGCGGCGATGTTGAAGGCGATGTTGGTGGCGAGCGCTGTCTTGCCCATGGCCGGGCGGCCGGCGAGGATCACGAGGTCGGAGGGCTGCAAGCCGCCCATCTGGTGGTCGAGGTCGTCCAGCGCCGTGGCGATGCCGGAGAGGTGGCCGTCGCGCTGGAAGGCCTTGGAGGCCATGTCCACCGCCTCGCGCAGCGCCTCGCCGAAGCGCTGGAAGCCGCCGTCGTAGCGGCCGGTCTCGGCGATCTCGTAAAGCCGCTTCTCCGCCTGCTCGATCTGGTCCTGCGGGGTGGCGTCCACCGGGGCGTCGAACGCCTCGTTGACGATCTCCTCGCCGATGCGGATCAGGTCGCGCCGCACCGACAGGTCGTAGATGGTGCGCCCGTAGTCCTCGGAATTGATGATGGTGGTCGCCTCCGCCGCGAGGCGGGCGAGATATTGCGGCCCGGTGAGGCCGGCCACGTCGAGGTCCGAGGGCAGGAAGGTCTTCAGCGTCACCGGCGTGGCGAGCTTGCCGGCGCGGATCAGTGCGCTCGCCAGTTCGAACACCCGGGCGTGGATGGGCTCGTAGAAATGGCGCGGCTCGAGGAAGTCGGAGACCCGGTAGAACGCCTCGTTGTTGACGAGGATGGCGCCCAGCAGCGCCTGCTCCGCCTCCAGATTGTGCGGGGCCTGACGATAGGAGGGTTCGAGATCACCCGGATTGGGGAGGTCGAGCATGGCGCCAAGGTTCCGCTGGATGGGTCACTTCCTTACCAAGTCCGGGGTCCCGAGCACAGTAAGTTCTTTGTTTGTTCCGAAATCAAGGGGGTGCTTTTTTCCACAGGGGGATGGATCTGGGGATAGCGGGTACAAGCCGGTCCCGGCTCCGCGCGTGAGCGCTGCGCCGGCTTCCCTTTCAGACGCGGTTGGTTCCGGCGACTTCTGGCTTTGCTCGCTCCCGCAAGGTGGGATAGAGCCGGTGCCGACGGCACGAATGCGAAGGGAATCGTCATGCGCGGAAATCTCGGCGGCGTGTTTGGCCGCGCCATTCTGGCGATGGCGATCGCCGGCCTGTCCTTTTCCGCCCTCGCCCAGAGCGGGGACCCGCTGGCGCCGCCGCCGGATCTCGGCGCTCAGGGCCTTCCGGTGCCTGTCGATGGCACCGCCATCTACGGCCAGAACACCCCGCCGCCCGAGGGCATGATGGCGATCCCGGTGCCGCCCTCCACCTGCGCCGGCGTCGCCCAGGTGGTGCGTACCCAGGGTCTCATCCTGATCCCCACCGGCAACGGCAATGCCCAGCGCTATGTGCACGACGAGCGCTTCTGCGCCGAGGACCAGATCACCAAGCCGGCGTGGATCGCCACCTCGGACAATCCGCGCTGCTTCGTCGGCTACACGTGCGGCGAGAGCAACGACGACGGCTCGAACTGATACCAACGGCCCCGGTCTTTGACCGGTGCCGAGAGGGTGTCGCTCAGGCGCCGCGCGAGCCTAGCCAAAGGCCCGGCCGATTCGCTCACGTCACCGCCTGGGCGTCGTGCTCGCGCCACTGGATGGCGGCGGGCGGCACCAGCAGCTTCAACGCGCCGGGGGCAATGGCGTAGCGGAGCGGCACCCGCTCGCGCTCCACTTCCCCGTCGGTGGCCACCCAGGCGCGCTCGCGCCGGGCATGGATGGTGACGCGCCGGGCCTGGAAGGCATGGATGCCGGGCTTGTCGCGCCAGGCATTCACCAGCACCTCCGCGCCGGTCTTCAGCCGCGCCAGGGTGCCGCGGTCCTCCGCCACCAGCACCTCCAGAAGCCCGCCGTCGAGCCGCGAGCGGTGCCAGCCGGGGGCGTCGAAGGCGTTCACCGTCACCAGCGCCGCATAGGCCTCGATGGGCTCGCGCACGCCCGCCACCTCGACCTCGATGGACATGCGCCCGGAGCGTGCCACCGCCTTGCCCAGCGCCATGAACCAGCCCAGCACCCGCCCGCGCTGGGCGCGCAACTGCTCGCGGGCCAGCGCCATCTGGCTGAAGAAGCCCACCCCCGACACCCCGTGGAAGGCCCGCCCGTTCAGGAGGCCCACGTCCACCTGCATGGGCCGCGCCTTCTGCAGGGCATCGAGGGCGCCCGCCAGGTCGCGGGGCAGGCCGATGTCGTAGGCCAGCATGTTCATGGTGCCGAGCGGCAGCACGCCGAGGGTGACCTCGGTGTTGGCGAACACGGAGGCGGCATAGGAGACCGTGCCGTCGCCGGCGCCCACCACCACCGTGTCAAAGCCGTCGCGCTCGGCGGAGGAGATGGCGCGGGCCATGGCCTCGCCCTGGGCCACCACCACGTCCACGTTCGTGCCCGGCCGCGTCAGGGCCTCGTCCACGATGGTGCGGACCCGCTCCGGCCCCATATCGTGGATGGTCCCGGCCTTGGCATTGAGTACGACCCGCATCCGCCCCATCGTGGCATCCTCCAGACCGGCACAAGCGCCGGCGCGGCCTTAAGGTTCCCGTCAGAGCACGCGCCGCTCGGCCGGCATTGCAAGCTGGTCTGAGAACGGGTTCTCTTTCCCGGAGTGGAGAGCGATTCACCGATCGGATCGCGCTTCAGGGGACGCGCGGCGGTGCCGGGCTCATCTCATCAAGGGTTCCGATCATGGCCAATGTGCCCCCGTCTTCCAACCCGCCCCGGCCGTCCAAGCCGGCATCCTCCCCTTCCATCCTGCGCCTGCGGGCCGGGCTGCTGCTTCTGGTCGCATCCGTGGTGCTGTGCGGCGCCGGCGGGCATTTCGTGGCGCGGCAGTTCGGCCTCGGGATCGGCTGGGCGATCCTGCTGGCCGTGGTGATCTGGGTCGGCGTCGGCATCCTCATCGCGCGGCTCGATACCCGGCTGTTTTTCGGCGCGGCGGTGGCGGTCACGGCGATTGTGGCCTATTTCGTCTATGATTTTTCGTCTTCGGCCCTCGGCTGGTCCAGCACGGTCTCGCTGGTGCTCGCCTTGCTCGCGACCCTGTTCCTGGCCTTCACCTTCTACGATTTCCGGCGCCTCAAGCACGAGCTGCGCCTGTGGGCGTACAAGAGATAAGGGCGCGTGCGGCGCCTGAACCTGTCAGATTGCATGGCAAGATGATCGGCCTGTAAGCCAAGGCTTGACTTTGCCGTTGCGGCACATTGAAGTTGCGGTGTGGCCGGTTGCAATGCAGGGGCGTGCGATGCGGCGGCCCTGGCGCAAAGGGGGGCGTCCCGCGTGCGGGCGCTCGAAGGCAAAGAATGTCCGAGGGACGCCTTTATCTCCTGGCCGGCCCGGCCGTCTCGCTCGTTGTCGCCTGCGTCTTTCTCCTGGTCTGGCTGCACCACCGCCAGCGGTCCTACGTGCCGTTCTTCGCCGTGGCGTTCTGCGCCTATGCCATGGCCGCGCTGTCGCAGCTGTTCCAGATCCCGGCAGGTGTCGGGCTCAATACCATGGTCTCGGGCCTGGTCTACACGTTCGGCATCTTCTGCCTTGTGCAAGGAGTGCTGGCGCGGTTCGGCAAGGCAGGCGCCGCCCCGGTGCTGGCGGCCGTCTCCGTGGCGATCCTCGGGCTGCTGTACTACTTCATGTATGTGGACCGGAGCCTCGTGGCCCGGATCTATGTGCAGAATTTCGGCTACGGCGTGATGTTCCTGTTTGCCGCTGTCGAGATCTTCGGGGCCAGTGGCCGGCGGAAGGTGGACCGGATCCTGTTCTGGGTTTTCCTGCTGTTCGGCCTCCATTTCTTCGTGCGCACCGTGCTCACCCTGTCCATCTCGCCCGACCTGTTCGCGCTCGATCGGATGCGTACCGAGGGCGCCGACGCGCGGACCATCGGCCTGCTGTTCCGCCGCTCGCCGTTCTGGCAGGTGCTCAACTTCTCGCTTCTGGTCAGCGGCCTGCTGGTGGCGCTCGCCCTGCTTGGCGCCATCGCCGTCGATGCCATGGACGAGCTGGAGCGGCAGGGCCGCATCGACCCCTTGACCGGGCTCGCCAACCGCCGCGGCTTCGACGATCTCGCCCAGGAGCTCATCGCCGACAAGGCGAGCCATCCCCAGAGCCTGGTCTATTTCGACATCGACCGCTTCAAGGGCATCAACGACGGTTTCGGCCATGCGACCGGGGACCTGGTGCTTGCCACCGTCGGCGGCCTCGTCGCCCGCGTGGTGATGCCGCGAGACGTGGCGGCCCGCCGCGGCGGCGAGGAGTTCGTGGTGCTGCTGGCCAGCACCAGCGCCCGCAGCGCGTTCCACTTCGCCGAGCGGATGCGCGCCGAGCTGCGGCGCACCTCGTTCCCCATGCTGCCGCCGGGCGCCGTCGTCACCGCGAGCTTCGGCGTCGCTGAGCGCCGGCCCGACGAGGACCTGGCGGACCTGCTCCACCGCGCCGACCAGCTGGTCTATGCCGCCAAGCACGCCGGCCGGGATCTTGTCCTCACCGACGACGGCGTCCTGGCGGTGCCGGTGGTGGGGCAGGGCGCCGGTTGATCCAGATCAACGTCGCGCGCGGAGCAGGTGCCTAGCCTTCCAAAAAACATCGGGAGGCCCAAGGGCCCCCAAGGGGAGGCCAAGGACATGCCTGCGCAAGTTGCTCTCGTCGTGACCGGGATTGTCGTCGCCTTTGGCGGTTTCGCCTTGGTGCTCGCATTCGCGGACTACTACACCCACGCCGGCCGCAAATCCTGACGGTGTAACTGGCGGTTGGCGCGCGCACGGCCGCGGGCAAGGCGCACCGAGGCGCACCGACCTGACATGCACCGCCGCGCGCGGGAGCGGACGCGGCGGGTCCGGTGTGCTAGAGGGGCGGCCATGAGCAGCCCCGAAAAGAGCAGCCCCGAAGACGCCCCTCGGGACGACATCGCCCCGGACGCCCCGGCGCCCGATGGGGCCAGTGTCCCGTTCTGGCGGGCGAAGCCGTTGTCGGCCATGAGCACCACCGAGTGGGAGAGCCTGTGCGACGGCTGCGGGCGCTGCTGCCTCGTGAAGCTCGAGGACGAGGACACCGGGCAGGTCGCCTATACGGATGTCGCCTGCCGCCTGCTGGATGCCGCCACCTGTCGCTGCTCCGACTATGAGCGGCGTTCCGAGATCGTCTCCGACTGTGTGCGCCTGACCCCTGAGAGCGTCGCGGAGCTGAACTGGCTGCCGCCCACCTGCGCCTACCGGCTGGTGGGCGAGGGCAAGGACCTGCCGTTCTGGCATCCGCTGGTGTCGGGCGATGCGGGAAGCGTCGCGGCGGCAGGCATCACGGTCTCGGGCAAGGTGGCCGGCAGCGAGAACGAGTTCGGCCTGTTCGAGCTGGTGGACCACATCGTCGCCTGGCCGGTGCGCTGGCCTCGGGGTGCAAAAGGCGCGGCCAAGCCGAGCCCGAAGGGCACGCCCGGCGCAAGCCGCCGGCGGCGTCCGAAGGCCGGTGAGCAGAAAGCCTGACAGGCCTATTCGGCGGCGGTGGAGCGCTTCTTGCGGGTCTCCACCGGAGCCGGCTCGATCAGGGTGCGGCACTCCTCGGCGGTGAGGGGCTCGCCGAAGACCACGCCCTGGCCGTATTCGCAGCCGAAGCGCGCCATCTCGGCGGCCTCGGTTTCCTTCTCCAGGCCCTCCGCCATCACGTCCATGCCGAGGTCGTGGGCGAGATCGATCATGGCGCCGACGATCACCGGCCGGGCCGCGCGGGCGGCACCCTTGGCGGTGTCGCGCACGAAGCGCGGGTCGATCTTCACGCTGTCGAACGGGAAGCGCTGGAGATAGGAGAGGGCGGAATAGCCAGTGCCGAAATCGTCGAGGCACAGGCCCGCGCCCAGCTCCCGCATGCGGCCGAGCACCACGGCGGCATATTCGGGGTTCTCCATCACCAGGCTCTCGGTGACCTCCAGCTTGAGCGATCCGGGCGCCACCGCGTTGCGGGCGAGCACGGATTTCAGGTCCTGGATCAAATCGTGCCGTAGCAGCTGGCGGGACGAGACGTTCACATGCATGAACAACGGCGGGTCCACCCGCAGGGTGCGCTGCCACTGGCCGAGCTGGCGCGCAGCGGCGTCGAGCACGAACAGGCCGAGGTCGAGGATGAGCCCGGTCTCCTCCGCCAGCAGCAGGAATTCGGAAGCTGCGAGTTCCCCGAGGCGCGGATGGTTCCAGCGCATATAGGCCTCGAACCCGCCGATGGCGCGGTCGCCCAGGCGCACGATGGGCTGGTAGCGCACCGAGATCTGGTTCCTGGCGAGGGCCTCGCGCAGCTCGCCTTCCAGCACCACCCGGTCGATCTTCTGCTGGCGCATGGCCGGGCGGAACACCTCGATGCGGTCGCCGCCGATGCGCTTGGCGTAATACATGGCCAGCTCGGCGTCTTTGAGCACCTCCTCGCGCTTCGACTGGTCGGGGCCCGCCAGCACCAGACCGATGGAGGCGGTGACGAACACTTCCCGGTCCGCGAAGGCGATGGGCGCGCGCAGTGAGCGGCGCAGGGTGTCGGCGAAGGTGGTGATGCGCTCGGCGTCGCGCTCGGACATGAGGATCATGCCGAACTGGTCGCCGGAGATGCGGGCCAGCGTATCCTGCGGCTTCAACAGGCGCATTAGGCGGCGAGCCACCGTGAGCAGGATGGAATCGGCCACCGCCATGCCCACCTGCACGTTGACCTGCTTGAAGCGGTCGAGGTCGATGACCATCACCGTCGGCTTCACCTTGTCGTCGAGGCGGGCCATGGTGAGGGCTTGGGACAGGCGGTCGAGGAACAATTCCCGGTTGGGCAGGCCGGTGAGGTTGTCGCGCACCGCGTCGTGGAGCAGGCGCTCGGCGGCGATGCGCTCGCCGGTCACGTCCATCAGGGTGCCGACGCAGCGCACCACTTCGCCGTCGGCACCCACCACCGGGCGGGCCTTCAGGTTGAAGGTGAGGTAGTGGCCGTCGATGGCGCGCAGCCGGAAGTCCTGGTCGATGCGGCCGCGGCGCTGGTCGATGATGCCGTCCAGCGTGGCGCGGAAGCGGTCGCGGTCGGCGGGGTGCAGCACCTCCAGCCAACCGGCGGCCTCGGTCTCCAGCGAATGCCGCTTGAGGCCCAGCGCCTCCTCCGCTTCGGGGGAGGTGTAGATGCGGTCGGTGTCCACATCCCAGTCCCACACGATGAGGCCGGAGCCGGCCAAGGCCAGCGCCCGGCGCTCCAGCTCCGAGGTGGAGCCCTGGATGCCGCCGATGCCGGCGAAGGCATGCTGCATCACCGTGAAGCCAATGAGCATGACGATCAGCACCAGGCCGCCGGAAAGGGCGGGGGCGGCAAGGTCGTTGGTGACGAAGCCCGCCACCGTGAGTCCGGCCATGAGCACCCACACCACCAGCAGCGACCAGGTGGGGATGATGAGCACCGCCCGGTCATAGCCGTGCTGGCTGAGCCAGATGATGACGCCGAGCCCCGCCACCGCCACCGCCAGCAGCGACAGGCGGGCGATGCCGGCCGCCACCGGGGCGTCGAGCAGGGCCACCGCCACCAGGGCGGCGAGGAAGGTGAGCCAGCCGGCGGCCACGTGCACGTAGCGCACGTGCCAGCGGTTGAGGTTGAGATAGGCGAACAGGAACACCAGCAGCGTGCCGGTGAGGATGGCCTCGCCCGCCGCGCGCCAGAATTGCTCGGCGATGGGCGACAGGCCGAACACCTTGGACCAGAAGGCGAAGTCGAGGCCGATATAGCCCAGCACCGCCCAGGCCAGCGCCGCCGCCGCCGGGAACATCACCGAGCCCTTCACCACGAACAGGATGGTCAGGAAGAGCGCCAAAAGGCCGGCGATGCCGATGACGATGCCGTGGTAGAGGGTGAAGGCGTTCACCCGGTCCTTGTAGGCGTCCGGCTCCCACAGATAGAGCTGGGGCAGGGTGGGGCTGCCCAGCTCGGCCACGAAGGTGACGGTGGAGCCGGGATCCAGCGTGATCAGGAACACGTCGGCGTCGGGCGCGGTCTGCCGCTCCGGCTTGAAGCCCTGGCTGGGGGTGAGCGAGGTGATCCGCCGGTTGCCGAGATCGGGCCAGAACAGGCCGGAGCCGGACATGCGGTAGTGCGGGGCGACGATGAGGCGGTCCACCTGCTCGTCGGTATTATTGGTGAGGGCGAAGGCGATCCAGTCGCCGTGGCTGCGCCCGTCGGAGGTGGGCACCTCGATGCGCCGGACCACGCCTTCCGCGTCGGGTGCGGTGGAGATCTGGAACCGGCCGTCCTCGGTTGTCTCGCGCTGCACGGCGGGCAGCAGGTCCACCACCTTGGCGTCGAGGCGCAGGGCGATGGCCTCCATCGCCCGTGCGCTGCCGGCGGGCAACGTCAGCAGGGGCGCCACGACGAGCGCTACGAGGAGCGCCATCGGCAGAGCAATGACGCGAGCGAGCAACGACCGCAATGTCAGGTCTCCGCACCCGGACTGCTGCCGGGCCGAGTTTCGGTTGAGGAGGGCAGCCTGCCGAAGGTGCGACGCAAAGTGCTGGACGGCAAGAGCTCAAGCTCATCCATGAGGAATGCATGTGCGCCGGGGCTGGCCTCGCGCGAGCGATTCCCTAGCCAAGCCGTGCGGCCGGAGCAAGGCGCCTGACGGCTTCATCATACCGCCAAAGCGTCCGGGGCCG
This sequence comes from Xanthobacter versatilis, assembly GCF_043193975.1. Taxonomy (NCBI): domain Bacteria; kingdom Pseudomonadati; phylum Pseudomonadota; class Alphaproteobacteria; order Hyphomicrobiales; family Xanthobacteraceae; genus Xanthobacter; species Xanthobacter versatilis. Next base: position 66,351 of record NZ_JBAFVB010000008.1, on the reverse strand, counting down.
GAAAAAACGAATGCGCGCCCGGGGTGGGCGCGCATTCGAACCCTTATGCGACCGCTCAGAAGAAGCGGCGGGCGTTGTCCCGGTCGTCGGCGGAGAGCGGGGTCGGCTCGCGGGTCAGGCGGGCGGCCTCTTCCCGGCGCACATATTCGGAGAACGGGTCGAGGGCTTCCTCCACCGCTTCCTCGGCGCGCGCGGAGATCACCTCCAGCGGGGGCTGCGGCGCGGGCCGGGCGGCGGGGGGAGCCGGATGGACCTCCTCGGCCGGCACGGCGCGCTCGGAATCGGTGGTGCGCGAGGCCTTGGCGTCGAGCCACGGCAGGGGATAGGGCGAGGCGATGTAGGCCACGCCGTCTTCCTGCTCCCAGGCGATCATGTGGATGGCCTCTTCCGCCGGCATGCCGGGCAAAGAGAACATCTGCGGCAGCTCGCGGGCGCCGCCGCTCCAGCCGATAGTGTGGGCGAGCTGGAAGGCTTCGTCGAGGAAGGCGGTCACGGCAGCGAGCCGGTCCGCACGCAGCGCCTGGGCGAAATCCACATCGAGAAGCCGGCGGAGATAGGTCTCCACGCTGTCCCCGGCAGCCCACTGGGCGCCCGAGGCGAACTGGTAAACATAGACGCGCGGACTTGCCATCACGCAGCTCCGATAAACCATAACTGGGGGCCCCTCATACCAAAAGGGACCCGAAAACACAAAATCGTGCTGCAACTTAACCAGACAAGGCTTAAATTTTTGTGATCCTGCGGTGCAGCACAAGGCGCATTTCGGCCCGGTCCTGGACCGCCGGAGCGCGTTCGGATCGGGTGGCGCGACCATCGGATCGGCAAAGCCCGCTCTATCCTCCATTCTGAGAGGGAATCACCGGTCCGGGCCGATCGGGTCCGGTGCAGGCCCAGGGGAAAGGGTGCCCGATGCCGATCGCTCCGCGTTCCCATGGCCTGTGGCAGGTCACGGCTCCGCCGGCGCCGGCGCTGGCACCGCTCTCGGGTGCGCTTCGGGCCGACGTGGCCGTGGTGGGGGCGGGATATGCCGGCCTGTCGGCGGCGCTGCGCCTCGCCGAGGCGGGCGCGCGGGTGACCGTGCTGGAGGCGGCGGAGGTGGGCTTCGGCGGGGCCGGGCGCAATGTGGGCCTCGTCAATGCTGGCCTGTGGGTGATGCCGGATGTCATCCGCGCCGCCCTGGGTGAGGCGCGGGGCGAGGCGCTGATCGGCTTCCTCGGCGCAGCGCCGCAAGCGGTGTTCGACCTGGTGGCAAGGCATTCGATCCCCTGCGAGGTGGCGCCCGTGGGCACGTTGCATTGCGCAGTGGGCGCCGCCGGACGCGCCGAGATCGAGGCCCGCGCCGCCCAGTGGCAGGCACGTGGAGCGCCGGTGCGGCTGCTGGAGGCCGGTGAGGCGCGCGACATGGTCGGCGGCGGCGACTTTACCGGCGCGCTGCTGGATCTGAGAGCCGGCACGATCCAGCCGCTGGCCTATGCACGGGGACTGGCGCGGGCAGCGCTTCAGGCCGGGGCGCAGATCTTCGTGTCGAGCCCGGTTGTCGGGGCCGAGGAGACCCCTGCCGGCTGGCGGCTGGCCACGCCGGGAGGAAGCCTCGAGGCCGACCATCTCATCGCCGCCACCGATGCCTATGGCACCGGGCCGTTCGCCCCGCTGCGGCGCGAGCAGGTGCACCTGCCCTATTTCAATCTCGCGACCGCGCCGCTGCCGCCAGCGGCGCGGGCCACCATTCTCCCCGGTCGGCAGGGAGCATGGGACACCCGATCCATCCTCACCTCGTTCCGCGTGGATGCGGCGGGGCGTCTGGTGTTCGGCAGTGTTGGCGCTCTCGACCGTGTCGGCGGCACCATCCACCGGGCCTATGCCTGCCGGGTTCTGGCGCGGCTTTATCCGCAGCTCGGCGGGATAGCCTCCGGGGTGGCCTTCGAGGCCGGCTGGCACGGCATGATCGGCATGACCGCCGACGCCCTGCCGCGTTTCCACCGGCTGGGGCGCTCCGGCGTCGCCGTGGCCGGCTACAACGGACGCGGCATCGCGCCGGGAACAGTGTTCGGCGCCTTGCTGGCGGACCTCGTTCTCGGCCGGGTGCGGGAGGCGGATCTACCGCTGCCGCCAAGCGCGGTGGAGGCGGCCCGCTGGCGGACGGCACGGGAAGCCGTTTATGCCGCCGGCTCCGGTCTCGCCCACCTCGTCGCGGCGCGGCTCTAAGACCCCAGCCGGGGGCGCCTTCGCCTTCACAACCGCGTTTTGCTGCCTTCCGCCAGGTCGGGAGGCGCTGGTGTTGCTCGATCTTCTATTAATAACTCAGATGGATTTATCTATTGACTCGCCATGCGCCCTGCGCTCAGATGCCATGCGGATAACGCATCCGTCCGGCAAGCGGAAACCGCGCCGGCGCATCTGGGAGGACGTTCGATGCACCTGTGGCCACGGCTGCTGATGGCAGCTTCTGTCGCATGGGCCGGGCTGGCCGCGACATCGTCCGCCGGGGCTGCGGAAAAGCCCGCAGACAAGCCCATCGTGGGCATCGTCATCAAAACCTCCACCAACCCCTTCTTCGTCAAGATGAAGGAGGGCGCGGAAGCCGCCGCCGCGCGGCTGGGCCTGGAGCTGCGATCCTTCGCCGGCAAGATGGACGGCGACACCGATGCCCAGGTCACCGCCGTCGAGAGCCTGATCGCCGCCGGCGCCAAGGGCATCCTGATCACCCCGTCGGATTCCCGCGCCATCGTGCCGGTGCTGGAGCAGGCGCGGGCCAAGGGCATCCTGGTGATCGCCCTCGACACGCCCCTCGATCCCCCGGGCGCGGCGGACGCCACCTTCGCCACCGACAATGTCCTCGCCGGCAAGCTGGTGGGCGAATGGGCGGCCAAGACTTTGGGCGCCAATGCCAAATCCGCCAAGGTCGCGCTGCTCGACCTGAACGTGAACCAGATTTCCGTGGACGTGGACCGCGACCAGGGCTTCCTCAAGGGCTTCGGCGTGAACGTTGCCGACCCCGCCGTCATCGGCGACGAGAAGGACAGCCGCATCGTCGGCCACGATGTCACCCTCGGCAATGAGGAGGGCGGGCGCCGGGCCATGGAGAACCTGCTCCAGCGCGATCCCTATGTGTCCGTGGTCTATGCCATCAACGAGCCCGCCGCCGCCGGCGCCTATGAGGCGCTGCGCTCCATCGGCCGCGACAAGGACGTGCTGGTGGTGGCCGTGGACGGCGGCTGCCCTGGCGTGCGCAACGTGAAGGACGGCGTCATCGCCGCCACCGCCATGCAATTCCCCCTCGCCATGGCCCAGATGGGCGTCGAGGCGGTGCTGAAATACGCGACGGACGGCACCAAGCCGAAGCCCACGGACGGGCAGGACTTCGTCAATACCGGCGTGGAGCTGGTGACCGACCGGCCGGTGCCGGGACTGCCCTCCATCGACACCGACGCCGCCCTGAAGAAATGCTGGGGCTGATGGGCCCCGTTAAGGCACGCGTGCGCCGGCCGGAACGGCCGGGGAGGGATCTGCAATGACAGACACGAGTGGGGAGAAACGCGGGATGCAGGCGTTCGAAACCGTCCTGGGCAAACAGGACACGCGGGTTGCGGAGTTCGAGGTCCACGCCAGGTCCCCGCTCCAGATGCTGCAGCATTTCCTGCACGCCAATCCGACCGCGGTACCGGCCATCGTGCTGGTGCTGGGGGTGGCCGTGTTCTCGGCCATCGTGGGGCCGCGCTTCTACTCGGCCTTCAACCTGTCGCTGATCCTCCAGCAGGTGACCATCATCTGCATCATCGGGGTGGCGCAGACGCTGATCGTGCTCACGGCCGGCATCGACCTGTCGGTGGGCGCGGTGATGGTGCTGTGCTCGGTGATCATGGGTAAGCTCGCCGTCGCGCTGGGCCTGCCGGTGCCGGTGGCGTTCGCCGCCGGGCTTGCCACCGGTGCGGCCTGCGGCGCGTTCAATGGCCTGCTGGTGGTGCGGTTGAAGCTGCCGCCCTTCATCGTGACGCTGGGCACCTGGTCCATCTTCTTCTCGCTGAACCTCTGGTATTCCGGCGCCCAGACCATCCGTGCCCAGGACGTGGCCAAGGCCGCGCCGTTCCTGCAGTGGCTCGGCACGCCGGTGGACCTCTTGGGCGCGCGGCTCACCTACGGCACTTTCTTCATGCTGGGGCTGGTGGCCATCGTCTGGTACGTGCTCAACCGCACCGCCCTCGGCCGCCACATCTATGCGGTGGGCGATGATCCGGACGCGGCGCGCCTCGCCGGCATCCGTACCGACAAGGTGCTGTTCAGTGTCTATGTGGCGGCGGGGGTCATCTGCGCGCTGGGGGCGTGGGCGCTCATCGGCCGCATCGGCTCCATCAGCCCGCAGGCGGGGCAGACCGCCAACCTCGACAGCATCACCGCGGTGGTGATCGGAGGGGCCAGCCTGTTCGGCGGGCGCGGCTCCATCATCGGCACCCTCATCGGCGCGCTCATCGTCGGGGTCTCGCGCTCCGGCCTCGCTCTGTCGGGGGTGGATGTGCTGTGGCAGGAGTTCGCCGTGGGCAGCCTCATCATCGTCGCGGTCACCCTCGACCAGTGGATCCGGAAGGTGTCGGCATGAGCACGAATACTTTCAGTACGAGCCATCTCGGCACGGACACCGGCGTGCGCCGGCCGCTCATCGAGGCGCGGGGCCTGGTCAAGCGCTACGGCCGTGTCACGGCCCTCGACCATGCGGATTTCGACCTCTATCCGGGGGAGATCCTGGCTGTGATCGGCGACAATGGCGCCGGCAAGTCCTCCCTCATCCGCGCCCTTTCCGGGGCGCTGGTGCCGGACGAGGGCGAGATCCGCTTCGACGGCAAGCCGGTGCAGTTCCGCTCCCCCCTCGACGCGCAGGCGGCGGGCATCGAGACCGTCTATCAGTCACTGGCGCTGGCGCCGGGCCTGTCGATCGCCGACAACCTGTTCCTCGGCCGCGAGCTGCGCAAGCCGGGGGTGCTCGGACAGGTCTTCCGCATGCTCGACCGCAAGACCATGCAGCGCATGGCCCGCGAGAAGCTCACCGAGCTGGGGCTGATGACGGTGCAGTCCATCAACCAGCCGGTGGAGACGCTCTCGGGCGGCCAGCGGCAGGGCATCGCGGTGGCCCGCGCCACCGCCTTCGGCTCGCGGGTGGTGATCCTCGACGAGCCCACAGCTGCGCTGGGCGTGAAGGAATCCCGCCGGGTTCTGGAGCTGATCCTCGACGTGCGCCGGCGCGGCATCGCCGTGGTGCTCATCAGCCACAACATGCCCCATGTGTTCGAGATCGCCGACCGCATTCACATCCACCGGCTGGGGCGGCGGCTCACCGTGGTCCAGCCCTCGGCCTGCACCATGTCGGACGCGGTGGCGCTGATGACCGGCGCCCGCGCGCCACAGGAGCTGGCCGCCTGAGGCCGGGGCGGTCATGGTGGCGTTCCGCGCCGCCGGGATCATCCCGCGCGGGGCGGGCAGGTCATGGCACAAGCGCGGAAACAAGCGCCCGGATCACGGCATCGCATGCCGTGATCCGGGCGTGTTGCTTTGGGAGTGGCGCGGCGCTGTGCCGAGGTCAGGGCGCGCCCTTCCGTCATGACCGGCCTTGGGCCGGGTATCCCGTTTCAACACTCGGAGCACCGCTTGAAAGCCGTCCCGGCTTCCCTCAGCTCGCCATGGCAAGCGTGAGGCTGGCTTCCACTTCGGCGGCGGTGGGCAGGTCCGCCCCGGCGCGCGAGCAGGTGATGGCGGCGGCCGCCGTGCCATAGGCCACCAGCTCGCCCATGGCCTCGGTGTCGAGGGTGGCGATGGCAGCGCCTTCGAGGCGGCCGGTGCGGTGCAGCCCGGCGAGCAGGGCGGCGTGGAAGGTGTCGCCCGCGCCCACCGTATCGCGCACCACGACGCTGCGCCCCGGCACGCTGACCTCCCCGAGCTGGGAGTAGGCGACGGCGCCCTTGTCGCCACGGGTGATTACCACCAGCTTCGCGCCGAGGTCGAGGAACCGGCGCGCCGCATCGGTGAGGCCCATGCGCCCGCCGAAGGCGATGTGGATGTCCTCGTCGCTGGCCTTCACGATGTCGGCGGTGCGGAAGAAGCGCTCCGTCGTTTCGGCCCAGCGGCTCAGGTCGCCCACCACCCCCGGTCGCAGGTTGGGATCGACGCTGATGACGCGCCGCCCGGCTTCCCGCTCGGCCAGCGCCGCATAGGTGGAGGCCACCGGCTCCACCACCAGGGTGTAGGAGCCGAAGGTCAGGGCGCGCACCTCGTCCGGCAGGACCGGTGGCAGGCGGTCGGGGGCGAGCATGCGGTCGGCCGCGCCCGCGCCATGGAAGGAATAGAGCGGCTGGCCGTCGGCCTGGGTCGCTACCACCGAGATGGTGGAGAGGCTGTCGGAGCGCACCACGAAGCGCGGGTCCACGCCCTCGCGGGCCAGCACGTCCACAAGGTGGGTGCCGAACCGGTCGCTTGAGATGCCGCCGAAGAAGGCGGTGGGCGCGCCGAGCCGGGCCAGGCCCACCGCCACGTTGAAGGGGGAGCCGCCGGCCACCGCGCGGGCCGGCATCTCGTTGCCCTCGGGGGCGCCCACCAGCAGGTCGATGAGGGCTTCGCCGCAGACCAGGATCATGCCATGTCCCCTTGCGGCCGGATCACGCCCTTGCGCAGGATGATGTTGCCGTAGAGCCGGCGCTCGCCGCTGGCGACGATGGCATAGGCCGCGCGCACCCGGTCGTAGAAGCTCGGGCCGGCGATGGGCACCAGGCTGAAGCCGGGCTCGCGGGCGGCGATGGCGGCCTCGAACTCCGAAAACACGCTCTCCTCGCGCGCGCAGTCGCCGAAGGCGCAGGGCCGGAAGGCGGCCTCAGGCACGTCGGTATCGAGCGGCATCACCGAGAGCACGGCATCGACGAGGCGCGGGGCATCGTGTCCGTCCATGCGCACCAGCCGCCTGGCGTGGGCCTCAGCCGGATAATTGGCGTCCACGATGGCGATCTCGTCGCCGTGGCCCATGGCGCGCAGGGTGGCCAGCAGATCGGGGCCCAGCAAGGGGTCGATGCCTTTGAGCATGGTCAGTCCTTGAACAGAACGTCGAGGTCGCGGCCGAAGGTGTCGAGCAAAGGCAAGGCGGCACCGCCGATGGCGCGCGCCGCGCGGCCCATGGTGCCGGCGACGATGCGGGTCTCGGTCAGGCCCTGCCGGTCGAGGCGCGCGAAGGCGGCGGCTGTGCGTTTCACCAGCTTGTCCCGCACCGGCGCCGGGAAGGCGCCGTCGATGACCATGGCCTCGAAATCCACCACCGCGAGGCAGGAGGCGATGGCCTGGGCGAGGCCCTCGGCGGCCTCCTCGATCCAGGCGTCCACGGGGGCGGAAAAGCGGCTCCAGTCGTCGGGCTGCTCCCACAACTGGGAACCGGCGATGCCGATGGCGCCGAGCTGGCGCTCCAGCCGGTAGAGGGAGGCCGAGCGGATGAGCTGCTGGACCCCCGCGCCGCCGCCGGGTCCGCGGGCCACCACCGGCATGGAGCCGAAGGCGCCGGCATTGCCGCTGCGGCCGGGAAACAGGCTGCCGTTCAGCACGATGCCGCCGCCGATGAAGGTGGCGATGTAGAAATAGGCGAAGTCGCGATAGGCCGAACCGCCGCCGAAGGTCAGCTCTGCGGCGCAGGCGGCGGTGGCGTCGTTGATGACCCGCACCGGACCGGGGGCGATGCGGGACAGCTCGGCGCCCAGGTCGAAGTCGTGCCACCCGGCAAGGGCATCCTTGGGGGCCTCCAGCACTTCCTCCCAGTTCCACAGCTCGAACGGCGTGGCGATGCCGGTGCCGCAGATGCGCGCCTGGGCTGCGGGCGAAAGCGTCGCGATGAGGTCGGGAAGGGTGCGGCCGGCGAAGGCGATGAGCTGGTCGGGCAGGGGATAGGGATAGGTCAGGCGCTCGCGCCGGCGCACGCCCGCGACGAAATCCATCAGCACCAGCTCGCAGGCGCGCCGGCCCACCACCATGCCGAGGCCGTAGGCGCCGTCGGGATTGAGCGAATAGGGCACCGCCGGCTGGCCGATCCGCCCGCGCTGGCGCTCGCCCGCGAGGAGCAGGCCGTCGGCCTCCAGCCGGTTCATGACCACCGTGGTGGTCTGCAGCGACAGGCCGGTGAGGCGGGCGATGTCCACCTTGGTCAGGCGACCGTGGCGGCGGATGAGGGAGAGGATCAGCCGCTCGTTGTAGAGGCGCACGCCAGTCTGGTTCGTGCCGCGCCCGTGCGAGGCGTGGACCGGGCCAGAATCGTCCTTCAGGGGACTGCGCTGCATGAAACCCTCGACCCCAGTTCCTCGACCCTAATTCCCTCGCGCCGGTTCGGCGCCCTTGCGAGCCGCCCGGTGGCGCCCGTGCGCGACGGATCGTCTTGTTGTCGCAGGATGATGAACGAGGATACAAACATCGTCAATTAATAACTCGTTCTGATTTATTAATGAGGAGGCTTGCTCCGCCTCGCGCCACGGTGCCCTTCCGCGCACCTGCGCCGATCACACGCCGCCGTCATGCGATCGGCCGGAATATCCGCCTCCTGAACCGGGAGCGCTTCGCTCAAAAGTGATAGGCGATGCTCATGAAGGGGCCGTGCAGCGTCGTCTCGTAGCGGAAGTTGGCGCGCGGGCCGGTCACCGATTCGTAGTCGGTATAAAGCGCCCGGTAGCCGATGGCCGTGGACCAGGCCTCGGTCCAGTTGTAGCCCACCGAGATCAGTCCCTGCGATGTCAGCTTGGAGCTGGAGGGGAGCCCGAAGCCGCCCACGTCGGCAAGGGCGTTGAGGAACCACTTCTCGTTGATGCGATATTGCAGGGCGAGGCCGAACACCGGATCCAGCCAGTCCTTAACGTCGGTTTCGGAAACGGACAGGATGCCGCCGAAAGAGGAGAGCGTGGTGTCGGCGGTCAGGCGCTGGTAGCGGAAGCCCGCCGTGGCGCTGAGGTCGAAGCCCGGCCCGCCGATGGGCAGGCGATAGCCGGCAGCGCCGGAGACGATGAGGAGGCGCTGCGAGAGGTCGAGCTGCGTGCCCCGGCCGTCATCGATGGACTTGCTGGCGCTCAGCTGCGACCAGAACAGGTCGGCGAACAGGGTCCAGTTGTCCTTCTTGGCGAGGAAGCTGCCCATCACCGCGCCGTCGAAATGGGACAGGATGTCGGCGAACGAGGCATCCACCGGAAAGGTCGGCAGGTCGCGGATGCCGAGGTTACCGTTGATGCCCGTGGCCCAGCCGTAAAGCACCGCCGAGAACTGCCATTTGGATTCCGGCGGCGGCGAAAATGCGGTCGCGGCCGGGGCCGGGGCGGTCGCGAGGTCGGCGGCGCGGGCGGGAGCGGCAAGCGACAGGATGGCAAGAGACAGGACCGCGCAGCAGGCGGCAGCAAGGGGGCCGGCGCGGCGGCGCGGAGGCCTTGGCGTGCGCGAAGGGGGCAGGGTCATGATCTCGGCTTCCTTATCGCTCGGGGCTGGTTCGGCAATGCTCCGCAGCTGTGGCTTCGAAAATGTCGCTTCGCAAGTCTCGCTGTCGCAAAAGTCGCTGCTCAGGTCTCGCTTCGCACGTCTCGTCTGGCCGCATGAGCGGTGGCCCGCGCACCGGAGGATATCCGGAGCGCGGGCGATGGTGGGGCGCCGGTCCGCCTATTTCGACGGGCCGTCGGCAGCCTTGGCAGCGGCGTCGCGCAGCTTGGCGATATCCTCCGGCGTCAGCTTCGGATGATCAAGCGCGAGCGTGATCTTGTTGATCTTGCCGGTGAAGGCGAACGGCACCTGGTAATCGGCATCGTCCACCGGCGTGCCGGTGTCGGAGCCCACGTCCAGATTCTCGTCCCAGGCGAGGATGAGCGGGATGGTGTGGGGCATGGACTGGGTCGCCACCACCTTGCCGTCCACGCTCAGCGTCCCGGTGCCGCTCTGGCCGAGCCCGCTGCCCGAGCCGAAGGCCAGCGTCGCCGCGCCGAGGCCGTCATACTTGAAGTCGAAAACCAGGGTGTGCTTGCCCGGCGCCAGCGGCTCGGTGCCCTGCCATTTCACCTTCTTCAGGCCCACGAGGTTCCAGGTGAAGGTGGGCTTGCCCTTGAGCAGGTAGAAGCCATAGCCGGCGAACCGCCCGCCCTGGGTGATGAGCATGCCGTCGCCGCCGCCCTCCGGCACCACCACGTCCGCGGTGAAGCGGTAGGAGGTGTTCAGCACCGACGGCGCGTCGCCATTGGGCGTGCCGGTGAGCGGAGCGGTCCAGGTGAACACGTCGCGACCCGCGGTGATGCTCGGGCGCGACGTCACCAGCCGGGTGGCGACGGTGGCGTCCAGCGGGAGCACCTGGTATTTCCTGGCCTCGGACCAGAACAGGTCCGCCATCGCCTTCACCTTGTCGGGATGCTTGGCGGCAACGTCCTCGTACTGGGTCCAGTCTTCCGAAATATTGTAGAGTTCCCACGGGTACTTGGACGGGTCGAGGCCGAGGCCGGCCTGGACCTCCCACGGCGGACGCACCACCTTGCTGCTCAGCATCCAGCCGTCGTTATAGATGGCATGGTCGCCCATCATCTCGAAATACTGGGTCTTGTGGGTGGAGGGTGCGGTCGCATTGGCCTTGTCGAAGGTATAGGTCATGCTGACCCCCTCGATGGGAGCCTGCTTGATGCCGTCCACTATATTGGGAGCCTTGATGCCGGTGGCCTCCAGGATGGTCGGCGCGATGTCGATCACATGGTGGAACTGGGAGCGGATGCCGCCCTTGTCCTTGATCACCTTGGGCCAGGAGATGGCCATGCCCTGCCGGGTGCCGCCGAAATGGGAGGCGACCTGCTTGGTCCAGGAGAAGGGGGTGGAAAAGGCCCAGGTCCAGCCCACCGCCATGTGGTTGTAGGTCTTGTCCGAGCCCCAGACATCATAGAAATACTTCAGCTGGTCTGCGACCGGCACGTCGACGCCGTTGAACATGGCGACTTCGTTGGGGGTGCCGATGAGCGTGCCTTCGGCGCTGGAGCCGTTGTCGCCGCTGATATAGATGACCAGCGTGTTGTCCAGCTTGCCCATGTCCTCGACAGCCTGGATGACGCGGCCGATCTCATGGTCCGTATACATCAGGTAGGCGGCGTAGACATCAACCTGGCGCTTGAACATCTTCTGTTCGTCGTCGGTGAGCTTGTCCCAGCGCTTCAGCAGGTCGTCCGGCCAGGGCGTCATCTTCGCGTTCTGGGGGATGACGCCGAGCTTCTTCTGGTTCTCGAAGATCTGCTCGCGCAGCGCGTTCCAGCCCTTGTCGAACAGGTGGAGCTGCGTCGCCTTCTCGATCCATTCGGGGGTGGGGTGGTGCGGGGCGTGGGTGCCGCCGGGGACGTAATAGACGAAGAACGGCTGGTCCGGCGTCAGGGTGTTGATCTTGTTCATGTAGGCGATGGCTTCGTCCGCCATGGCCGTGGTCAGGTTGAACGAAGGATTGCCCTGGAACGGATAGATATAGGTGGTGTTGCGGGCCAGGTTGTCCGGCTGCCACTGGCTGGTGTCGCCCCCCATGAACCCGTAGAAATACTCAAACCCCATGCCCGTGGGCCACTGGTCGAACGGGCCGGTGGAGATGGCCTGGAACGACGGCGTGTTGTGGTTCTTGCCGAACCACGAGGTGCGGTAGCCGTTGTCCTTCAGGATCCGGCCGATGGTGGCCTTGTCCTTGGTGATGATGCTGTCGTAGCCCGGATAGCCCGTGGCCATCTCGGACACCACTGCGAAGCCGGCGGAATGGTGGTTGCGTCCGGTGATCAGCGCCGCGCGGGTGGGCGAGCACAGGGCGGTGGAGTGGAAATTGGTGTAGCGCAGCCCGTCATTGGCGATGCGGTCGAGGCTGGGCGTGGGAATGACGCCGCCGAAGGTGGACGGCGCGCCGAAGCCCACGTCGTCGGTCATGATGAGCAGGACGTTGGGCGCGCCGGTAGGCGGCACGATCCGCGCCGGCCAGTACGGCTTGGAGTCCTGCGCCAGCTCCTTGATCACGCCCTCGAACTTCTGCGGCGGCGCCGGGATCTGGCTGCCGTCGATGACGATGCTGGCATCCGGGGCGCCGGGCACGCCGTTGATCTTCTGTGCGCCGGCGGGCGCGGCGGCGGGGATCGCGCCGAGCACGGTCAGGCTGGCCGTCAGGACCAGCGCAAAGATGCGGGACATGTCTTGTTTCCTCCGGAAAGAGGTCCACCCCTGCTTTGGGCCGGTTTTGCTGACCGTGGGTCAGTATAAGCCGGTACCGGCAGGCTTTGGATCAGTATCGGGCGCGGAGGAGCGCATATCCCACGAACCAGGTCAATGCGCGCGGTCAACCCATGGATGCAGAATTATACCGCACGCGCCACCACGTATCTGAGCCGCGTCAGGACATGGGTCGGAAGACCGGGCGCGGCCGGATCAGGCGAGAGCGATCCGCCGGGGCTTACGCCACCAGCGACACCACGGCGGCATTGAGCAGGCTTGCCGCCTCGCGCGGGTTGAGGCGCACCTGAAGGCCCCGCTGGCCGCCGTTGATGAAGACGGCATCGTGGTGCACCGCCTGCTCTTCCATGGCGGCCGGCACCTTCTTCATCTGCCCGAACGGGCTGATGCCGCCCACCTTGTAGCCGCTCATGCGCTCGGCGTCGGCCGGCTTCATCATCTGGGCGGACTTGCCGCCGAACGCAGCGGCGAGCTTCTTCATGGACACTTCGTGGTCGGATGGCACGATCACGCAGACCGCCTTGCCGTCCACCAGCGCCATCAGCGTCTTGAGCACGCGCTCCGGCGCTTCCCCCAGAGCCTCGGCGGCCTGGATGCCGATGCGGTCCGCGTCGGGATCATAATCGTAGCTGTGCACGGTGAAGGCGATCTTCGCCTGTTCCAGCATCTTGGTGGCCCGAGTCGCCTTCGACATCCCGATACATCCTGTCCCGATCCGGCGGGGACCCATGTTGGTCCGCGCCGACGGTGTTGGGAAGATGCCGGAGCCGTCACGCGGGCCGCATGCCGGTACCCTCGTGCGGCGAACCTACAGCGCCGGGGCTTCTTGTTTCACCTCCGTGAAAGTGCGGACCGCGCCCTCAAGAGCGAACAGGCGCGCCCCGCCGATGGGTGGCTTCCGTGGGGGGCCGGAAGCCGTCCATCCGCGGGGCGTGCCCGTGGGGTCCGTTGCTGGAATGCCTGCCCGGGGCGGCCTCGGGTCCGACCGCCCTGGGCAAGCCTGGCGTCAGCCGTTGCCGAGGCCGCGGTCACCCTGCTCCAGGAACAGGCGGTCCTGCTCGGTGATGGCGTGCTGGTCGTTCTTTTCCGAGAGGGAGTTGAAGGGCTGGGCAGCCCTGGTGTTCTGGTGGGTGGCCGGGGCGTAGGCGCGGGGCGCCTCCCGCGAGGTGTTCTGGCCGTTCTCCTGGGCCAGGGCGGCGGTGGAGGTGAGGGCGAGAGCCGAAACGGCGGCGATGATCAGATGACGCATGGGACTTATTCCTTATGTGATCTCAATCCGTCGAGGCAGGCTGGCTGTGGAAGCGAGTGCGCTGCCCGATGCCCAGAACCTAGGGGGCGCCTGTCGCAGAACTGTCCCCGAAAACCGCCCGGATCGTCGCCGAATGTCGCGTCCGGCCGCCTCGGGACAGGCCGTTACATTTGGGACCGGCGGGGCCTTTCGATCGGCGGTTTTCGTCCCCCTCGACGCGCAGAGGTACCGGCGGCCGCGGGGCGCGAAACCGACGCAGGCACAGGCGAAAGCGCCACGCCTGCGCGCCGCGGCACCGGCGGGATCGCAAATCCGTGAACGGTTACAGTCTGATACACTTTTGCAGTGGGCAAGGCGCGCGCTCGGCCTATGGTCCTTGAAGGAGCAGAGGAAATGGACAGCGCACCCCACATTGCCATCGTGGACGACCATCGCGACATCCGCGATCTCGTCGGCAAGTACCTGACCCAGCATGGCTATCGCACCAGCCTCGCGGACAGCGCGGCGGCCCTGCGGCGCCAGCTGGAGCGCGGTGCCGCGCCCGACCTCGTGGTGCTGGACGTGATGATGCCGGGCGAGGATGGCCTGTCCCTGTGCCGCTTCCTGCGTAGCACCACCGACCTGCCGGTAATCCTGCTCACCGCCATGGCGGAGGAGACCGACCGCATCGTGGGCCTCGAGATCGGTGCCGACGATTATGTGACCAAGCCGTTCAGCCCGCGCGAGCTCTTGGCGCGCATCAAGGCGGTGCTGCGCCGCGTCCACAGCCTGCCGCCGCAGAAGGGGCACATCGCCGCCAAGACCGTGCGCTTCGACCGCTGGCGGCTGGACGTGGGCCGCCGCGAGCTGATGGCGGAAGACGACGTGGCGGTGCCTCTGAGCACCGCCGAGTTTCGCCTGCTGTGCGCCTTCCTCGACCATCCCGGCATCGTGCTGAGCCGCGACCAACTGCTCGACCTGACCGCCGGCCGCAGCGCCGATCCGTTCGACCGCAGCATCGACAACCAGGTCAGCCGCCTGCGCAAGAAGGTGGAGGCCGATCCCAAGGTGCCGGCCCTCATCAAGACCCACTGGGGCGGGGGCTACAGCCTCGCAGCGGAGGTGGAACGCGCATGATCCGCCTGTTCCGGCGCAGCCTCGCGGCGCGCTTCATCTGTTTCACCCTGGTCATTCTCGCCCTGTCGCAGGTGGTGGCGTTCTGCATCTCGTGGGACCAGCACGGCCAGTCCCTGCGCAAGGTGGCCAAGGGCGAGATGCTGAGCCGCTGCGCCGCGCTGGTGCGGGTGCTGGAGGCGACGCCGCCGTCGCTTCAGGGCGACATCCTGCGCGCCAGCGATACCAGCCTCACCCGCTACTGGATCTCGCCGGATGCGCCCAAGCCGCCCAAAGACTGGCGCGCCGCCGCCTGGAGGGAGCTTCGCCGGCCGCTGCCGCGGGTCCAGCTGCCCATGCACAGCAGCGCGGGGGAGCCGGAGCAGCCGGTGTACCAGCTGCCGAAGGAACCCACGACGGGCGGCTCGACCGAATGGTTCCCGCTTTCGGGGGAGGCGTGGCCGCTGCCGACCCCGGCCAAGTTCATCTATCTCGATGACGAGAACGGCATGGGCATCGCGGCGCAGCTGTCCAACGGGTCATGGCTCAACGCGGCGTTCGTGAAGCCCGGCCACGAGTGGTTCTGGACCGCCCGCTCGCTCACCTTCCTGGCCGCCGCCGGCCTGTTCTTCTGTGTCCTTGCTGTGGTCGCGGCGCAGGGCATCACCCGGCCGCTGCGGCGCCTTGCCAATGCGGCGGAAGCCCTCGGCCGGGGCGAGAAGATCGAGCCTTTGCCCGAGAGCGGCCCGGATGATGTGACCGCCATCGCCTTCAACCGCATGCAGGAGCGCCTGACGCGCTTCGTCGACGACCGCACCCGCATGTTCGCGGCCCTGAGCCACGACCTGCGCACGCCGCTCACCTCCCTGCGCCTGCGCGCCGAGTTCGTCGCCGACGACGAGCTGCGGGAGAAGATGCTCGGCACCATCGCCGAGATCCAGGGCATGGCGGAGGCAAGCCTTGCCTTCGTGCGCGCCGACGCCACCGCCGAGACCACCCGCACCGTGGACCTGTCGGCGCTGGTGGAGAGCCTGTGCGACGACCTCGCCGAGATCGGCTGGGACGTGACCTTCGAGGAGTCCCCCAAGGTCGGTTGCCGCTGCCGGCCGGATGCGGTGCGCCGCGCCTGCCGCAACCTGGTGGAGAATGCCGTGCGCTACGGCAAGCGGGCGCGGGTGCGGGTGGAGCGCAGCGGGGATGCCGCGCTGATCGTGGTGGAGGACGACGGGCCGGGCATCGCCGAGGAACTGAAGGAGCAGGTGTTTGCCCCCTTCTTCCGGCTGGAAAGCTCGCGGTGCATGGAGACCGGCGGCCATGGCCTCGGCCTTGCCATCGTGCGCACGGTGGCGCGCCGCCACGGCGGCGATGTCACCCTCGCCAACCGGCCAAGCGGGCTCACCGCCATCTTCAGCCTGCCGCTCGACGGCAGCGCGCCGGTGCTGGAGGCGGAGCCTGTCGGCCGGCCGGAGCCCGAGCCGCAGGGCCTCGCCGCGACCTCGTGACCTGAGGCGGGCCGAGGCCGTTCCAAGGGGCGGCACGCCCGCCGCTTCTCCTGAAATCCCAGGCGGTTGCCGTCGGCTGTCACCGGCCTAACGGGGTGGCGGTCCGGCGGCAGCGGGGGCTTGCGAGGAGCTGCTATGGCCTGCGCGCCCTTTCCCGCGGGCGCCTGATGGCCTATTTGCGCGCACAAGCTCCCCATCTCCCCGAGATCCCCGCGCATGATACGCCTCGACAATATCGGCAAGCAGAACGGCAAGCAGATCGTCTTCATCGAAGCCTCGGCGGCGCTGCTGAAGGGCGAGAAGATCGGCCTCGTCGGCCCCAACGGCGCCGGCAAGACCACGCTGTTCCGCATGATCACCGGCGAGGAGCCCCCGGACGAGGGGCAGGTGAGCGTCGATCGCGGCATCACCATCGGCTATTTCAGCCAGGACGTGGGCGAGATGGAAGGCCGCAGCGCTCTGGCCGAGGTGATGGACGGCGCCGGCCCGGTGAGCGTCGTCGCCGCCGAGCTGAAAGAGCTGGAGACGGCCATGGCCGACCCCGAGCGCGCCGACGAGATGGACGCCATCATCGAGCGCTACGGCGAGGTGCAGGGCCGGTTCGAGGAACTGGGCGGCTATGCGTTGGAGGGCCGTGCCGCCGAGGTGCTGGCCGGCCTCGGCTTCAGCCAGGAGATGATGGACGGCGACGTGGGCAAGCTCTCCGGCGGCTGGAAGATGCGGGTGGCGCTGGCCCGCATCCTGCTCATGCGCCCCGACGTGATGCTGCTGGACGAGCCCTCCAACCATCTCGACATCGAGAGCCTGATCTGGCTGGAAGCCTTCCTGAAGGGCTTCGACGGCGCGCTGATGATGACCTCCCACGACCGCGCCTTCATGAACCGCATCGTCACCAAGATCGTGGAGATCGACGCCGGTGCCCTCACCACCTATTCGGGCGACTATGAGTTCTACGCCCAGCAGCGGGCGCTGAACGAGAAGCAGCAGCAGGCCCAGTTCGAGCGCCAGCAGGCCATGCTGGCCAAGGAGATCCAGTTCATCGAGCGGTTCAAGGCCCGCGCCTCCCATGCCGCGCAGGTGCAGAGCCGGGTCAAGAAGCTGGACAAGATCGACCGGGTGGAACCGCCCCGCCGCCGCGAGAGCGTGTCGTTCGAGTTCCAGCCGGCGCCGCGCTCCGGCGAGGACGTGGCGAGCCTGAAGGGCGTGCACAAAAGCTATGGCAGCCGCACCATCTATGAGGGGCTGGATTTCCACGTGCGCCGCCGCGAGCGCTGGTGCGTCATGGGGGTCAACGGCGCCGGCAAGTCCACCCTGCTGAAGCTGGTGACGGGCGCCACGGAGCCGGACGCCGGCACGGTGGCGGTGGGCGGCAGCGTGAAGATGGCCTATTTCGCCCAGCACGCCATGGAGGTGCTGGACGGCGAGCGTACCGTGTTCGAGACCCTGGAGGATTCATTCCCCCAGGCCGGGCAGGGTGCCCTGCGGGCGCTGGCCGGCTGCTTCGGCTTCTCGGGCGACGATGCCGACAAGCGCTGCCGGGTGCTGTCGGGCGGCGAGAAGGCACGCCTCGCCATGGCGCGGATGCTGTACGATCCGCCCAACTTCCTGGTGCTGGACGAGCCCACCAACCATCTCGACATCGCCACCAAGGAAATGCTCATCGCCGCGCTGGCGGACTACGAGGGCACCATGCTGTTCGTCTCGCACGACCGGCACTTCCTCGCCGCCTTGTCCAACCGGGTGCTGGAGCTGACCCCCGACGGTATCCACCAATATGGCGGCGGCTACACCGAATATGTGGCCCGCACCGGCCAGGAAGCGCCCGGCCTGCGGAGCTGACGCCGCGGACCGTCATGGCCGGGCTTGTCCCGGAAGTCGGCTGTTGCCGACTTCCGACTCTGAGAGCGGAACCCGCAAACATGCGGGTTCCGGCCATCCACGCGGTGCGGCCGGGACAGGTTTTCGCAAGCATTCCCAGCTGGTCAGGCGTGGATGCCCGGGTCAAGCCCGGGCATGACGGGGGATTTGCGGCAACACCCCGTGTGACCTTTCAACCCATCTCTGGGTGAAACCCGTGCGCGCCGGCTGACGGCGGGATCCCTTGGACTCAATAGCGCAGGCGCGCGTAATAGGAGGTCTGCGCCGCCGCGCGGGCCTGCCCGAGGGTGACGATGCCGCGCTGGCGCAGCAGCGGCAGCAGCTTCAGGAAGATTTCGGCGGTGGCCAGTGCGTCGCCCAGCGCCGTGTGGCGGCCGGAGACGGCGATGCCGAGGCGCGCCGCCATGGCCTCCAGTCCATGGCTGTCCTCCCCGGGATGGACGATGGCGGCGAGCAGCAGGGTGTCGAGCACCGGCTGGTCGAAGCGCACCCCGCTCGCATTTTCCTTGAGGGTCAAAAAGCGCATGTCGAAGGCCACGTTGTGGCCCACGAGAACGGTGTCGGCGGCGAAGGCGTGGAAGGCGGGGAGCACCTGGGGAAGGGTCGGCTTGCCGCGCACCATCTCCGGCCGGATGCCGTGCACCGCGATGCCGGCCTCCGGGATGGAGCGCTGCGGGTCCACCAACTGGTCGAAGCATTCGCTGGCCAGCAGCCGGCCGTTGACGATGCGGGTCGCGCCGATCTGGAGGATTTCGTCGCCGCCGGCGGGATCAAGGCCGGTGGTCTCGGTGTCGAACACCGTATAGGCGATCTCGCCCAGCGGACGGTCGTCGCTCTCGCGGCTCTGCGCGCTCGCGGCGAACAGGTCGAAATCATAATAGGCCGGGCGGCTGTCGCCGGGGGCCGGCACCGGCGCCACCGTGCCGGCGGCCACCGGCAGCAGGAAGCGGAACAGGGCCCCCGAGCCGTCGCGCGCATGCTCCAGCCACAATTCGCCGCCGTGCCGTTCCACCACGTCGCGCACCGTGAGGGGGGAGGGGGCATCCCCCGTCTGCATGGGGCGGGTCTGCCAGCCGGCGAGGTCGAGGCCAGGCCCAAGGCCGGCCCCGGTGCCCTGGAACGCGAGGTCGAGATGGGCGCGCCCGCCGGCCGGCGCGAGGCGCAGGGCGAGATTTGGGGCCTTCAGCGTCTCGGACAGGCGCGCGGCGAGGAAGGCAAGGGCCTGGATCAGGGCGAAGCTGTCCACGCTGAGCCAGAGGTCGGCGTCCACCCCAGCCGTGTCCACCGCCTGCCCGGTCTCGGTGGTGATGCGCTGGGCGGCGGCGACGGCAAGGTCGGCGCCCAGCATGTCCTGCAGTGGCCAGCGGGTCTTCATGTCGTGGGATGCGTCGGCGGCGAGCGTGGTGAGGCGCCCGCTCATGACGCCCACCTCGTCGCGCACCACGGCTTGGAAGCGCTCCCGGTCGGCGGGTTCGAGGTCCGGATAATCCAGCATGTCGAGGGCCGCCTGCATGCTGGCGAAGGAGGCCCGGCTCGCTTCCGAGAGGTCGAGCCAGCGGCGGTCCTGCCGGGAGCGCGCCTCGTATTCGTCGGTGATGTCGTCCAGCAGCAGCACGAAGCCGGTGACATCGCCCCTGTCGTCGGCCGCCGCGCGCACCGGGGCGAGCAACACCTGGATGAGATGGCCAAGCGGCGTCGTGGTCACGAAGCGCGCCGAGGCCTGGGCGTCGCCGCGGGCGATGCGCCGGGCGATGCCTTCGCGGGCATGGTCGATGAGGGCACGGTCGATGACCGCATGGATGGAGCGGCCAAGACCGATCAATTCTGCGCCGGCCACGCCCCCCGGCGCCTGCGAGAGGGTGCGAAAGAGGGCGCGGGCGCGGGCATTGTAGAGCAGGATCCGCCCTTCGAGATTGAGCACCACCACCGATTGCTCCAGCTCCGCCATCAGGGCGGCGAGCTGGTCGCGCTGGAGCGCCACGTCGCGGCTGGCCTCGGCGATGAGGCGGGCCATGTCGTCCTGTAGGGCGCGGCGCTGGCCGGCGAGGGCGTTGATGGCTTCGCCGAGCGCGCGCATGCCGGTACCGGACTGCGGGGGAAGGGGCGGGGCGGCGGCGTCGCCGGCCAGCACGCGGGTGGCATCGGCGAGACGGGCCGGCGCCTCCCCATAGATGGCATGCAGGCGCAGGGCGACGACGCCGGTGCCGAGCGCGGCCAGGAACCACCACAGCACCACCAGCATGCCGTGGCTGTCGATCAGCGGCGCGACGGTGTCGGTGACGGCGGCGCGGTCGGCGGGGCCGAGAGCCGCATAAAGCAAGCCGGCGCCGCCGAGGAGCCAGAGCCCGAGAAGTGCGCCCGGCGCCAGCACGATCAGCGCCAGGCGCCGGTCGAAGCTCATGCCGGCAGGTCCTTCGGCATTTCGCCGGCCGCCGCGTTGCTGGCCGCCACGGCCCTGGCGGCGGAATCCCGGGCCAGCATGTCCTTCACCTGCTGCACCAGATCGCGGGTGGAGAAGGGCTTGGTGACATAGGCGTCCGCTCCGGCGCCGACACCGCGCGCCATGTCGGTCTCGCGGCCCTTGGCGGTGAGCATGACGATGCAGGTGGAGCGCACGTCGGCATCGGCGCGCACCGCCTCGCACACGTCGAAGCCGGACATGCCGGGCATGGTGGCGTCGAGCAAAACGAGGCGCGGGTGCTCGCGGCGGATGGTGTCGAGCGCCTGGCGGCCGTCACGGGCCACCAGCACATCGAAGCCCTCGCGTTTCATCATGAATTCCAGCGAGACGACAATATTGGGTTCGTCGTCGGCGATGAGCACCTTGGTGCAGGCGACGGCGCCGATGGTCGGGGCGGGGCCGGATTGCGGGGTCATGGCGTTTCCTCCCTCGTGTTGCCGCCGGCCAGGGCTTTCACCTTGCCTGCGGGTTCGGATGCGGCAGGGCGAGGCCCTTCCGCTCCGGCATCTGGCTGGAAGGGCAGTCGGAACGCGAAGCATGCGCCGCTGCCGTCTTGGTTCTCCAGCCACATCCTGCCGCCGAAATGATCCACGATCCGGCGGCTGATCGGAAGCCCCAGCCCGGTGCCGGGGGGGCGGGTCAGGGCGTCGCCGCCCTGACGGAACTTCTCGAATATGGTGTCGCGCTCGGCCTCTGGCACCCCCGGGCCATTGTCTTTCACCCGAACGACGAGGCCGTCGCCCTCCACATGAAGGCTGACGTGGACGCGCCCGCCCTCGGCCGGGACGAATTTAACCGCATTGGAGATGAGGTTCAGCACCACCTGCGTCAGCCGGTCGGGGTCGGCGCGCAGCAGTGGCACCGTCTCCGGCGCCTCGAACACGATTTCCGCCCCCCGGCTGCGCGCCAGCTCGGTGGTGGCGGTGACGGCGTCGCGCACGAGGCGGCGCAGGTCCACGTCGGCATTGTGCCATTCGCCATGGCCGGATTCGAGCTTGGCCATGTCCAGCACCTGGTTGACGAGCCGGCCCAGCCGCTCGCTCTCGCCCACGATGATGGCGAGGAACTCCTGGCGCTGGGCCTCCTCCATGTCCGGGGCGTCCAGCATCAGCTCCGACAGGGCGCGGATGGCGGTGAGCGGGGTGCGCAATTCGTGGGTGACGGAGGAGACGAAATCGTCCTTCAGCTCGTCCAGAGTGCGCAACTGGGCGTTGGCGGCGGACAGTTCCGCCGACGCGATCTCCAGCGAGCGGGATTTCTCCTCCAGCGCCAGCGCATACACGCGCAGTTGCGATGCCTCGTTGAGGATCTCCAGCACATCGGCGGGGCTCAGCGGCTCCTCCTCCGCCACCGCCGCCACCAGCACCCGCGCCGAGGCGCTGCCCACGGCGCCGGCGAGGCGCCGCTCAACCTTGTCCACCAGCCGGGCGTCGGCGGTGAGGTCGGTGCCGACGGCGACGCCGCTCTCGTGGGCGTGCTCGGTGAAGATCTGTCGCGCGGCGTCGGGGCCGAGCAGGCGGCTTGCCAGCGCCATCAGGTCGGCGGGGCGGGCGCGGCCGCGCCAGAACACCGGGTCGGCTGCTCCCGCGGCGGCCGTGGCATGGCCGCGGGCGAACACGTCCACGAACAAGAGCGCCTGGCTCGCCTCCCGCCCCGAGGGCGCGCGCCACAGGGACAGGCCCACATAGAGGGCGACGTTGACCAGCAGGCTCCAGAACAGGGAGTGGGAGAGATTATCGAGGCCCTGAAGGCCGAACAGGCGCTCCGGGGCGAGGGCGGTGATGCCGAACGGGCCGTGGATAAGGAAGCCGTCGTCGATCCATCCCGATTTCGCCACCGAGGGCGCCATCAGGGTGTAGGCCCACACCAGGAAGCCGCCGCAAAGGCCGCCCAGCGCCCCGGCGCGGGTGGCCTCGCGCCAGTACATGCCGCCGAACAATGCGGGGGCGAACTGGGCCACGGCGGCAAAGCTGATGAGGCCGATGGAGACCAGCGCATAGGCCTCCCCCGCCACTTGGAAATAGAGGTAGCCCAGCAGCAGGATGGCGAGGATGGCGGCGCGGCGGATGTTGAGGATCAGCGCCGTGAGGTCGCCGCCGGCCCGGGCGCCGAAATCCCTGCGCCGCAGCAGGGCCGGCATGACGAGATCGTTGCAGACCATGGTGGAGACGGCGATGGTCTCCACGATCAGCATGCCGGTGGCGGCGGAGAGCCCGCCCACATAGGCGAACAGCGCCAGCCCCGTGGCCCCGTTCGCCAGCGGCAGCGACAGCACGAAGGTCTCCGGATCCGCGCCGTTCGGGCCCAGCAGCAGGCCGCCCAGCGCCAGCGGCAGAACGAAGATGTTGATGACGAGGAGATAGGCGGGAAACACCCAGGCGGCGCGCTTCAGGTGGCGCTCGTTCACGCACTCCACCACCATCATCTGGAACTGGCGGGGCAGCAGCAGCACCGAGAGCATGGAGAGCAGCGTCAGCGTGAACCACTGGGCATAGCCGAAGGCGCCAGCCCCGCCCGTGCCGCCAAGGCGCAGCAGGGAGGCCAGCTCCGGCACCGCCCTGGCCCGCGCCCAGATGTCAGCCATGCCATTGAACAGGCCGTAGGTGACGAACACGCCCACTGCGAGGAAGGCCACGAGCTTCACGAGGGATTCGAACGCCACCGCCGCCACCATGCCCTCGTGCCGCTCGGCGCTGTCGAGGTGGCGGGCGCCGAACAGGATGGTGAACAGGGCGAGGGCCAGCGTCACCAGAAGCGTGCCGTCCTGCCACCAGGCCGGGCTCGTTCCGCTGCCGGCGGTCCCGGAGGCGGTGAGCAGCTGGTAGCCGGCCGACACCGCCTTCAGCTGGAGCGCGATGTAGGGCACGATGCCCACCACGGTGATGAGGGTGACCAGCGCCGCCACCAGCGGGCTCTTGCCATAGCGGCTGGCGATGAAATCGGCGATGGAGGTGATGCGGTAGGTGTGGGCGATGCGGATCATCTTGCGCACCACGATCCACGCCAGAAGCATGGCCAGCATGGGCCCAAGATAGATGGGCAGGAACCAAACGCCGGTGGCGGCGGCGCGCCCGACGCTGCCGAAATAGGTCCAGGCAGTGCAATAGACCGCCAGCGACAGGGCATAGATCCAGGCGTTGCCGATGATCGAGCGGCCGGCGCGCGCGCGGGCGTCGGCGAAGGCGGCGACGGCGAACAGGAGCGCGAGGTAGACCACCGCCGCGCCCACCACTATGGGCGCGGAGATCATGGCGCCTCCGCGGGTGGCTGTTGGGCCGGGGGCTGTGGCGAACCCTCGCGCAGGGGCAGGATCGGGGGGGACGCCTTGGGCCGGCGCTCGCTGGCCACCGCGAGGGCGGCGATCAGCCCTGCCCAGATGGCGAACAGGGCCACCGGCAAGAGCGGCAGGCCGAACACGCTCACATCCGCATCCCACACCATGAGCAGCGGGAAGTTGAAGGCGAGCACGCCGGTGGCGAACAGGGCCAGCAGGAGTTGCGGGCGCGGCCCACGCTCGGACGCAGCGTGGGCCGGCGCCGCCGCGCGAGGGGCGGGGAGCGGCGGGTCGCCCGCGCTCTGGTCGTCCCCGTTCACAGGGCGTCGAACCGGTAGTGCCGGGACAGCCACTGCTTGAAGCCCCGCACGATGGCGAGGGCCTCCTTCAGCGCCTGGCGTTCCAGCGTGCCGAGGTCGGTGAGGCGGATGGCGTTGCCCGGCGGGCGGCCGTCCGCGATCTGGCGCAGGTTGTTTGCGAGCTTCAGCGAGATGAGGAAGCGCAGCGCGTCGGTGAGGTCGCGGGCGAAGCTCGCCTCCATGTGGCCGGTATCGACCAGCGCCTGAAGCCGGTCGGCGGTGCCGAGCGCGTCGATGCGATATTCCAGCGCCAGCGCCCGCACCCCGTGGACCAGCGGGAAGATGCCCAGTTTCTTGATGTCGATTTCCGCGCCCGCCCGCCCGGTGAGGCCCGGCAGCCGCGTCCACCAGCCGCCGCCCTCGCCGAAGCGCTCCACCGCCTGGGCGAAGCGGGCGAAATAGCCGGCGTCGTTCATCATCAGGAAGTCCACATGGTCCCGCGCCGCCTTCAGCAGCGCGGCGTCCCCCGCCACCGGGGCGGCATCGAGGAAGATGGCGAGATTCATGGGCCCGTCGCGGTCGCCGCCATGGATCCATTGCCGGAGCGTGTCCTTGAAGGCGGACACATTCTGGCACCACAGGGGCCGGCTCAGCATGATGCCGCCGGGGCAGGGCGGATAGCCGAAATCGATCAGCGCCGCGGTGAAGCGCGCGGTGATGTCGTCGAGGTCGTCGCAGGTGAAGCCGTCGGCCAAGAGCAAGGCGTTGTCCTGGTCGGTCTTGATGATCTGCTCGCCGCGCCCCTCCGAGCCCATCACCACGAGGCAGGAATGGGCCCGCAGGTCCTCCGGGGCCAGCATCTCCCACAGGCGGCGGAACACCTGCCGGTTCAGCTCGCCCACCAGCGCCGCGATCACCTCCACCCGCACCCCGTCGGCATCGAGCACGCCGACGAGGCTGTCGATCTGGCGGGCGGCGGCCTTCAGCTCGTCGAGGCTGGTGGCCTGCTCGGCCTCCAGGGCGATGAGGTGGGAGTGGTTGGCCACGAAGGCCATCAGGTCGAGCTGGCCCAGCACGCCGACGATGCCGGCCTCGTCCGTGCCCTCGCGCACCAGCACCCGGTGGATGCGGTGGCGCAGCATCAGGATGAGGGCCTCGAACAGCTCGGCATCGGGGCGCACCGAGCACGGCTCGAAGGTCGCCACCTCGCGGACCGGCAGGCGGGCGGGGGGTGTCTCGCTGAGCAGCGCGTCGCGCAGGTCGGTGGTGGTGAAGATGCCGATGCGGCCGCCGTCGCGCACCAGGGCCTCGCTGAGCCCGCGCTCGGACAGGGCGCGGCACAGGCTGACGAGGTCCATGGACCCGTCCACGTAGAACGGCTTGCGCAGGAATACGTCGCGCACCCGCGAGGTCATCAGCGAGACGAACTCGCGGCGCTCGCGGCTGGTGTCCCTGTTCGTGTTCCTGGGAGGTGAGGCGTTTTCATCGGCCATGGCTGAAAGCCCGCGCGGCGCCTGAGCGAGGCTCTCCCGGCCCCGGTCCGCCGGGGCCCTGGGCAGAGACGACGAAACCCGCCCGGCGACGGGCGGGTTGGGGGACGCTTGCGTGTCCGAGGGAGCGAGGGCATCCGGTCCCCGGGCCGTGTCGGCCCGGGGGGTGCTGGTCCGGCTGTCCTCGTCTGCGGTGCCGGGCGGAGGATGATCCGGCCGCGGCATCGGGAGGGCCTTTAGGTCAGTGACCCGAGGCTTCCGACGCCCCGATGCCGGTTTCGGAGCGCACCTGCTGCGCCGGGAAGCCGGCCCGGTCGATCTTCGCCCGCTGGCTGTTGTCGAGGATCGAGACCAGCCAGATGCCGATGAAGCCCAGCGTCATGGAGAACAGCGCCGGCGAGGTGTAGGGGAACGGCGCGGAACCGGCCGGGTTGCCGAGCGTGGCTTCCCACACCGAGGGCGACAGGATGGTCAGGACCACCGAGGCCGCAAGGCCCAGGAAGCCGCCGACCACGGCGCCCTTGGTGGTGCAGTCCTTCCACAGCACCGACATGAACAGCACCGGGAAGTTGGCCGAGGCCGCCACCGCGAAGGCCAGGGACACCATGAAGGCGATGTTCTGCTTCTCGAAGGCGATGCCCAGCAGCACCGCCAGGATGCCGAGGCAGATGGTGGTGGCGCGCGAGACCTTCAGCTCCGAGGCGCTGTCGGCCTTGCCCTTCTTGATCACGGTCGAATAGAGGTCATGCGACACCGCCGAGGCGCCCGAGAGCGTCAGGCCGGCCACCACCGCGAGGATGGTCGCGAACGCCACCGCCGAGATGAAGCCGAGGAAGATGTTGCCGCCGACCGCGCGGGCCAGGTGCACCGCCGCCATGTTGGAGCCGCCCACGAGGCCGCCCTTGGCATCCAGGAATTCCGGATTGGTCAGCACGAAGGTGATGGCGCCGAAGCCGATGATGAAGGTGAGCAGGTAGAAGTAGCCGATCCACCCGGTGGCCCACATCACCGACTTGCGCGCTTCCTTGGCGCTCGGCACGGTGAAGAAGCGCATCAGGATATGGGGCAGGCCGGCGGTGCCGAACATCAGCGCCATGCCGAAGGAGATGGCCGAGATCGGGTCCTTGATGAAGGTGCCCGGCCCCATGATGGACTGGCCGGCCGCGGCCGCCGCCTCGGGGGCGATGCCGGGCTTGGCCGCCGCAAGCTGCGTCTTGATGCCAACCGCCGCCGCGAACAGGTTCTCCGGGCTGAAGCCGTAGCGCCACATCACCATGATGGCCATGAAGGTGGCGCCGCCGAGCAGCAGGCACGCCTTGATGATCTGCACCCAGGTGGTGGCGGTCATGCCGCCGAACAGCACGTAGACCATCATCAGCGCGCCGACGATCACCACCGCGATCCAGTAGTCGAGGCCGAACAGCAGCTTGATGAGCTGGCCGGCGCCCACCATCTGGGCGATGAGATAGAAGGCCACCACCACCAGCGTGCCGGACGCCGCGAACACGCGCACCGGGGTCTGGGCGAAGCGGAAGGCGGCCACGTCGGCGAAGGTGAACTTGCCGAGGTTGCGCAGGCGCTCCGCCATCAGGAAGGTGAGGATGGGCCACCCGACAAGGAAGCCGATGGAGTAGATGAGGCCGTCGAAGCCGGAGCTCATCACCGCCGCGGAGATGCCGAGGAACGAGGCCGCGGACATGTAGTCGCCGGCGATGGCGAGGCCGTTCTGGAAGCCGGTGATGCCGCCGCCGGCGGTGTAGAAGTCGGCCGCCGACTTGGTCTTCGAGGCCGCCCACTTGGTGATGAAGAGGGTGCCGACCACGAAGATCGCGAACATAGCGATCGCGGTCCAGTTGGTGGCCTGCTTCTCCGAGGCGCCGATGGCCTCGGCCGCGAAGGCCGCCGTGGGGACAAGCGCAAGGGCGGCGAGGCCCGCAAGGCGCGCCGCCTTGCCGATGAAAGCATGCGTCGACATCACTTGAGCACCTGCTGCTTGATCTTCTCGGAAAGGTCGTCGAACTCGCTGTTCGCGCGGCGGACGTAGACGGCGGTGATGAGGATCGTGAAGACGATCACGCCGAAGCCGATGGGAATACCCCATGTCATCACGCCCGAGCCGATACGCGCGGCAAGAACGGCCTTGTCGAAGGCAATAAGCAGGATGAAGCCGTAGTAAACGACCAGCATCGCTAAAGTGAGAGTCCAGCCGAAGCGCGAGCGCGTCGCCTTCAGCTTCTGGTAATTGGGGTCGGCCGCAATGCGGGCGGCCAGAGATGCGTCCATCGGAGCCCCTCCCTTTGGGTCCACGGATATGCCGCGGACCTGATTGTTATCGTGGACGACGCCGGGCTTGAGCGGGCCACACGTCGCGCCTGCAATCTGGACCAGCCGCGCCGTCGGCGCTAGTTGGGGAGATACCGTACTTTCGGCGATACTCCTGCGACAGGCTCCCGCACTGCACACAGGGGCTTGTGGGGCAAAGAAGCGCTTCAAATCAGAAGTTTAGCGGTATTTGGGGCGTATTGCAGTTGCGTTCGTCCACGGCGGGAGCGGTTTTTTCCGAAGACGCCGGAAGCTTATACTTTCGGGTGACGCAACTCAACGATCCGCCGTTCGTCTTATGCCAGATCGTGACACCCCCGCGCGGTGCGGTATCCCGAGGGGGTGTCCCAGGGGAAGTCTCTGCTGTGAAGGGGCTGGGACGGCTGGCCGGGGGCCTACGCCGTGCCGTCGAGCAGGCGCATCATTTCGGCGGTGTCGCGGCCGCCGAGGCCCGCGGCCTGCAGGAGGCGGTGGATCTCGGTCACCAAGGAGGTCATGGGCAGCGGGGTGCGGGTGGCCATGGCGAAAGCCTGCACGGATTCCAGGTCCTTCAGCATGTTCTCGATGCGGCCGGTGGAGGTGTAGTCGCGCGCCGCGAACTTGGCCATGAACTCGCCGAGGATCCGCGAATCGGCCCGTCCGCCGCTCAGGGCCACGGGAATGGCGGCGGGGTCGACGCCGCCGGCCTCGGCCAGCTTCACCGCCTCCGCCACGGCCTGGAACAGCACCGCGCAGAATAGCTGGTTGACGAGCTTGGTGGTCTGCCCGGCGCCGGGACCGCCCATGCGGGTGTAGTTGGCGCAAAGATCGTCCATCACCGCGCGGGCGCGCTCCACATGGTCGGGCTCGCCCCCCGCCATCACCGTCAGTCGGCCCTCAAGGGCGCCGGGCACGCCGCCGGAGAGCGGGCAATCCACGAAGGCCATGCCGGTCTCGCGCTTCAGCCGCTCGGCCAGGCGCTTGGTGGCGCCGGGGTCGATGGACGACATGTCGATCACCATCCGCTCCGGCGCGGCCACGCAGGCGACGCCGTCCGGTCCGAACACCGCCGCTTCCACGATGTCGGCGCGGTTCAGGCTGAGGATGACGAAAGGCGCCGCGCCCGCCGCCGCCGCGACGCTGGCGTGGCCGGTGGCGCCCTTGGCCGCAAGCGCCGCCACGCGGGCGGCATCGATGTCGAACACATGGACGCCATGGCCGGTGTCCAGCAGGCGCTGGGCGATGGCGCTGCCCATGATGCCGGCGCCGATGACTGCGACGTCGGGCTTGTGCACCTGTGTCATGGCGTTTCCCTCGCGGCCTGCGTGCGGCGGGGGCCGGCAGCGGTCTTTGGTTGGTTGCCGGCCGCGGCGGCGGTCGGGCGTTTGCGTGCCTTGGCCGGTGCGGCGGTGCGCGGGGCGGTGGTTTCGCGTTCGATCAGGGTGAAGCCCACGTCCACGTTGCGCTCCACCTCGGCTTCCTGCGCGTCGCGCTTCAGCAGGGCGCGCAGCATGGTGCCGGCGGCGGCACCGATGGCGCGGGCATCCACCCCGATGGTGGTCATGGCCGGATAGCTGAGGCGGCCCACCTCGAAATTGCCGAAGCCGATCAGGGAGATCTGCCCTGGAACGTCGATGCCGCGCCGCTTCAGCTCCATCATCGCGCCGAAGGCGGCGAGGTCGGACACGGCGAACACCGCCTCCACGTCCGGCGCCCGCGCGAGCAGCGCGCCGATGGCGTTGGCGCCGTGCTCGAAGGAGGCCGGCGGCAGTCCGTGGCGCAGCACCAAAGCGTCGGAGAGGCCGGCCTCGCGCAGCATGGAGGAAAAGCCCTTCAGGCGGGTGTCGGCGCGATGGTCGCACAGGTCCGCGTCGGCCTCCGGCCCGATGGCGCCGATCTTGCGGTGGCCGAGCGCGATTAGATGGCGGGCGGCGGCGCGCCCCACCTCGAAGTTGGAGAAGCCCACGGCGCGGTCGAGAGGCTGGTCCGGCTGCTCCCAGATCTCCACCACCGGGATGCCGGCGCGGTCGAGCAGGGTGCGGGTCGCGGCCGTGTGCACCGAGCCGGCGATGACGATGGCGTCCGGGCGGCGGGGCAGCAGCGCGCGCACGAGGCGCTCTTCCTCGGCCACCTGATAGAGGGTGTAGCCGATGAGGAGCTGAGTGGCGTCGGCCTTCAGCACTTCCGCGAGGCCCTGGGCGGTGTCGCCGAAATTGGAGTTGGTCAGGGTCGGCAGGATCAGCCCGACGAAATTGGTGCGCCGCGAGGACAGGGCCCCGGCCACCAGGTCCGGCAGGTAGCCGAGCTGCTCCACCGCTTTCAGCACCCGCTCGCGGGTGGGCGCGGCCACCGTGTCCGGATCGGTGAACACCCGCGAAACGGTCATGGGGGAGACCCGCGCGAGGCGCGAGACATCCCGCATGGTGGGCTTCTGGGTTGGTCGGGACATGGCTTGGGTCCGCTCTCCTGCCGGGGAAGATCCCGCGCGGGGGCGCGCGGGATCTGTATTTCTACTTGGATTTTCGCATTTTATTCAGGTGAGCCAGGAACTGCTTCGCCCGAAAGCGCGGTTTTCCTCAACGAAATCGAGTGACGTTACCGAGGTGCCATCCGCTCATAGACGAAATGGTAGAAGCGGCCGTCGAAGAATTCGGCGAGGCGATCGGTGGCGGCCCGGCCCTCGCTACGCACCGGGGAGGCGAGCGCCTCGGCGATGGCCTCGCGCGAGGGATAGTCCACCTCCTGCACCATCACGATGGAGGGGGCGCCCGCATCGGGCTCCACCGTGCGCATCACGCGCACCGCCTGCGCGTTCGGCATGCGCTTCCAGATGGGCAGAAGCTCGTTCTCCACGATGGCGAAGAAGGCGTCTTCCTTGCCGGGATGGATGGTGCCCTCGAAGACGGCGCTGCGCGTGAACATAAGTGTCTCCAGATGAAGCGGCGCGCGGGCGTCGGACCGGCGCGGAATGCGGATGGGGCGGGTGCGTTCACACGTGCCGGTTCAAAAATGCAGATGCACCTTGATGGCGCGGCTGCGGTCGGCGGCGAGCTGGAAGGCTTCGTCCAGACGGCTCATGGGCAGGTCCGCGGACATGACCGGCTCCACATCGATGAGGCCGCGCACCAGCCAGTCCACGGCGGTGTGGAACTCGCCGGAGAAGCGGAAGGCGCCGACGAAATCGATCTCCCGCGCCATCAGCATGTTGGCCGGCACCGGCACGTCGCCGGGGGGCATCATGCCCAGCTGCACCACCCGTCCGCCCGGCCGCACCACCTTGAACAGGGAGGCAAGGGCCTGCGGCACGCCGGTGGCTTCCAGCGCGGCATCGAAGAAGCCCTTGTCCTTCTCGTAGCGGGCCAGTTTCTCGGGGGATGTTGCGACGTTGATGGTCTCGTCCACCCCGGCGGCGCGGGCCAGCTCCAGCGGCGCGTCCACGATGTCGGTGATGGCGATGAAGCTTGCCCCCACCCGCCGCGCGGCGATGGCGAGCAGCATGCCGATGGGCCCGGCCCCGGCGATGAGCACGCGCTTGCCCGCCAGCTCGCCGGCCCGGCGCACGCCGTGGATGGCAACCGACAGCGGCTCGGCCATGGCCACCCGGCGGAAGGGAATGTCGCGGGGCACGCTCACGCACTGGTCGGCGCGGCACACGAAGGTCTCGGAGAAGGCGCCCTGCACGTGGGGATAGATGGCGGCGCTGCCGAAGAAGCGCATGTTGCGACACAGGTTGCTGCGCCCGGCGCGGCAATAGTCGCATTCCAGGCACGGCCGGCTCGGGTTCACCGCCACATGGTCGCCGAGCGCCAAAGTGCTCACGGACGCGCCGAGCTTGATCACCTCGCCGGAAATCTCGTGGCCCAGCACCATGGGCTGCTTGAGGGCGAAATCGCCCACCCGGCCCTTGCCGTAATAGGACAGGTCCGAGCCGCAGATGCCGCCGGCGCGGAACGACACCAGCACCTCGTTGGCAGCCATTTCGGGCTCGGGGCACTCGTCGAGGCGCAGGTCCTTGGCGGCGTGGATGACGGCGGCCTTCATGTTTCCTCTCCTTGCAGCTCGGGCGGCGAATGTGCGGATCGCGGTCCGCTTTGCCTCTTGTCATGTTACCGATATCATGAAATACAGTTCGCGCAAGAGCGGCGCACATTTCAGATGCGCTCCGGCATGGGGAGGAGGACAGCGTGTCCCTGCAATTGTTCGACCTCAGCGGCAAGCGCGCACTGGTCACCGGATCAGGGCAGGGCATAGGCCTATCGCTGGCCGAGGGCCTGGGCCGCGCCGGCGCCCGCGTGGTCATCAATGGCCGCGACGAGGCCAAGCTCGCCAAGGCGGCGGAGCAGCTTTCCGCGCAGGGCATCGCGGTGGAACGGTCGGCCTTCGATGTGACCGATCCCAAGGCGGTGGTCGAGGCCGTGGATGTCATCGAAAAGGACCATGGCCCCATCGATATTCTCGTCAACAATGCGGGCATCCAGCGCCGCGCGCCGCTGGAGGAGTTCGAGGTGGACACCTGGCGCGAGGTGATGCGCACCAATCTCGACAGCGTGTTCTTCGTGGGCCAGGCGGTGGCCCGCCACATGATCAAGCGCGGGCGCGGCAAGATCATCAATATCGGCAGCCTCATGAGCGCGGCGGCGCGCTATTCGGTGGCGCCCTATACGGCGGCCAAGGGCGGCGTGCGCAACCTCACCTTCGGCATGTGCACCGACTGGGCCCGCCACGGCCTCCAGATTAATGCGGTGGGGCCGGGCTATTTCGCCACCCCGCTCAATCAGGCGCTGGTGGAAAACCCCGATTTCGACCGCTGGCTGAAGGCCCGCACCCCCGCCGGCCGCTGGGGCAGGGTGGAGGAATTGCAGGGCGCCGTGATCTTCCTCGCCTCGCCCGGATCCGATTTCGTCAACGGCCAGATTCTCTACGTGGACGGCGGCGTTCTGGCGACGCTTTGAGTCTCGCGCGCGGCATCCCTCATCCGGGCGCGAAGACCCGGGGATGCAGCCTTGAAGTAAAAATCGACCAAAATCGGGAGGACCTGACCCATGCGAAAGATGTTCCGCACCTTCATCGCGGCCGGGGCGCTGGCGCTTGCCGCCGCCGGCCCGCTGGCAGGCCTTGTCGCCGGCAGCGCCGACGCCACCAGCCTTTCCGACATCCAGAAGCGCGGCAAGGTGCGCATCGGCGTGCTCACCGGCGCCCCCCCCATGGGCATGGTGGACGAGCACGGCAAGCCGGCCGGCTATGACGTGGACGTGGCCAATCTCGTCGGCACCATGTTCAACCTGCCGGTGGAATTGGTGCCGGTGACGCCGCCGGCGCGCATTCCCGCGCTCCAGACCGGGCAGGTGGACTTCCTCGTGGCGACCCTTGCCCCCACCGGCGAGCGGGCCAAGACGGTGATGTTCACCACCCCCTACAGCGCCTTCAACATGGTGGTCGTGTCGGGGCCGGGGAAAGTCTACAACGTGGTCGGCGATCTCAAGGGCAAGCGCATCGCCGTCAATCGCGGCTCCTCGCAGGAAACCGCCCTGCGCCGTGCCAACGTGCCTGGCCTCGAGCTCGTGGTCTACGAGGACGACGCCACCACCGCCCAGGCCCTGCTGTCCGGCCAGGTGGACGGCACCGCGCTGCCCTCTACGGTTGCCGCCGCGCTGCTGAAGCAGATGCCGAGCGCCGGCCTGCAGGTGGGCCAGCCGTTCTTCCGCCAGGGTAATTCCATGGCGACTTTGCCCGGCGACTTCGAGCTGCTGCACTATCTCGACACCCTCATCTACTTGATGAAAGTCTCCGGCCAGCTCGACGCCATCGCGGTGAAATGGACCGGCGAGCCCTTCCCGGCGAGCCTGCCCACCTTCTGATTTCGTCGCCGCGCAGAGAGGCTTCGCCATGCCCTATGAACTCAGGCTGGAGGTGCTCGCGCAATATCGCGAGCAGCTTTTCGACGGGCTCCTGATGACCGTCTGGCTGTCGGTGGCCTCCATCGCCGCCGGGACCTTCTTCGGCGTGGTGCTCGCCTCGCTGCGCAGCGTGCGCGGGGGGGCGGTGCGCTTCCTGGTGGATGCCTATGTGGAGGTGATCCGCAACACCCCGTTCCTGGTGCAGCTGTTCATCATCTATTTCGGCCTGCCCACCCTGGGCTTCCGGGTGGGGGCGGTGACGGCGGCCCTCATCGGCATGACCATCAACCTTGCCGCCTATTCCACCGAGATCATCCGCGCCGGCATCGAATCCATCCACAAGTCGCAGATCGAGGCGGGCGAAGCTTTGGGCCTCACCCAGCTGCAGATCTACCGCGATATCATCATTCTGCCGGCGGTGGCGAAGGTCTATCCCTCCCTGTGCAGCCAGTTCGTCCTGATGATGCTGGCCTCATCCGTGTGCTCGGCCATCTCCACGCCGGAATTGACTGCCGCCGCCTCCTACGCCCAGTCGCAGAGCTATCGCTCGTTCGAGGTCTATATCGCGGTCACGCTGATCTATCTGGCGCTGGCGCTGACCTTGCGCGGCGGGCTCGCGCTCATCGGCTGGCGCCTGTTCGGGCGGCCCGGCGGGCGCGCCGTACAGCCCACCCTCAAGGTGGAGGCGGTGTGATGTTCCTGCGCAGCTTCGGCCTCAATGAATTCTACTTCCTGCTGGAAAGCCTCCAGTGGACGCTGGCCCTCACGGGGCTGGCCATGGTGGGCGGCGGCATCGCCGGCTTCCTGGTGGCGCTCATGCGCACCGCCCGCACCAGCGCTTTGCGCATCGCCGCTGGCGTCTACATCCAGGTGGTCCAGGGCATCCCGGTGCTGATGATCCTGTTCCTCAGCTATTACGGCCTCAGCCTTGCCGGCTACCAACTGCCGGCCATCGTGGCCGCCGGCCTGTCCATGTCCATCTATGCCTCGGGCTATCTGGGCGAGATCTGGCGCGGCTGCATCCAGGCGGTGCCGAAACCCCAGTGGGAGAGCGGCGAAAGCTTGGCCCTCACCATCCCGCAGCAGTATCTCTATATCATCCTGCCGCAGGCGATCCGGATTTCCCTGCCGCCCACCGTGGGCTTTCTGGTCCAATTGGTGAAGAACACTTCCATCGCCGCCCTGATCGGCTTCGTGGAACTGACGCGGGCCGGCCAGCTCATCAACAACGCCACCTTCCAGCCGTTCCGGGTGTTCCTGACCGTGGCCGCGCTCTACTTCGTCATCTGCTACCCCATGTCCCAGCTCTCGCGCTGGCTGGAAAGGAGGCTCCATGTCGGAAGTCGTCATTGACCAGGTCCACAAGAGCTTCGGCGCGGTGGAAGTCCTCAAGGGCGTCTCGCTCTCCGTCGCCCCCGGCGAGGTCACGGCGCTCATCGGCCGCTCGGGCTCGGGCAAGTCCACGCTGCTCCGCTGCATCAACGGGCTGGAGCAGTTCCAGTCGGGCGCCATCCGCGTCGCCGGCCACGATGTGACCCCCGACCGCGCCGCCCTGCGCAAGCTGCGCACCGACGTGGGCATCGTGTTCCAGAGCTACAATCTGTTCCCCCACCTCAACGTGGCGGAAAATATCATGCTCGCCCCACGCCGGGTGAAGGGCGTGGACAAGGCCACCGCCCGCAAGAAGGCCGAGGAGGTGCTGGCGCTGGTGGGCCTGTCGGAGAAGATCGAGGCCTATCCCGACCAGCTCTCCGGCGGCCAGCAGCAGCGCGTCGCCATCGCCCGCTCGCTGGCCATGCAGCCCAAGGTGATGCTGTTCGATGAGGTCACCTCGGCGCTCGATCCCGAACTCACCGGCGAGGTGCTGGCGGTGATGGAGAAGCTCGCCCGCGACGGCATGACCATGCTGCTGGTGACCCATGAGATGGGCTTCGCCCGCCGCGTCGCCAACACCACGGTGTTCATGCACCAGGGCCGCATCCATGAGGCCGGCCCCTCCCGCGACCTGTTCGAGAACCCGAAGACCCCGGAGATGCGGCAATTCTTGAAGGCCGACGTGAAGTAATCGCGGGGGCAGTGATCTGCCGGCTTAAAGGGGAGGGGTCCCACCCAGCCCCGCAGCATCGGTTCTCAGAGACTGTTCGGTTATTCACCCAAGTGGGCGCCTGCAGCGCTCACGCCCCCTAATCGCCGTCATGGCCGGGCTTGACCCGGCCATCCACGCGGCAAGGCTGGGGGCGATATTCACAAGCTGTCTCAAGCGGTTCGACGTGGATGCCCGGGTCAAGCCGGGCATGACGGGAGTCATCGCGATTATGCCTTTTTGAGTTTCCAGACGGGCTCCTAAAGCCGAGGCATCTTCCGGCCATTTGTCAGAGGACACACATGAAACCCGAGATCATCCAGTATTGCCCGCTGATGCCGGGCCTCGAGGCAGCGCTGGCCGAGCGCTTCACCGTGCATCGCTTCTTTGAGGACAAGGACCCCGAGGGCTTCCTCGCCCGCCACGCCGGTGCCATCCGCGGCTTCGTCACCGGCGGCCATCTGGGCCTGCCGCCGGACCTCGGCGCGAAGCTGCCGGCGCTGGAGATCGTGGCCATCAACGGCGTGGGCTTCGACAAGGTGGACCTCAACGAGGCCAAGCGCCGGGGCGTCCGCGTCGCCAATACGCCGGACGTGCTCACCGAGGACGTGGCGGACCTCGCCATCGGCCTGTCCATCGCCCTGCTGCGGCAGATCGTGAAGGGCGATGCCTATGTGCGCGCCGGCCAGTGGCTGGGCGGGGACCTGGCGCTGGGCGCCAAGGTCTCGCGGCGGCGCTTCGGCATTTTCGGGTTGGGCCGCATCGGCCGGGCCATCGCGCGGCGGCTGGAGGGCTTCGACGCCCAGATCGCCTACAGCGACCGGGTCAAGCTCGATGTGCCGTATGATTTTGAAGACACGCCCCAGGCGCTGGCGGCGCGCAGCGATGTGTTCGTGGTGGCGGCGGCGGCCTCCGCCGAGACGCGCAACGTCATCGACCGCTCGGTCATCGATGCCATCGGGCCGAAGGGCATCATCGTCAACGTGGCGCGCGGCTCGCTGGTGGATGAGCCGGCGCTGCTGGCGGCGCTGAAGGAGGGCCGCATCCGCGGCGCCGCGCTCGACGTGTTCGCCGACGAGCCGCGGGTACCGGACGGCTTCTTCGGCCTGCCCAACGTGGTGCTCACGCCCCACATGGCGAGCGCCACCGGCGAAACCCGGCAGGCCATGGCGGACCTTGTGCTTGCCAATCTGGTGGCGCACTTCGCCGGCGAGCCTTTGCCTACCGCGCTGGTGTAAGGCGGGGGAATCCGAACCAGCGGGACGGCCTCACTCCTCCCGCGCCAGCTTCTCGTCGCGGGCGGCTGCCACTTCCTCGGCCAGCGCCTCCAGCACCGGGTCGGGGATGCCGAGGGCGCGCAGACCTTCGCAGGTCTGGAACAGATAGTCCGCCGCCGAGCCGATGGCCCCGGAGGCGTTGGCGAGCCGGTGGATGATCTCGGCGCGGGGGAGGCGGCCGGCATATTGGCAACTGGCGCGGTCGATGGTGAAGGAGATGGCGCTGCCGAAGCGCGCGCCATCTGCATCGAAAACGTCCAGCCAGCGCGGTACATAGGCGCCTGACAGCATCTCCCGCCGCCACAGGATGGACAACTCGCGCTCCAGGATCGCATCGTCGATGCGCAGGGCGACGCCGTGGCAGACGCCGCCCTCGTCCAGGCCCAGCGTGAGGCCGGGATTGTCGGTGGTGCCGCGCCCGAGCACGGTGGTCAGGCAGAAGGCCCGGTGCCAGCCCTCGATGCGGGCGGTACGGTGTTCCTGCGCATGCACGGTGGGGTTCCAGATCAGCGAGCCATAGGCGAACAGCCAGGCGTCCCCGTCGGGGCGCGCGTCCAAGGTGGCGCGTAGCGAGGCGGCACGCTCCGCGTCGGTGAGCACGCGCAGGGCCGGGGCGTCCCGTGCCGCAATGGCATCGATGCCGCCGGATTCGATCAGTTCGCGGGTGAGCTGTTGGATCTTCATGGCGATGCGAGGATATAAGCAGGAACTGCGCCAATGCCATGGCGGCCGCCCGCCCGCCGGATGCATGGTCGCAAACGGCGATTGCGCCGCCGTCAGCCTGCGCGATTTTACCAGCTCACGGGTGCGTTTGGCTTGGCCGGAACCGTCGTGCAATGGATGGCGTTGATCGACATGGCTTACCGGTAGATTCGGCCGTGCACGGTAGAGCCTCCGCTTGCCATGCCCGCCGGGCCCACCGAGCCTAAGGTCGATGCGTACGCCGTTCATGCCCTACCGCCACCGATGCAAAGCCTGAGTTGATGGAAGACGCGACCTCCCGCCGCCTGGCCCGCTCCGATCTCGACCCTCTTACCGTGTGCGACCGCGAGCCGATCCACAGGCCGGGCGCCATCCAGCCCCACGGCCTGCTGCTGGTGGCCGATTCGCGCACCCTCAAGGTGGTCGCCGCGGCGGGCGACGTGGAGGGCCGGCTCGCCGCCGACTGGGCCGGGCGCGACCTCGGGGCGCTGCTCGGCCGCGACGTGGCCGCCCTGCTCGGTGCGGCGGCGGTGGGCACGGTGCGGGTCGGGCGGGTGGCGGGACGGGACGAGACCTTCGAGGTGCAGATCCATGCCTCCGGCCGGGGCCTGCTGGTGGAACTGGAGCCCGCCGGCGCGCCGCTGGCGGCCGCGGATATCCTCGCCGGTCTCGATGCCTCCGCCACCCGGTTCGAGCAAGCGCCCGACCTGCGCGCCCTGTGCGCGGAGGCGGCGCAGGCGTTCCGCCGGATCACCGGCTTCGACCGGGTGATGATCTACCAGTTCCGCGAGGACGAGGCCGGCGTGGTGCTGGCGGAGGCCAAGGCGCCGGAGATGGGCTCCTTCCTCAACCACCACTTCCCCGGCGGCGACGTGCCTCGGCAGGCGCGCGCGCTATATGTGCGCAACCGCGTGCGCGTCATCCCCGACGTGGCCTACGTGCCCGCGCCGCTGCGGCCCGCCGCGACCGACGGCGCTGGGCCCGACTGGAGCGATCTGGACATGAGCGACCTCGGGCTGCGCTCGGTCTCACCCATCCATGTTCAATATCTGAAGAACATGGGGGTGGGGGCCTCGGCCTCGGTGTCCATCGTGAAGGATGGGCAACTGTGGGGGCTGGTGGCCTGCCATCACCGCACGGCGCGGCTGTTGCCCTACGAGCTGCGCCTCGCCTGCCAGTCGCTGGCGGGCAACCTTGCCCGGCAGATCCGCGCCAAGGTGGACGCGGTACTCTATCGCGAGCGCATCCGGCTGCGCGCCGCCGAGGACGCGCTGGCCGACGCGCTCGCCGGTGACTTCGCGGTGGAGGAGGTGCTCGACCGGCACGGCGACGACCTGTGCCGGGCGTTGAGCGCCGACGGCTTCGCCGCCGTGGCCGGGTCCATGCTCCTGACCAAGGGCCGCTGTCCGGATGAGGAAACCGTCCGGCGCATCGCGCAGTGGGTGGAGACGCAGGCGCAGGTGCGCGCCTTCAGCACCCACGCCCTGTCCGAGCACCTGCCCGCCGATTCCGGCGCGGTGGACGCGCGGGCGAGCGGGCTGCTCGCCCTGACCGTGCCGGGCGAGGAGCCGCTGGTCCTGCTGTGGTTCCGCGCCGAGCAGGTGGAGGTGGTGAACTGGGCCGGCAACCCGCACAAGACCTCGTCCGCCGATCCGCAGGCGGAGCTGACGCCGCGCGCCTCCTTCGCGGCCTGGAGCGAGACCGTGCGCGGGCGGTCGCGCCGCTGGACGCTGGTGGAGACCGAGACCGCCCAGCGCCTCGCCCACACTTTGCTTCAGGCCCGCCAGCAGCGCCGGATCCGCGAGCTGAACCGCCAGCTCTCCGCCACCGTGGTCGAGAACGAGCGCCTGCTCCAGTACAAGGACCACCTCATGAACGAGGTGAACCACCGGGTGCAGAACAGCCTGCAACTGGTGGCCTCCTTCCTGCGGCTGCAGGCCCGCACCCTGGGCGATGCCCCCGCGCGCGACGCGCTCGCCGAGGCCGAGCGCCGCATCGCCGCCGTGGGCCTCGTCCACCGCCAGCTCTATGGCGGCGAACAGGTGGAGACGGTGGACCTGTCGCGCTACCTCACGGACCTGTCGCACGAAGTCACCAATTCCCTCGGGGCTGAGTGGCGCGCACACCTGATGCTCGACCTCGCGCCGGTGCTGATGGCCGCCGACCGCGCGGTGCGGCTCGGCCTCATCCTCACCGAGCTGGTGCTGAACACGGCCAAATATGCCTATCTGGGCGCGCCGGGGCCGCTGATCCTCGCCCTCGACCAGAACCGCGACCGCTTCCGGCTGGTGGTGGCCGACCGGGGCGCCGGCAAGACCGGAGCGCGGCAGGGCTTCGGCACCGTCATTCTCAACGCCATGGTCCAGAGCCTCAACGGCACGCTGGAGGACCTCGACAACGCCCCCGGCCTGCGCACCGTCGTCACCGCGCCCATCGGCATCGGCTAGGGCCGCCGGGATGGATGCGGTGGATGCGCCCGCCCTCGGCCGCGCGGCCCGCCTGAAGGCGGAAACGGCGGCGGTCCATGGCCGGCTCGATGCCCGGATCATGGCGGCGGGCGCGTTCACGGACCGCGCCGGCTATGCGCGCTTCCTGCTGTTTCAACGCCTGCTCCACGAGGACGGCGCGCCGTTGTACGGCCATCCGGCGCTGGCCGGGCTGCTGGCAGAGGCCGGCGTGGGTGCGCGGCTCCATCTGGTGGAGCGCGACCTCGCGGATCTCGGCCAGCCGCGCAGCCGCCCGGCCGGTGCGCCGGAGCCGGCTTTCGCGATGGGCCTGCCCGATGCCGCCACTGCGCTGGGCTGGCTCTATGTGCTGGAAGGCTCGCGCCTCGGCGGCGCCGTGCTGCTGAAGGGCGCGCAGGGGCTGGGGCTGACGGCCGCGTTCGGCGCCCGCCACCTCGCCCCGGCGCACGAGGGTGTCCTGGCCCATTGGCGCCGCTTCACCACCGGGCTGGAGGACGCGGATCTGGACGGTGTCGGCGAGCAGCAGATGATCGCGGGCGCCATCGCCGCCTTCCAGCGGGCGCATGCGCTGGCTGATTTCGCCTTCGGCTGAGCGGGGCTTTCCTCTTCGGCCCGCGCGGCACCTGAGCGAGGCCCTCCTTCTCAGACTGCGTGGCCGATGAGTGCGCCGATGGCGGCAGTGACGGCCATGGCGAAGGCCCCCCAGAAGGTGACGCGCACCGTGGGCTTCAGCAGATCGGCGCCGCCGACGCGGGCGCCCACCGCGCCGAGCAAGGCGAGGCAGGCCAGGGAGCCGCCCGCCACCACCAGCGGGATCGACCCCTGCGGGGCCACGGCGGTGAGCACCAGCGGCAGGGCGGCGCCGGCGGCAAAGGTGCCGGCGGAGGTGAGCGCCGCCTGGATTGGCCGCGCCACCATGTGCTCGGACAGGCCCAGCTCGTCGCGGGCGTGGGCGGCGAAGGCATCCTTCGCCATCATCTGCTCGGCCACCTTGAGGGCGAGCGCCTTCTCGACGCCGCGCTCCACATAGATCTGCGCCAGCTCGGCGAGTTCCGCCCGGGGCTGCTCGGCCAGCTCCTTGCGCTCGCGGGCCATGTCCGCCGCCTCGGTGTCGGCCTGGGAGCTGACCGAGACATATTCCCCCGCCGCCATGGACATGGCGCCCG
The DNA here is from genome assembly GCF_043193975.1 of Xanthobacter versatilis. NCBI lineage: Bacteria > Pseudomonadati > Pseudomonadota > Alphaproteobacteria > Hyphomicrobiales > Xanthobacteraceae > Xanthobacter > Xanthobacter versatilis. The sequence continues at coordinate 25,005 of NZ_JBAFVB010000008.1, read as the reverse complement.
CCACCAGCCCGGCGACGCCTGCCACCAGGGGCTCGCTGGCCGTGGCGGAGGCGGCGGCAACGCCGATCACGAGGCTCGCCGTGGAGATGATGCCGTCATTGGCGCCGAGCACCGCCGCCCGCAGCCAGCCGATGCGGGAGATGAGGTGGTTTTCGCGATGCATGGCGTTGCTCCCTGCGTCCGGCGCCGATTCTGCCGGGATCACAGCCTGCATACGCCTTTGAATGCAACTGGATATGACGCAGTTCATATACCTTCAGGAAAAGGCGCGCGCCCCTCCTCAGGCCGCGAACACGGTCGGGCGGCCGGGCTCCAGCGGGACGAGGCGCTCGGCGATGCCGAGGGTGGCGAAGGCGGCGGCCAGCTCCGTGGCGCTCTCCTTGAAATGCACCCAGCCGTCGGTGTGGGCGGCGACCAGCGTGGCATCGGGAAAGGCGTTCGCGGTTTCCAGCGCGTCGTTGGCATCCATGGTCATGTGGAAGCGGCCGCGCGGCTCCGCCGAGCCGGCGAAGACGATGACCACCCTGGGCGCGAACCGCCGCGCCACCTCGGCCACGCCTTCGTAGAACACCGTGTCGCCGGTGACATAGAGGAGGTCCCCCGGCGCGTCGCGGCCGAGGAGGAAGCCCACCACATCGCCGGAAATGGGTTCGATCCCCGGCGGGCCATGGCGCGCCGGGGCGGCGGTGACGAACAGCCGGCCCTTGCCCGGCACGTCGAGGGTGGTGGTTTCGAACGGGGCGAGACCGAGGACATTTTCGCCGCCCAGCCGGGTGGCGCCGGCCTGCGTGGTGAAGACGGTGCCCACCTTGGGCAGCAATGCGCGGCCGGCGTGGTCGAGATTGTCGAGGTGCTGGTCGTGGCTCAGCAGCACCGCGTCGAGCGGCAGCACCGCCTCGGCCTCAATGGCGGGGCCGACGGTCTTCTCGAAATGCACTGGCGCGGTCTGGTAGAGGCGGGGCGGATCAAAGGTGGGATCGGTGACGAGGCGCAGGCCTAAGGTCTCGATCAGGACGGTGGGGCCGCCGATCAGGGTGAGGGTGAGGTCGCCGGACGGGCTGGTCATGGGAAGGCTCCTGTTTCGCGACGACCATGGCGCGCTTCAGGCTCCGCGAAAATCCGCTATTGTTGCGCAATGGCTGATCGAAATCGCACAGGGCCGGACTGGGAAGACGCCCGCTTCTTCGCGGCGCTGGCACGGCATGGCAGCCTGTCCGCGACGGCGCGGGCGCTGGGCGTCAACCACGCCACCGTGGCCCGGCGCGTCGCCGCCATGGAACAGGCGCTCGGCGAAAAGCTGTTCGAGCGCCGGCCGGACGGCTATGCGCTCACCGCCGCCGGCACCCGCGCTCTGGAGGCGGCCGACGCCATGGAGAAGGCGGCCCGCCGCCTGCTGCGGGCGCAGGAGGAGCGGCCGCTGGGCGGCCTCGTGCGCATCGCCGCCACGCCGAGCCTCGCCGACCTCTATCTGATGCCGCGCCTCGTTGCCCTCGCGCAGCGCCATCCGGCCATCGACATCGAGATCGTTTCCGAGCGGCGGCTGGCGAGCCTCGCCCGCCGCGAGGCCGACATCGCCCTGCGCCTCGGCGCCCCCAAGGATGCGCGGGGGTTGGATGCGGACGTGATCGCAAGGCGCCTCGCCACCCTCGCCTTCGGCTATTACGGCACGGCGGACTGGCGCGACAGGATCGCGGCGGGGGCGGCGCCGGTCTTCGTGGGCTTCGACGAAGCCAACGCCCATCTGCCGGAGGCGGCGTTCCTCGCCCGGCATTTTCCCCGCGCGCGGCTGGCGGTGCGGGCCAATACCCAGTCCACCCAGGCCATCGCGGCCCGCGCCGGCCATGGCATTGCGCTTCTGCCGCACTTCATTGCGGCGGAGGAGGGCGTGCTGGTCGCCGTGCCCCTCGTCCCTCTGCCGCCGACGCGCGACCTGTTCCTGCTCACCAACCGCCTGAGCGCGGACGACGGGGCAGTGCGCGCGGTGCGGGATTTTCTCGCCGAGCTGTTTCACGCGGACGCTGCGTTGTTTTCCGGTCTGGACGATTGAGACGCGGGCACGCCTTTTACCGCGGCTCCCGCCTCCCTATCTGAAGGACGGGGCGATCCGCTGGAGCACGCGCCGGCACGCTTGCGGGGCGGGCCGGGCAACGCGCGCTCTTTCCTGAAGTCTGGTGCCGGGCGCGGCGCCAGCGCGGTTGAGGCAGGGTCTCATGGTGCAGCTTTCCATTCTCGATCTGGTGCGGGTGCGGCAGGGGTCCAGCCCCCGCGATGCCCTCGACAATGCCCGCGATCTGGCGGCCCACGCGGAAGAGTGGGGCTATCGCCGCTTCTGGGTGGCCGAGCATCACAACATGCAGGGCATCGCCAGCGCCGCGACCTCCGTGGTCATCGCCCATGTGGCCGCCGGCTCCCGCCACATCCGGGTGGGGGCGGGGGGCATCATGCTGCCCAACCACGCGCCCATGGTCATCGCCGAGCAGTTCGGCACGCTGGCGCAACTGTTCCCCGGCCGCATCGACCTCGGCCTCGGCCGCGCGCCGGGCACCGACCAGAACACCATGCGGGCGCTGCGCCGCTCGCTGACCAATTCCGACCATTTCCCCAATGACGTGATCGAGCTTCAGGCCTATCTGGGCGATGCCGAGCCGGGCCAGTCCCTGTTCGCGGTGCCGGCCACCGGCACCAACGTGCCCCTGTGGATCCTCGGATCGAGTACGTATGGGGCGCAGCTGGCGGCGGCGCTGGGCCTGCCCTATGCGTTCGCCTCCCATTTCGCGCCGGCGGACCTGATCCCGGCGCTGGAGCTGTATCGTGCCCGCTTCCAGCCCTCGGCGCAGCTTTCCCGGCCCTATGCCATGGCCGGCCTCAACGTGATCGCCGCCGAGACGGACGAGGAGGCGCGCCACCTCGCCACCACCCAGCAGATGTCGGTGGCGGACATTTTCCGTGGCGCCCGCGGCCTCAGCCAGCCGCCTATCGCCGATATCGAGACCTATTGGTCCCCCATGGAGAAGGCGCAGGCCGCCCGCTTCCTCTCCCGCTCCGTGGTGGGCAGTCCGCAGACCGTGCGCGCCGGCATCGAGGCCTTCGTGGCCGAGACCTTGGTGGACGAGGTGATGATCGTGTCCGATGTGTTCGACCACCACAAGCGCCTCGCCTCCTATCGCATGATCGCCGACGCGGTACCTCACGCCGCCGACTGGGAGAAATCGGCGGCGTGAGTGCTGAGGGCTGACCCTCAGGTCTTCAGCGTGGCGTTGAGGCTGATGGCGGCGCGGATCACCTTGGAGAGGGGGCAGTTGGCCTTGGCAGTGTCCGCCAGTTCCGCGAACTGCTCCGGGGTGGCGCCGGGGACGGTGCCTGTGAGGGTGAGGTCCACGGCGGTGATCTCGTAGCCCGCCTCCTTCTTCTCCAGCGACACCTTGGCAGAGGTCTGGAGGTCGGTGGCGGTTAGGCCGGCCCCGCCGAGGATGAGCGAGAGCGCCATGGTGAAGCAGGCGGCGTGGGCGGCGCCCAAAAGCTCCTCCGGGTTCGAGCCCTTCTGGTTCTCAAAGCGGCTGGCGAAGCCGTAGGGATAGGCGGACAGCGCGCCGCTCTCGGTGGAGATCGCGCCCTTGCCGTCCTTGATGCCGCCGCTCCACTGGGCCGAGCCGGTGCGGATGATCGCCATGTTCGTCTCCTTGTTGGTCCGGGGGGCCTGTCGCGGCCGAGGGCCGTGCCCATCGGCTTCGGCGCCCGACCTTGGGCTCAACAATCGGGCGGGCAAATCGTTCACTTCCGGTTGGCGCTTTTTTGTCCACGCGGGGGCCGCCGCGCGCGTTCCGGCCCCAGGCGGAAACGTTCGGATACGGACGGAAAACAAACGATGCGCCCGGGTCCTATTGCGGTCACCTCGACCGTGACACTGGGGCCATGAACCGGCCCACCCCCTCGACCCCTTCCGCTCCCGCCTCTGTGCGCCGGGACGTCCCGGCATGGCGTCCATGACGCATCGGGTGTTGGCGCGGGTTCGGGCGCAGGTTCCGACGCGGATTCTGGCACGGGTGGCGGCCGGGCTGCTGGCGGCGCTGGTCCTGTCGGGCTGCGCCGTGGGGCCGGACTACGAGACACCGCAACTCGCCATGCCCGACCACTGGGGCAGCGGGCGCGGCGAGAGGGCGGAGGCCGCTCCGCAGCTCCAGCGCTGGTGGCGGCGGCTGGGCGATGGCGTGCTCGACGGGCTGATGGAGGAAGCGGTGGCCGGCAATCTCGACGTGGCGACCGCCAAGGCCAAGGTGCGTGCGGCCCGTGCCACCTATCGCGAGCAGGTGGGCGCCCTGTTTCCGCAGGTCACCGGCAACGCCTCCGCCACACGGGGCGACAATGGCGGCAACGTGGGGTCGGGGGGCGATGTCACCGTCGCCAGCACCTATGGCCAGTATCAGGCGGGGCTCGACGCCAGCTGGGAAATCGACCTGTTCGGCGCCAACCGTCGGGGCGTGGAGGCCGCTGCCTACGGCTCGGATGCAGCGGTGGACGATCTCGACGCCGCCCTCGTCACCCTCGTGGGCGACGTGGCCACCAATTATATCGACGCGCGCGGATATCAGGCGCGCATCGCGCTCGCCCGCCGCACCGCGAGCGCCCAGCGCGAGACCGCCGCGCTGACCAGGCGCAAGCTCGACGCCGGCGGCGCTTCCGCCTTGGACGCGGCCAATGCGGCCGGGCAGGCGGCCAGTACCGAGGCGGACATTCCAGAGCTTGAAGCGGCCTATGCCCAGAGCGTGCATCGCCTGTCCGTGCTCACGGGGCGGGAGCCGGCGGCGCTCACCGGACGGCTGGAGCGTCCGCGCGCGGTACCGGCACCGCGCCTGCCGGTGCCCAAGGGCATTCCAGCGCAGGTGCTCACCGCCCGCCCGGACGTGCGCGCCGCCGAGCGGCGGCTGGGCCAGTCCACGGCGCTGGTGGGGCAGGCGACGGCCAACCGCTATCCTTCCATCAGCCTCGCCGGCACGCTCAACACCACCGGAACGCAACTGGGGGATCTGGCGCGCGGCTCCTCCATCAGCTGGTCGCTCGGGCCGACACTGACGGTGCCGATCTTCACCGGCGGGCAGCTCAAGGCGGCGCAGGAACTGGCGGAGGCAGAGCGCGACCAGTCGTTCCTCGCCTATCGCGCGGCGGTGCTCACCGCGCTGGAGGATGTGGAGAATGCCTCCGTCTCCCTCGGCCAGCAGCGCCTCAAGACCGGCCGGCTCACCGCCTCCGCCGCCTCCTACCGCGAGGCGGCGCGGCTCTCCCACGCGCTCTATGGGGCGGGCTCGTCGAGCTTCCTTGACGTGCTCACCGCCGAGCGCTCGCTCTATGCGGCCGAGACGGCGCTGATCGAGAGCCGGGTGGCGGTGGCGACCTATTATGTGGCGCTCAACAAGGCGCTGGGCGGCGGCTGGGACGGGGCGGTGGACACGACGATGCCGGTGGTCGTGGACGACAATACCGGCCCCCATTTCGCGCGCCTGCCGGCGTCGGCAATCCAGTGAGGCCGCCGGCATGAACGCGCTTCCGCCCTTCGATCCGGCGCCGGCCGCCACCCACCGCGACCCCGCGCCCAGGCTGCCCGCGCGCCCGTCGCGCCGGCTCTGGCGTTGGGGGGCGCTCGCGGTGCTGCTTGCGGTCGCGGCCTATGGCTATTCCCGATTCACCGCGCCCGATCCCGGCAGCGCGCTGATGACTGCTGTCGTCACCCGGGGCGACGTGGCCGAGACCGTGCTCGCCAGCGGCACGCTGAAGCCGTCGCGTCTGGTGGCGGTGGGCGCGCAGGCGTCCGGCCGCATCACTTCGGTCAAGGTGCGGCTGGGGCAGAAGGTGACGGCCGGCGACCTCGTGGCCGAGATCGATTCCGTCACCCAGCAGAACGCGCTCGGCACGGCGGAGGCGTCGCTCGCCAATGTCCGCGCCCAGAAGGCGGAGAAGGAGGCGACCCTTACCCTCAACGAGCAGGCGCTGGCCCGCCAGCGCACCATGGTGGCGCAGAAGGCGGTGTCGCAGGCCGACTTCGAGACCGCCGAGGCCGCCGTGAAGGTCACCCGCGCCCAGCTCGCGGCGCTGGAGGCGCAGATCGTGGAGGCCGCCATCGCGGTGGAGACGGCCCGCGCCAACCTCGGCTACACCCGCATCACCGCCCCCATCGACGGCACCGTGCTCGCTCTGGTGGCCCAGGAGGGCCAGACGGTGAACGCGACCCAGTCGGCGCCCACCATCGTCATCCTCGGCGCCCTCGACGTGATGACGGTGCGGGCGGAAATCTCCGAAGCCGACATCGTGAAGGTGGCACCAAGCATGTCCCTGTGGTTCACCATCCTCGGCGCCCCGGACATCCGCTATGACGGCAAGCTCGCGTTCATCGAGCCGGCGCCGGAATCGATCAAGACCGACAGCAGCTTCACCACCACGAGCACGTCTTCTTCTTCGTCGTCTTCTTCCTCGTCCAGTTCTTCCTCAGCCATCTACTACATGGGCCTGTTCGACGTGCCGAACCCGGAGGGGCGGCTGCGCACCTACATGACGGCGGAGGTGCACATCGTCCTCGGCGAGGCCAAAGGGGTGCTCACCGTTCCCGCCACCGCGCTCGAGCGCGACGGGGCGGGCGACAGCGTGCGCGTGGTGGAGCCGGACGGCACGCTGGCGCGGCGCAAGGTGGAGGTGGGTCTCAACGACAAGATCACCGCCGAGATCCGCTCCGGGCTGACGGCGGGCGAACGGGTGGTGACTGGCGAGAAGGTGCAGGGCGCCGCCACGGCCTCGCGCGTGCCCGGCCCGCCGCCCATGGGGTTCTAGCCATGCGCATGGAGCGAGTGCCTCTCATTGAACTTTGCGGCCTCAGCCGCGCCTATCCGGCCGGCGAAGGCACCATCACGGTGCTGAAGGACATCACCCTTGCCATCGCCGAGGGGGAGATGGTGGCCATCGTCGGCGCCTCGGGCTCCGGCAAGTCCACCCTCATGAACATCCTCGGCTGCCTCGACCGGCCCACGCGCGGGGCCTACCGCATCGCCGGGCAGGAGACCTCGGACCTTGATGCCGATGCGCTGGCGGCGCTGCGCCGGGAGCATTTCGGCTTCATCTTCCAGCGCTATCACCTGCTCTCGGAATTGACCGCGCTGGGCAATGTGGAGATCCCGGCCATCTATTCGGGGACGCAGGCCGAGGCGCGGCGGACGCGGGCGAGCGGCCTGCTGGCGCGGCTCGGCATGGCGGACCGTACCACCCACCGGCCGGGCCAGCTCTCCGGCGGCCAGCAGCAGCGGGTCTCCATTGCCCGCGCGCTGATGAACGGGGCGCAGGTGATCCTCGCCGACGAGCCCACCGGCGCGCTGGACAGCAAGAGCGGCGCGGAGGTGCTGCGCATCCTCGACGAGCTGCACGCCGAGGGCCGCACCATCATCATCGTCACCCACGACATGGGCGTGGCCGAGCGGGCGCAGCGCATCATCGAGATCCGCGACGGCGAGATCGTCGCCGACCGTCCCGGCAAGGGCGGTGCGCGTGTCGACACCGCCCATATGGACACCGCCCTTTCCGATCGCTTCGGGCGCCCACCGCCCGAGCGGGCGCCGGGATCTGCGCGGGGGCAGGTTCCGGCGCCAATTTCCCGCGCCGCGCGGGCCCCCGCCTATGCCGGGCGCCTCAAGGAGGCGTTACGCATGGCGCTCCTCGCCATGGCAGCGCACCGGTTGCGCACCTTCCTGACCATGCTCGGCATCATCATCGGCATCGCCTCGGTGGTGTGCGTGGTGGCGCTGGGCGAGGGCTCGCGCCAAAGGGTGCTGGCCGACATCTCCGGCCTCGGCACCAACACGCTGGAGATCTTCGCCGGCCGCAGCTTCGGCGACACCCGCTCCGGCCGCATCACCACGCTGGTGGTGGCGGATGCCGATGCGCTGGCCCGCCAGCCCTATGTGGCGGCGGTGACGCCCACCGTCTCCACCCAGAGCACGGTGCGCTTCGGCGCCATTGAGGCCAACGCGCTGGTGAACGGGGTGGGGCAGGGCTATTTCGCCGCCCGCGGCACCAAGCTCGCGCAGGGCCGCTTCTTCGACCGCGACAGCGTGCGCGCCCTCGCCCTCGATGCAGTGATCGACGAGAACACCCGCAAGGCCCTGTTCAAGGATGTGGACCCCATCGGGCAGGTGATGCTGGTGGGCAGCGTGTTCTGCCGGGTGGTGGGCGTCACCGCGCCCCAGCAGGGCGGGTTCGGCGGCAGCCAGAACCTGTCCATCTACCTGCCCTACACCACGGTGCAGGCCCGCTTCCTCGGCAGCACGTCCCTGCGCTCCATCACGGTGCGGGTGGCCGACGACACCGATGTGGCCCTCGCCGAGCAGCAGGTGACGCGGTTCCTCACCCAGCGTCATGGCATGAAGGACTTCTTCATCCTCAACACCGACGACATCCGCAAGACCATCACCGCCACCACCCAGACCATGACGGCGCTGATCGCGGCCATCGCCGTCATCTCGCTGCTGGTGGGCGGCATCGGGGTCATGAACATAATGCTGGTGTCGGTGTCCGAGCGGGTGGGCGAGATCGGCGTGCGCATGGCGGTGGGGGCGCGGCAGGCCGACATCCTCCAGCAATTCCTCATCGAGGCGGTGCTGGTGTGCGTCGTGGGCGGCATCGCCGGCATCGCGCTGGCGCTGGGCTTCGGCGCGCTGTTCGCGCTCACGGGCTCCAATTTCCAGCTGGTCTATTCGGCCGCATCCATCGTCGCCGCGGTGGCGTGCGCGAGCCTCATCGGGGTGGCCTTCGGCTATCTGCCGGCCCGCAACGCCGCGCGGCTCGATCCGGTGGCGGCGCTGGCGCGGGACTGAAGCGGTTTCGAGGACCGGGCGGGCCTCACATCCATTGGGCGGCACAGCAGTTGCTTTATAGAATTGAAAGGCGAACCGTCATGACCCAACCCTGCGCCAGAACCGCCGCCGCCCCCGTTGTGGCCCCCGCCAGCCGTGAGGCCGACACGCGCAGTGCCGACCGCGCGCGCTCCGGCCGCGCGCGCTGGCGGCTGTGGCTGATGCGGGCGCTGGCGGTAGGCGGTATCGTCGGCCTGTGCCTGGTGTTGTGGAATCGCATCCCCCTGCACACCCGCATGATCTGGAAAAGCTACCGCGTGGCGCTGATGACGGGCGCGCCGGTGCTGGCCCTCGGCGACAGCATCACCTTCCAGGCCGCGCCTTCCCACCTGTGCGGGACCAAGGTGCTGAATTCCGGCATCCCGGGCGACCAGATCGACGATCTTCTCGCCCGCGCGCCCATGTTCAGCCGGCTGGCGACGCCCCGGCAGGTGGTGGTGGCCATCGGCGTCAACGACGCCCGCACCGGCCACATGGACATCGGGACCTGGGCCGCCAAGTACCGCACCCTGCTGGGCTATTTCCCCAAGAGCGAGCTGGTGCTGGTGGAGGTCAATCCGGTCGACCTCGGCAATCCGCACTATCTGCCGGTGCATGACCGGGACTTCATCGCCAGCCAGAACGCTGCCATTCGCGTTCTGGCGGGCGAGACCGGCGCCCGCGTGGTGACAGCGCCGGCCGCCTCTCCCACCATGGATGGGCTCCACCCCGACAAGACCGGCGTGGTCCTGTGGCAGCAGCGGCTGGCGGCGGTCGCCTGCGCGGGGTGACGCTTGTGGGTTGATCGGGGTGGCCGTGGCAGGCCGCCCGGCCGCTGCGACATGGCGCGCCGGATCAAGCCCGGCGGCAGGTGGGGTTCCGCTTTCCGGCCTGAGGCCCCTATAAGGGCCACCGCCCGCGCGCGAGCCGGTGCGTGACCCACTCAGGAAGCCGCAGCCCGGGAAACCGCATCTCATGAGTTCCATTCTGGCGAGCCTGCTCGCGCTCTTCGCCATCTGCGGCAGCGCGGTTATCGGCCTCTGGCTGGCCCCCAAGCTGCCGGAGCACCACCTGACCGGGGAAACCGGCACCGCCGTGTCCGTATCCATGGCGGTGGTGGGCACGCTGGCGGCGCTGGTGCTGGGGCTGATGGTGAACAGCGCCTCGTCCTCCTACAGCGCTCGCACCACGGCCATCGAGGCGCTGGCCGCCGACATCATCAAGCTCAACCGCGTGCTGCTCGGCTACGGCGCCGAGACCGCGGGCATCCGCGACGGGCTCGCCGCCTATGCCCGCGCCAAGGCGAACGAGATTTCGAGGCCCGCCTCCACCACCGACGAGGTGGGGGTGACCACCCTGCACGAACTGGAAGCCCTCAACGACGAGGTGCTGCGGCTGGAGCCGAAGACCGACCGCGAGCGGCACATCCAGGCCCGCGCCGCCAGCATCCTGGAAAACATGGTGGATGCGCGCTGGACGCTGGTGGAGAAGTCCAAGATGGTGATGCCCGCCCCGTTCTTCGTGATGCTGGTGGCGTGGCTGTCGCTGCTGTTCGCGAGCTTTGGCCTGTTCGCGCCGCGCAATGCCACCGTCATGGCCTTCCTGCTGCTGGGCGCTTCCGCCATCGCCGGCTGCGTGTTCATCATCCTGGAGCTGGGGGCACCCTCGCAGGGGCTGATCCGGCCCTCGGCGGACCCGCTCTACCAGGTGGTGCGGGAACTCCAGATCACCATCGTGCGCCCCGTCCATGGGCCGGCCTGAACCTGCCCGGGACGACAGGGTGGCACCAAGGTAAGGCATGCTGCCCTTGTGGTGCTGAAATCCTGCCGCAACGCAGCAAGAGCCCTTGAGCGGCCTGGCTTTTCACGCTTACTCTCGGCGTGAGGGGCATGCCATGCAGATGAACCGACACGTCCGTTCCGTGATGCGCCGCAGCACCCGCGCTGGGAGGGCCTGAGCCATGCGGCTCATCTGCCTGCCCCATGCCGGTGCCTCGGCGGCGCTGTTCCGGCCCTGGAAGGTCACGCTCTCCGGCATCGCCACCGTGGACAGCCCGGAGCTGCCGGGCCGCGGCACCCGCTACGGCGCCCCCTTCGCCACCGACATGGCGGCACTGGCGGACGATCTTGCCGACACCCTGGCCCAGCGCACCGTGCCGCTGGTGCTCTATGGCCATTCCATGGGCGCGCTTTTGGCCTTCGAGGTGGCGCGATCGCTGGCCCGGCAGGGGGTGAGCGTGGCCGGGCTGGTGCTGTCGGGCCGCGCCGCGCCGCATCTCGACGGCCCGCCCCGCGCCCGCCACACCATGACCGACGCCGAACTGGTGGCCGAGCTGACCGCCATCGGCGGCACCTCGAAGGAGGTGCTGGCCCAGCCGGACCTGCTCGCCATGACCCTGCCCGCCGTGCGTGCCGACTTCCGCATGGTGGACACCTACGCCTTCAAGCCCGGCCCGGCGCTGGCGGTGCCCGCCATCATCCTCGGCGGCTCCCAGGATGCCGCGACCCCGCCGGAAACCCTCCACGCCTGGAGCGCGCTGATCAGCGGCCCGCTCACGGTGGAGCTGTGGCCCGGCGGCCATTTCTTCGTGCGCGACCAGGAAGCGCGGCTGCTCGCCCTGCTGGCCAAGGTCATCCCCGCCTGGCGCGCCGCCCGCGCCGCTGTCGTCTGAGCGAGACGGGTCAGGCCCTTGAATATCCAGCTCCACACCCTCACGTACCCATCTGTGAAAACGTTTCCAGACCCCGCCGGCCTGCCGCTCCCCGGTCCCGGTGACAGCCTGGTGGTGCTGGCGCGGGTGGCGGACCTTGCCGCATGGCCGGGCCTCGGCTTCGCCTTGCCCGAGGCCGAGGAGGCGCGTATCGCCCGTCTCCTGAAGGCGGAGGACCGCGCCGTCCGCCGCGCCGCCTGGCAGCTCGCGCGCCTGCTGCTCGGTGCGGCGCTGGACTGTGCGCCGGCCGCCGTGCGGGTGACGCGCGCGAACAACGGCCGCCCCCGGCTCGAGGAGGCGGGCGACGTTCCGCGCGATCTGGACTTCAACCTTGCCCATTGCTCCGGCGCGGTGGCGGTGGGCCTTGCGCGCGGCGGGTGCATTGGCGTGGACGTGGAAGACCCGCGCCCGCTGGACGTGTGGACCGACATCGCCCGCGACATGTTCGATCCCGCCGATCACGTCTCCTGGCGCGCGATGCCGAAGGAGGCCCGCGCCGCTGCCGCCCTCGCCGTATGGTGTGGCAAGGAAGCGGTGCTCAAGGCGACGGGCGAGGGCCTCGCCGGCGACCCGCGCACGGTGAAGTTGGGGCCGTCCGGCTCGCCGTCCGCCATCCAGCGCGGAGAGCGGCGCCTGCTGCTGGCGGCCGGGCCGGTGCTGGCCCCCACCGGCTTCGCCTGTGCGGTGGAGAGCGATCGCCCGCCCGCCGTCGTCGTGCTGGCCCCGGACGGCTGGCGAACTGCGGATCCCTGAGGGCGGATCCGATCGCCTGTGGGGAGGAGGCCCGAGCCGCAGCCTCGCGCCTGCGGTCCGGCGCGGCGCTCCGGCGACGCCTTCTCCCGCCGATCAAGCGGATGTGCCCCCGCCCGCCAACCTGTCGCGTTGGGACCGCTCCACCGCCGTGCTATGCGAGCGACCGGGGCAGAGCGCGGGAGATCCCCGCGGGAGATCACCAGCCGTGAGCGACGCCAACGCGCGCGACGACAAGCGCCTGTCCGCCTTCCTCTCCCGGCTACGCGCGCCGGCGCGGCGGGACCTGTCCCGGGCCTATGTCTTCGCCTTCGTCGCCGGCCTGTGCGTCATCGTCCAGGCGGCGCTGGCGGCGCGGCTGGTGGATCAGGTCATCTTCGCCCATCGACCGCTGACGCAGGCCGGCGCCGAAATCGCCGGCTTCCTCGCCGCCATCGCCCTGCGGGCCCTGTGCGGCTGGGCGGCGGAGCGGGCCGGCTTTGCCGCCGCGGCGCGGGTGATGCGCACCCTGCGGACCGACCTGCTGGACCATGTGGCGCGGCTCGGCCCCGCCGGCCTCTCCGCCCTGCGGACGGGGGAGACCGTGGCGGCGCTGTCCGCCGGCATCCGGGCGGTGGAGCCCTATTACACCCGCTACCTGCCCGCCTCCATGATGGCGGTGGTGCTGCCGCTGGCCATCCTCGTCGCGGTGTTCCCCCTCGATTGGGTGTCCGGCCTCATCTTCCTTGCCACCGCCCCGCTCATCCCGCTGTTCATGATCCTCATCGGCAAGGGGGCGGAGGCGCTGAACCAGCGCCAGTGGCGCGCGCTCGCCCGCATGTCCGGTCATCTTTTGGATGCGGTGCAGGGCCTTGCCACGCTGAAGGCCTTCAATGCCACGGCGCGCATGGCGCAGCGGGTGGGCGAGGTGGCCGACGCCTATCGGCGTGACACCATGACGGTGCTGCGCGTCGCCTTCCTGTCGTCGCTGGTGCTGGAATTCTTCGCCACCGTCTCCATCGCGCTCGCCGCCATCTTCATCGGCTTCCGGCTGCTGTGGGGCGGCATGGATTTCTTCAACGGCCTGTTCATCCTGCTGCTGGCGCCGGAATTCTACCAGCCGCTGCGGGCCATGGGCACGGCCTACCACGCCAAGATGGAAGCCATCGGCGCCGCCGAGCGCATCGTCGCGCTGGCCGACGCGCCGGCCGTCGCCGAGCCGGGCGGCAGCGGGCCGGTGCCGGGCATCCACGCTGAGCCGCCTGCAACATCTTTCGGAAGGTCTTCCCAGCCCCCCGGCGTGGATGGCCGGGACAAGCCCGGCCATGACGATGCTCTCACCCCAACTCCCCCCATCGCCCTGCGCTTCGAGGATGTGACCCTCGTCTTCCCGGACGGCCGCCGCGCCCTTGATGGCATCACGCTGGAGGTGCCCGCCGGCGCGCGCGTGGCGCTGGTGGGGGCGTCGGGCGCGGGGAAGTCCTCGCTCCTCCATCTGGCTCTGGGCTTCGTGCGGCCGACCTCCGGCCGGGTGCTGGTGAATGGCGCGCCCCTCGCCGACCTGAACATGGCCGAGTGGCGCCGGCACGTGGCCTATGCCGGCCAGCGCCCGCGTCTGTTTGCCGGGACGCTCGCCGACAATATCGCCCCCGGCGAGGCCGCGCCCGATCCCGCCCGCCTCTCCGCCGCCCTTGAGGCCGCCGGGCTCGGCCCGGCGGTGGCGCGGCTGCCCGGTGGCCTGATGGCGCGGGTGGGGGAGGGCGGCTCCGGCCTTTCCGGCGGCGAGGCCCACCGGCTGGCGCTGGCCCGCGCCTTCTATCGCTCCGCGCCCTTCATCGCGCTGGACGAGCCCACCGCTCATCTCGACCGCGCCACCGAGGCCGAGGTGAATGCCGCCCTCTCCCGCCTCATGGCCGGCCGCACCGCCTTGTTCGCCGTCCATCGCCTGGCCCAGGCGGCGGAGGCCGACCTGGTGGCGGTGCTGGACGGCGGTCGCATCATCGAGCGCGGCCCGCCCGCCGATCTCCTCGCCCAGGGCGGGGCCTATGCCCGCCTCGCCCGTACCGGGCCGGACGTGGCCATGGAGGCGCTGGCATGAACACCTTCCTGCGGCTGCTTTCCCTCATGCGCCGGGAGGCGGGCTGGATGGCCCTCGCCGTGCTGCTGTCGGCTGCAGCGAGCCTCTCCCATGTGGGGCTCATGGCGGCCTCGGGCTGGTTCATCACCGCCATGGCGCTGGCCGGCGCGGCGGGGGAAGCCATGAACCCGTTTACCGCCTCTGCCGCCATCCGCGCCTTCGCCCTCACCCGCACCGGTGCGCGCTATGGCGAGCGGCTGGTGGGCCACGACGCCACCCTGCGCTTCCTCGCCCGGCTGCGGCCGTGGTTCTTCACCCGGCTGGTGCCGCTGGCCCCGGCGGCGCTGGAGGCGGAACGCTCCGGCGATCTCCTCGCCCGCCTGCGCACCGATATCGACCGGCTGGAATTTGCCTTCCTGCGCATTCTCTCGCCGGTGCTGGCGGCGCTGGTGGTGGTCGTGGTGGCGGTCGCCTTCATGGCCGCTTATGACGGCTCCATCGCCTTGCTGCTGCTCGCGCTGGCGCTGGTGGCCGGGGCCGGGGTGCCGGCGCTGGTCCATGCTCTGGGCTCCGGCGCCTCCCGCCGCCTCGCCGCCGGCACCGGGGCCTATGAGGCGGCGCTGGTGGATCATCTGGAAGGCGCGGCGGAGCTTGCCATCTACGATCCGGCGGGCCGCCATCGCCTGCTGATCGAGGTGCAGGGCGATGCGCTGCTCGCCGACGAGGGCCGCCTCGCCAGCCTCGCAGGCGCCGCCGGGGCCGGGGTGGGGCTGGTGGCGCAGGTGGCCTTCCTCGGCGTGCTGCTCGTGGGCGCCCCGGCGGTGCTCGGCGGTACGCTGGGGGCCTCCGACTGGGCTATGCTGGCGCTGGCCGCCCTCGCCGTGTTCGACGCCCTGGCGCCGCTGCCGCTGGCCATGCAGGCTTTGCCGGTGACGCTGGCCAGCGCCCGGCGCATCTTCGCCCTGGTGGACCGGCCGGCCCCGGTGAACGAGGCTGGCGCGCCGGCCCCGGCCGAGGGCGCGCTGGTGTTCGCCGGCGTCGGCCTCACCTATCCCGGCGCGGCGCGGCCGGCGCTCTCGGACATCGACCTTGAGCTGGCACCGGGCCGCCATGTGGCGGTGGTGGGCCCCAGCGGCTCCGGCAAGTCGAGCCTGATCGCCCTCGCCCTGCGCTTCCGCGCGCCCGACCATGGGCGCATCACCTATGGCGGCGTCCCGGTGGTGACCATCGACGCCGATGCCCTGCGCGGCCGCCTCGGCGTGCTGCAGCAGGACGACCATGTGTTCGCCGACACCCTCATGGACAATCTGCGGGTGGCAGACCCGGATGCGTCGCCCGCGCGGTGCGCCGCCGCCTGCGCGACGGCGGGCATTCTGGGCTTTGTCGAAGCGCAGCCGTTGAAGTTCGAGACCTTCGTGGGCGCCCATGGCACCAGCCTGTCCGGCGGAGAGGCGCGGCGGCTGGCTTTCGCGCGCACCCTGCTGAAGGACGCGCCGATATTGATGTGTGACGAACCTCTTGAAGGTCTGGATGCAAACACCGCCCGGGAGGTGATGGCGGCGGTATTGGATGCCGCCCGCGGCCGGGCGCTGCTGCTGGTCACCCACAGCCGGGTCGGGCTGTCGCGCATGGACGAGATCGTGGTGCTGGAGGCCGGCCGCATCACCCGGCGCGGGCCGCCGGGCGAGGTCCTGCCGTTTCTGGATAATCCTGATCTGATAGAGGGTTAGACCTTCGTCTTTCGTTCCCGCTCGTCCCAGCCGCCGAATTCCTCGCTGGCGGGCGGGGCCTCGTGGCGCGGGGTTCCGGCAAGGCGCAGGGTGCGGTCCAGCAGCACCTCGTAGATGGGCTTGCCGCCCAGCGCCTCGGCCACCAGATTGGCGGTCACGCAGGTCAAAATCACTGGAACAAGAAGGTCATAGGCGCCGGTAAGTTCAGCCACCAGCACCATTCCCACCAGCGGCGCCCGCACCGTGGCCGAGAACAACCCGCCCATGGCGGCGACCCCGAACGCCGCCACCGCATCGGGAGGCATCGGCACCGCCAGCGCCAGCAGGGTCGCGAACAGGACCCCAACGGCGGTCGCCAACGCCAGGATCGGGGCGAAGATTCCGCCTGGAATTCCAGTGGAATAGCTCGCCATGGTCATGGCGAAGCGGATGATGACGATGCCCGCCAGCGTCAGCGCCGGCAGGCCGAGGCCGGGCAGGGACACCGCCAGTTGCTCGCCGCCGAAGGTCGCCTCCGGCCGCAGCAGGATAAGTGGCCCCACCGCCGCCCCCACCAGCACCGGCAGCAGATAGGGCGAGACCTTCAGCGCGAGCCGCCGCGCCGCATCCAGCGACGCCACCAGCGCGTGGTTGAAGGCCACCCCCACCGCCCCCAGCACCGCCCCCAGAACCAGGAAGGCGGGCAGCAGCAGGAGCGGCATGTCCGGTACCGCGAGCTTCATGTCCGGACCGGAGCCGTTGATGGCCTCGGCCATCACAGCGCTGGCCACCGAACAAAGGATGACGGCGCTATAGGTGCGCAGGCCATAGGGAAATTGGCGCCGCGTCTCCTCAATCACGAACAGGATGGCGGCCAGCGGGGCGTTGAAGGCGGCGGCCAGCCCGGCCGCCGCGCCGGCGGCAAGCAGGCCGCGCGTATCCCGGGTGCCGAGCCCGACCGCGTCCGACAGGGCCTTGGTGATGGCGGCGCCCATGTGGATGGTCGGCCCCTCCCGTCCGGCCACCAGGCCTGAGCCCAGCGCCAGCACGCCACCCACGAACTTCACCGGCAGCACCCGCTTCCAGCGCACCGGCCGCAGGCCTTCCAGCGCCCCCTCGATCTCCTGTACGCCAGACCCGGCCGCCTCGGGCGCGAAGGCGCGCACCAAGGCCACCGCCGCCGCCACCATCACCGCCGCCACCGCCGACATGGCGAGATAGAGCAGGGGACCGTCGAGATGTGCGCGCACAAGGTCCGGCCACCGGGAAATCCCATCCACGGCCATGTGGAAGACCGTGCCCACCGCGCCCACCACGAGCCCGGACCCGGCGGCGAGGGCGTAATAAACGGCGTCGCGCGGCGTTCGGCGGGGATCGACAGGCGCGGAGGGAATCACGCAAGGCCTCGGGAGCAAGAGGGAGCAACGGTGCTCCCTTAAGGCTTAGCGGAGGCAGGTGCGCCGGGGCAAGCAACTCCGTCTCAGGTGGAGTGGAAGTCTCAGGTCGGGTGGAAATCTCAGGTGGCGTGGAACATGGGGGCGGAGGCCGGCCGCAACGTACGGGGCGTCTCCTCGCCATGCAGGTGCAGCACCCGGTCGTGCAGGTCGGCGAGGCTGGAGCGGTGCCCGATGGAAATGAAGGTGGCGTTCGGGAGCCGGTCCTGCAGCAGCGCGTAGAGCGCCGCCTCGGACGGCTCGTCCAGCGCCGAGGTGGCCTCGTCCAGCAGCAGCACGTCAGGGGCGTCGAGCAGCGCGCGGGCGATGGCGAGGCGCTGCTGTTCCCCCAGCGACAGTTCGTGGGGCCACAGCGCCTCCTCCTCCAGCCGGCCGGCGAGGGCGGGCAGGCCCACGGCGGTGAGGATCTCGGCGAGGCGGTCCTTCGGCACCATGTCCACCGGCCGCGGATAGGTGAGGGCGACGTCGAGCCGGCCTACGGGCACGTAGGGCTTCTGCGGCAGGACCAGCAGGCGCTGGTCCTCGTTGCGGTGCACCGTGCCCGAGCCGAACGGCCAGATGCCGGCGATGGCGCGCAGCAGCGTGGTCTTGCCTGCGCCCGACGGGCCGGTGATCAGCACCCGCTCGCCGCGGCCGATGGCGATCTCGCCGGTGCGGATGAGCGGGCCGCCGCCGGGCAGGCGCACGTCGAGGTCGCGCAGGGTGAGGCCGTGGGCGCTGGCCGCGCCCGTGGTGGCGAAGGCCGGCACGTCCGCGCCGACGCGGGCCTTGGTGATGGCTGCCTCGAAGCCGGTGAGGCGGTGCACCACCGAGGTCCACTCGGCGAGCGTGACATAGCTGGAGATGAAGAAGGAGAAGGAGCCCTGTACCGAGCCAAAGGCGCTTGCCGTCTGCATCAATTGCCCGAGCTGGATCTGGCCGGCGAAATAGGCGGGGGCCACCACCACGTAGGGGAAGATGGTGGAGATCTGGTTGTAGCCGGCGGTGAACCAGGTGAGGCGCTTCTGCGCCTTCATGAGATCCACGAAATTACCGAAGATGCGGGAGAAGCGGCCATCGAGCTTGCGATCCTCCGCCGGAGAGCCGTTCAGCAGGGCGATCTGCTCGCCATTCTCGCGCACCCGCACCAGATCGACACGGAAGTCGGCCTCGTAGCGCTGCTGGTCGAAATTGAGCTTCACCAGCGGCCGGCCAATGAAGTGGGCGATGAGCGTGCCCACTGCCGCATAGATCAGCGCCGCGAAGAACAGATAGCCGGGAATATTGATCTCGTGGCCAAAGAGCTTCAGTCCCAGCGGTCCGGACAGGTTCCACAGGATGACGCTGAAGGAGAACAGCGAGACGACGGTGCCCAGAAGCCCCACGCCGACCGAGATGGTGCGGTTGACGAAGATTTGCACGTCCTCGGCGATGCGCTGGTCCGGATTGTCGGCGGCATCGCCCGACAGGCGCAGGCGATAGTGCACGTCGTCGGAGAGCCAGGCGTCGAGATAGCGCTTGGTGAGCCAGCGCCGCCAGCGGATCTCAAGCCCCTGTTTCAGGTAGACCTGATACACCGCCACCACGATGGCACCGGCGGCGAGGCCGCAGAAGATCAGGATCTGATGCTGGAACGCCGGGAAGTCCTTGTCCTGGATGGCGTTGTAGAAGGCCACGTTCCACTCGTTGAGCAGCACGGTGGCGAACACCCAGGCGAGTTCCAGGGCGACGACGGCGGCGAGCAGGCCGATGGCGGTCCACCGCTCCTCGCTCCTGAAATAGGGTAGGGCGAGGCGGCGGATGTCGCCGACGAGGGTGAAAAGCGCGCGCACGAAGGACCTCTCCCGACACGAAGTGCGCGCAGCTTTGCCGGCTGCCGCATGACCGCACCATGGCCGCCGCATGAACGATTGGAAAGGTGCCGAAGGGGAAGTGGGCGCAGGGCGGAGGGCCCAGGAGGAGGGCCCAGGCGGAGGGGCGGGTTACAGACAGGATTGAAAAGCATGTCTGTAACCCAGCGCCCGAATCCGTGAAGCGCGCGAACGCGCTCAGGCCTTTTTCACGAACTCCGTGCGCAGCACGAGGCCCTTGACCTTCTCGACCTTGCAGTCGATCTCCTCCGGGTCGTCGGTGAGGCGGATGCCCTTCACCAGCGTGCCCCGCTTCAAGGTGACGGACGTGCCCTTCACCTTGAGATCCTTGATGAGGGTCACGTTGTCGCCATCCTTCAGGATGGCGCCGTTCGCGTCCTTGACGTCCACTCAGACCTCCTTGGCCATCTCGCGCAGCCGGAACTTCTGGATCTTGCCGGTCGACGTCTTCGGGATCTCCTCGAAGACGATGTGGCGCGGGCACTTATAAGCCGCCAGATGGGTCCGGCAATGGGCGATCAGGTCCTCCGCCGTCGCGCTCGCGCCCTCGCGCAGCTCGACGAAGGCGACCGGGGTCTCGCCCCACTTCTCGTCGGGCTTGGCCACCACCGCCGCCGCACTCACCGCCGGGTGCTTGTAGAGGGCGTCCTCCACCTCGATGGAGGAGATGTTCTCGCCGCCTGAGATGATGATGTCCTTGGAGCGGTCCTTCAGCTGGATATAGCCGTCGGGATGCTTCACCCCGAGGTCGCCGGAATGGAACCAGCCGCCGGCGAACGCGGCGTCGGTGGCCGTGGGATTCTTGAGATAGCCCTTCATCACCACATTGCCGCGGAACATCACCTCGCCCAGCGTCTCGCCATCGGCGGGCACCGGCACCATGGTGTCGGGATCCAGCACGTCGAGCGCTTCCAGCGCGCCGTAGCGCACGCCCTGGCGCGCCTTCTTGATGGCGCGCTCCTGCGCGGGAAGGGCGTCCCACTCGGCGTGCCACTCGTTGACCACGGAGGGGCCGTAGACCTCGGTGAGGCCGTACACATGCACCACGTTGAAGCCCGCCTCCTGCATGGCGGCGAGCACCGCTTCCGGTGGCGGGGCGGCGGCGGTGATGAACTCCACCTTGTGGGGCAGGGGCCGCTTGTCGGCGTCCGGCGTGTTGAGCAGCGTGGACATGACGATGGGGGCGCCGCACATGTGCGTCACCTTGTAGTCGGCGATGGCGTCGAAGATGGGCTTGGCGCGTACCTGGCGCAGGCACACATGGGTGCCGGCGGCCAGCGTGATGGACCAGGGGAAGCACCAGCCGTTGCAGTGGAACATGGGCAGCGTCCACAGATAGACCGGATGCTTGCCGAGGCTGCAGGTGACCACGTTGCCCACCGCCAGCAAATGCGCACCGCGATGGTGATAGACCACGCCCTTGGGATCGCCGGTGGTGCCGGAGGTGTAGTTGAGCGCAATAGCGTCCCACTCGTCGTCGGGCGTTTTCCAGGCGAAGTCGGCGTCGCCGGTGGCCAGGAAATCCTCGTATTCGATGGTGCCGATGCGCTCGCCCTTGCCGGTGAATTCCGGGTCGTCATAGTCGATGACCACGGGCTTGCGCGTCGCCATGGCCAGAGCAGCCTTCATGACGGGGGAGAATTCCCGGTCGGTGATGAGCACCTTGGCCTCGCCATGGTCGAGGGTGAAGGCGAGGATGGCGGCGTCGAGGCGGGTATTGAGGGAGTTCAGGATCGCGCCCGTCATGGGCACGCCGTAGTGGGCCTCCAGCATGGCCGGCGCGTTGGGCAGCATCACCGCGACCGTGTCGCCCTTGCCGACGCCCAGCTTGGCGAGGGCCGAGGCGAGCCGCCGGCTGCGCGCATAGAAATCGCGATAGTTGCGACGCAGCGCGCCGTGGATGATGGCCGTGTGGTCCGGGAACACGCCGGCCGCCCGCTCCAGGAAGCCGAGCGGCGTCAGCGGCTGGAAGTTCGCGGGATTGCGGTCGAGATGCAGGTCATAGATGCCGCCGGCCATCGGTCCCCCCTTAGTCTAGGCTTTTAGGGCGCGGCGGTGTCGGCGCGCCGAAATTTCGGTTGTATTCGGGCCGCGACCGTAGCCGAGGCAGGCGATCAGGTGCAATCTCGCCAACGCGCGACGAAAGTCTCACCGGTGTCCGCCATATGGCTGTCGCGGATTGCGATCTGCTGATTCGGGTCAATTTATTGGACCAGGTGAACTGTGTGGTCCAAGAATTTTCCCGACCAAGGTCTTACGCATTTGTGCGAACTTGCGTCGTGGATAGGTGACCGGCAGTAACCAACCCCAACAAGAGGGTCGAATGGGAGGCGTCCATGTCCGAAGTCGGAACGAGCGGATACGCTGAAGCCTATGCCAGCTGGCGTGCGGATCCTTCCGCTTTCTGGGGCGCGGCGGCGCAGTCGCTGGAGTGGTCCAAGGCGCCGGAGAAGATGTTCGATCCCGAGGCCGGCGTCTATGGCCGCTGGTTCCCCGACGCCGTGGGCAACATCTGCCACAACGCCCTCGACCGCCACGTGGCGGCCGGCCGTGGCGACCAGGCGGCGTTGATCTATGACAGCCCGGTCACCGGCGCCAAGCGCACCCTCACTTATGCGCAATTGCTCAAAGAGGTGAGCACGCTCGGCGCGGTGCTGCAGGATCTCGGCGTCGGCAAGGGCGACCGGGTGCTGATCTATATGCCCATGGTGCCCGAGGCCATCGGCGCCATGCTGGCCTGCGCCCGCATCGGCGCCATCCATTCGGTGGTGTTCGGCGGGTTCGCGGCGAAGGAACTGGCGACCCGCATCGAGGATGCCGAGCCGAAGGTGATCCTCGCCGCCTCCTGCGGCATCGAGCCCAACCGCGTGGTGGCCTACAAGCCGCTGCTCGACCTTGCCATTTCCATGTCGGCGGTCAAGCCCCAGCGCTGCCTCGTGCTCCAGCGTCCCGAGGGGCCCGGCGCCCTGACCGAGGGTCGCGACCTCGACTGGGCGGTGGCCTGCGCGGCAGCGGCCGATGCCGGCAAGAGCGCGCCCTGCGCGGACATGGCGGCCACCGACCCGCTCTACATCCTCTATACCTCCGGTACCACGGGCAAGCCCAAGGGCGTCGTGCGCGACGTGGGTGGCTACATGGTGGCGCTCGACTGGAGCATGAAGAACCTCTACGGCATCGCGCCCGGCGAGGTGTTCTGGACCGCCTCCGACATCGGCTGGGTGGTGGGGCATTCCTACATCGTCTACGGCCCGCTGATCCATGGCGCGACCACTCTCGTCTACGAGGGCAAGCCGGTGGGTACGCCGGACCCCGGCGCGTTCTGGCGGGTGATCGAGGAGCACAAGGTGGTGGCGCTGTTCACCGCGCCCACCGCCCTGCGTGCCATCAAGAAGGAGGATCCCGACTGCCTGCTGAAGCAGGGTCGCGACCTCTCCCGTTTCCGCACCCTGTTCCTCGCCGGCGAGCGCGCCGATCCCGATACGGTGATCTGGGCGCAGCAGCAGCTGAAGGTCCCGGTGGTGGACCACTGGTGGCAGACCGAGACCGGCTGGGCCATCGCCGCCAATCCGGTGGGCCTCGGTCTTCTGCCGACCAAGCTCGGCTCGCCCACCGTGCCCATGCCGGGCTATGACGTGGAGATCGTGGACGAGGCCGCCAAGCCGGTGCCGGCGGGCACCATGGGCTCCATCGTGGTGAAGCTGCCGCTGCCTCCCGGCTGCCTGCCCACACTGTGGCAGCAGGACGACCGCTTCGCCGAGGGCTACCTCGCCGACTATCCCGGCTACTACAAGACCTCCGATGCCGGCTTCCTGGACGATGACGGCTACGTCTTCGTCATGGGCCGCACCGACGACATCATCAACGTCGCCGGCCATCGTCTGTCCACCGGCGGCATGGAGGAGGTTCTGGCCTCCCATCCGGACGTGGCCGAGTGCGCGGTGATCGGCGTCAAGGACGAGCTGAAGGGCGAGGTGCCCTGCGGCTTCGTGGTGCTGAAGGCCGGCGAACGGCGCGCGCCCGACGTGATCGAGAAGGAACTGGTGGGCCTCGTGCGCGACCGCATCGGCCCGGTGGCAGCCTTCAAGCTGGCGGTAACTGTAAACCGCCTGCCCAAGACCCGCTCGGGCAAGATCCTGCGCGGCACAATGAAGAAGATCGCGGATCACGACGAATGGTCGGTTCCGGCCACCATCGACGACGCCGGCGTGCTCGAGGAGATCGAAGACGTGCTGAAGGCCCGCGGCATCGCCTGAGTTCGTATGGGAGAAGCGCCTGGACGCAGCAATTGCGTGCCTGCGTCCAGGCCCCAGACACCGATCCGCAACAGCGATCCGGCAAATGCTGCCGGTCCGTCGCCGGGGGCGAGAGGCCCGTCCAGCCTCCCTGTCAGTCGTCAGCGGCTATAGCTGCCCCCACGGAACGGCTCAAAGCAGCTATAGCCGATGAAGCACTGGGGATTGTCCTTTGTCGGCACCCATTCCGGCCTGGTGTCCTGATCGTAGAGGCAGAAGCTCCGGTCGCGCACATAGCGATCGTAGAGCGTTCGGGAGGTCGCCAGTACGGCAGACCCCCGCGTGTTGATCAGCGCCGCCGCTTCCGCGCACGTCATGGTGATGCTCGGGGTCTGGGCAACAGCGTGGCCGGTGCCGGCCAAAAGCGCGAGGCCCGCGAGAAGCCCGGGACCGGCCAACAGCGCGAACGTGCCGATGGCAAGGGGCAATCGTCTCATCTTCGACCTTTCCGTTCGGAATGTCCGTCGGGCTGACACCCTACAGCTGGTGCGCGGCGGTCCGATCCTCAAGGGTGTCCCGCCTGCGGAGCGGGTCTCGTGAAGCGGCTCCTGCCGAAACCGCGCTTGCCGAATCGGCGCCTGCGCGGCCGTCACCGGCCCATGCCGTTGTCGCGACTCGGCACGTAGCACGTATATCCCACAAAGCACTGTGGATTATCCCGCGTCTTCACCCACTCCGCCTTGAGCTGCTCGGCACCCGAGCAGTAGCGAATCTGGCTGACATAGCGGTCGTAGATGTTGGGACCGGTGCCGAGCACGATGGCGCCGCTCCTCGTCACCAGGCCGGCGGCCTCCTGGCAGGACAGGGCAAGGGTGTCCGGGCGCGCCTGGGCCTCGACCGGGCCGGCGGCGAGGGTGGCGAGGAGGAGCGCGGCCGCCAGCGGTGGGACTCGGGAAAGTTGCATCGCAAGGCTCCTCTTTCGGGGATCGGACCAGCTCAAATCCCACATTCTCCCTCCTTGCCTGAATGAGGGCTGAAGACATTGTGTTTACTTTCTTTTTACCGTTTGGCCACGGAACCGACGGCCTCGCGCTCCGGAAGCCCCGCAAATTGCGCTAAGGGACGGTACCCCAATATAATTTAGGCAATTGGTTGTGCTGATTTGGGTTCGGTGTGGCAGGAATGTAACGGCTTTCGGAGAGGGCCTCTGCTAGATAGGTGCCACTGGACGAAGTGACTCGTGTTCCGCGTCTGTAACGAAACGAATTTGCGTAACACCCAACAAGGGGGTTGGTCATGAAGAAGTTCCTTCTCGCCACTGTCGCGCTGGCGGCGCTTTCGGCTCCGGCCATGGCTGCTGACCTGGCGACGAAGTAC
>NZ_JBAFVB010000007.1:0-268212 GCF_043193975.1 Xanthobacter versatilis | reverse complement strand
GCAGCATTCCCCATACGAGTGCCGAACACTTCCATTCGCGCTTCGGCTCATCTTGTTCAGCCCATGCAGCACGGCTTCGGGCACCCTTCTGGTGAAAAGTGCATCACTTTGTTGAAGTCTGATGCGCGAGCCGGTAGGTTGATATGAGGAACCGTGGGGATGGAAATGAACGAGCGTCCGCGCAAGGCAACGCGACTGACCGTGAGTCTGGAAGAACAAGATTATCAGACTCTGTGCCAGATCGCGCTATCGAGGGACGCTTCGGTTTCGTGGGTCATCCGCCAGGCGATCCGACAATTCATCGAAAGCTCGTCCGAACCCCGTGGCCCATCGTCTATGTCTAGACCCCCTCGGAAGGGTGGTGAGGCATGAGGCTTATTAGGAACAGCGGGACGGACCGTGCCATCGACAGATTGCGCGAATGGCTGGATCAGGGCGCTCTCATAGACATCGTTTCCCCGTCCTTTTCACTGCTTGCATTTGCCGAGCTTCGAGGCGTTCTCGATCGAATCGAGCGATGCCGGCTGTTGCTGGGAGACGCCAGTTCCGTTCTTCCCAGCCTTCTCGGCGGTGAAGCTGACATCGTCTTCCGGGGACAACTTCAAGGGCGTTGGCTCGCCCGTCTCGTCGCCGAATGGGCGCGGAAGCGGGTTGAGATTCGGCACGCACGTCGAACACCGCCACAGTCGCTAGTACTCGTCAACGGCAAACCCGACTTCCGCCGGGCCATGGTCGGGACATGCTCATTCACGTCCGATGGTCTGGGTGTCACCCCGAGCGGTCGATTGGGGTTGGTTCAAGCAACCGAGTCGGATGCCGAGACCGCTGATTTTTCGGAATGGTTTCGCTCGAACTGGGAGGACATCGAGGCGAGCCCATCGGCGAAGGCCCACTTTCTGAACGCACTGGAGGAAATCGCCTCGCAGCGCGCGCCATCTCTCGTCTATTTCCAGATACTCTATCAAGTCTTCAAGGACCTGGGTGATGAGCTCGACGAGGAGCGGATCATCAAGTCGGCGACGGGCATTCGAAACACCGTCGTGTGGAAGAAGCTGTTTCGCTTCCAACGCGATGGGGTGGTGGGTGCGATCGACAAATTGGAGAGGATCGGCGGCTGCATTATTGCTGACAGTGTTGGCCTCGGAAAGACATTCGAAGCGCTCGCAGTTGTAAAGTACTATGAGCTTCGCAATGATCGCGTTCTCGTGCTTTGCCCGAAGCGCCTTCGTGATAATTGGACCCTTTATAAGGCAAATGACCGCCGAAACATTCTGGCTTCAGATCGGTTCAATTATGATGTTTTGAACCACACGGATCTGTCGCGCGATGGCGGTGTATCCGGCGACATTGATCTTGCTCACGTAAACTGGGGCAATTACGACCTCGTGGTCATCGACGAGTCGCACAACTTCAGGAACAAGCCGACCCATAAGGACCGCGACAGCCGCTACGACCATCTCATGAAACGGATCATTCTGTCGGGGGTGAAGACCAAGGTGCTGATGCTGTCTGCAACGCCGGTCAACAACCGTCTTGCCGACCTCAAGAACCAAATCGCATTTGTAACAGAAGGGAATGACGTGGCTCTTGCGGCCAATGGCATTCCAAGCATCGCAGCGACGATCCGGAAAGCGCAAGGGCAGTTCAATCGTTGGCTCGACCTTTCGGAAAGCGAACGCCGGCCCGCTAAGCTTATGGACATGCTCGGCTTTGATTATTTCAAGTTGCTCGACATGTTGACGATCGCCAGGTCACGAAAGCATGTGCAACGCTATTATGGGATTGAGGAAACGGGGCAGTTTCCTGACCGGCTGCCGCCGGTGAACATCAAGGCGGACGTTGATCTCACGGGTGAGTTTCGGCCTATTCGCGAGGTCAACAACGAAATTCGTCGCCTTACTCTCGGTGCCTACGCGCCACTGCGATACGTGCTGCCACACAAGCAGGCTGCGTATGACGAGAAGTACAGTACAAAGATTCGAGGTGGCGATCAGTTCTTCCGGCAGCTCGACCGCGAGGAAAGCCTCACCCACCTCCTGCGTGTGAATATCCTGAAGCGCATGGAGAGTTCCGTTGCGTCGTTCTCCCTGACCATCGAACGCCAACTTGCGGACGTTGATGCACTGCTCGCCAAAATCGACTCCCATGACGACGCGATCGAGGAAATCCCGATTGACGACGTGGATGTGGACGATCCCGCATTCGAGCCGCTGCTCGTCGGCCGAAAGGTCAAGGTGCTTCTCCAGGACGTTGACCGTATTCGCTGGCGACAGGATCTTGTCGAGGACCATGAACGTTTGGCGGCGCTTCTATCGGCCGCGCGTCTTGTTATCCCCAAACGGGATGCCAAGTTGGCTGCGCTCAAACGGCTTGTCGTTGAGAAGGTTCGTAATCCGATAAACCCGGACAACCGGAAGATTTTGCTGTTCACGGCGTTCGCCGATACGGCTGACTATCTCTATCGCGAGTTGGCCGATTGGGCGCCCTCGGCACTTAGCCTACATAGCGCGGTCGTTACCGGCGCTGGGGCGAATAAGACCACATTGCCGGGCGTTCGCGGGGATATGAGCAGCATTCTGAGCGCTTTCTCTCCAAGGTCCAAAGAACGGCCGGCAGAGCTTGTCGCCGAGGGAGAAATCGATCTTCTGATAGCCACGGACTGTATTTCGGAAGGTCAGAACCTTCAGGACTGCGATTACCTCGTCAATTACGATATCCATTGGAACCCTGTCCGGATCATCCAACGATTTGGCCGCATCGACCGGATCGGCTCCCGAAACGCTAGGATTCAGTTGGTCAACTTCTGGCCGAATATGGAGTTGGACGAGTACCTCGACCTCGAATCCCGCGTCAGCGGGCGCATGATGCTCCTTGATGTGTCGGCAACCGGCGAGGAGAACGTCATCGAGTTCCAGGCGGGCAACGAGATGAACGATCTGGAATACCGTCGCGCGCAGCTTCAGAAGCTGCAGGACGCCGTGATCGATCTCGAGGACTTGTCCAGTGGCGTTTCCATCGCGGATCTCACACTCAACGATTTCCGGATCGATCTGGCGGGCTATCTGGGTGCCAATCGGGAGCGGCTCGATGCGTTGCCGCTCGGCACCTATGCCGTCACAGAGGCTCCCGACGACGGAGAGAGCCCAGTTCCGCCGGGTGTCATCTTCTGTTTGAGGGCTGTTGGCGAGACAGCTTCCTCCGTCGTCGAGCCGGGCTATCCGCTGGCGCCCCATTACGTTGTTCATGTCGGAGAGGATGGAGAAGTCCTGCTTCCCTACACGCAGGCGAAGCAGGTGCTCGATCGTCTGAAGAAGCTCAGTCTCGGCCGTGACCAGCCGGACCAGGCGGCTTATGGTCGATTCGACAAGGCCACGCGCGCCGGTCGCGACATGGAGCCCTACCGCAAGCTGCTCGCCCGCGCCGTCGGTACGATTGTCGGCAAACGTGAAGAGCGAGCGGTTGCCAGCCTGTTCCAAATGGGTGGCACCCACGCGGTGAAGGGGGAGTTTGCCGGCGTCAATGACTTCGAGGTTATCGCGTTTTTGGTGGCTCTGGCTCCGACGACGGACGTGGCGCCATGACGGAGGTGGCGGCAACTGACCCGATCATAACGGCTCTGGATTTGCCGCCGGGCGCGCGCCTTGACATGCGCGTGCCGAAGAAGGCGCTGCTTGAGCAGGGTGCGCCGACGGCGACCGACAAGCGGGCGATTCAAGACGGCATCGAAGAGATGCAGTGGATCGCGGCTCTCAAGCCCAACACCGTCGCCATACCGGCATTCGTGCACGAAGGCCGGAACTATTCGGAGATTGCAGTCCTATCCGCGATACTTCGGCCGGAGGCCCGCTCGCCCCGCCTAACGGAACTCATTCATCGTGCCATTCCCTATCCGGTTCTGCTGATCACTCTGTCGGGCTCGCACGCGGCCTTGTCGGTCGCACCTAAGCGGGCGGCTCAGAACGAGGGCAACAAGATCGTGGTCGAACGCATCGTGCTCGCGGACGAGATCGATCCTGGCGCACCGTCGGCGATCGAACGGTCATTCCTGGAAAGCCTGGCACTCGCACAGCAACCCGCACGCGATCTATCGACGGTGTACGACGGGTGGCTGGTTCGGATCGAGGCGCTGAACGCCGCGCGCGTCTCGGGCCAATTCGTCCTCGCCAGTGTAGCCGATCGGATCGATCGTCGTCGCTCGGCGCTGGAAGAGCACGCTCGGCTTTTGCGCGAGATCGCACAGTTGCGGGCGCAGGCGGGCCGCGCCAAACAGATTAGTCAACGGGTTGATTTGAATCAGAAAATCAAGGCGGTCGAAGCCGCCATCGATCGAGCCAAGCGGTCGATGTTGGGGGATGGCGAATGAAGATTTCCACGATTCTGGACCATATTGACAGTGGGCACATGGCGCTGCCTGAATTCCAGCGTGGCTATGTCTGGAACCGCGATCAGGTTCGCGGCCTGTTCGACTCGCTGTACCGTCGGCATCCGGTCGGTGGCCTGCTTGTGTGGGCAACGGAGGCTAAAACGGCCGCGCATCGCGGCGACGGCCCGATCGCGGCAGGCATCGTCAAACTCCTGCTCGACGGTCAGCAACGCATGACATCGCTCTACGGTGTGGTGCGCGGGGATCCGCCGAAATTCTTCGATGGCAACACCCAGGCCTTCAGTGGCTTACGGTTCCATCTCGGAACAGAGACCTTCGCCTTTTACCAGCCGGTCAAGATGCAGGACGATCCGCTATGGATCGATGTGACCGCCCTGATGAAGGCGGGGAACGCCGGGCTTGGGGCATTGATCGCTCAGCTTTCCGCCGATCCCGCCCATGTGGCGAATGTCGGCGCTTATGTCGGCCGGCTTGGCGCTCTGCTCGGCGTCACCGAGATCGATCTGCACGTCGAGGAGGTCACCGGCCAGGACAAGACCCTGGATGTCGTCGTCGATATTTTCAACCGGGTGAACAGCGGCGGCACCAAGCTGTCGAAGGGTGATTTGGCGCTCGCGAAGATCTGTGCCGAATGGCCGGAAGCGCGCGACTCCATGAAGGCCAAGCTGAAGGAATGGACGGCCGCCGGCTACCAATTCAACCTCGATTGGCTGCTACGCTCCGTCAACACGGTCCTGACCGGAGAGGCCAAGTTCAGCTATCTCCACGACAAGGGCGCGCTCGACATTCAGGATGGCTTGAAGCGCGCCGGTAAGCATATCGATGCGAGCTTGAACTTCATCGCCGGGCGCCTCGGGCTCGATCATGACCAGGTGTTCTTCGGGCGCTTCGGCGTGCCCGTCATGGTGCGCTACATGGACAAGACGAAGGGAGCGCTGGACGCCAAGGAGCGCGACAAACTCCTGTTCTGGTTCGCGCAAGCCGGCATGTGGGGGCGCTTTTCGGGCTCGACGGAGACCTTCATCGATCAGGATTTGGCCGCCCTCGAAGGGCCGAACGGCGGCCTGGACACGCTGCTGGAACAGCTTCGGCTCTGGCATGGCGGGCTTCGGGTTGAAGCCGGCCACTTCACCGGCTGGAGCCTCGGCGCGCGCTTCTATCCGGTGCTCTATATGCTGACCCGCATGGGCGAGGCGCGGGATTGGGGGACGGGGTTGCCTCTGCGCGCCAGCCTGCTCGGCAAAATGAGCCGCCTGGAGGTGCATCACATCTTCCCCAAGGCGCAGCTCTACAAGCTGAAACACCGCCGGGCCGACGTGAACGCGCTTGGCAATTTCTGCTTCCTGACCAAGGACACGAACCTCAACATCAGCGATCGTTTGCCGGAGGAGTATTTCCCGGAGGTCGAGGCGCGACACCCCGGAGCGCTGGCGTCGCAGTGGATACCGGCCGAACCCGCACTGTGGAAGATCGAGCACTACCTCGATTTTCTCGAAGCCCGCAAGGCGTTGCTGGCTGAAGAGGCGAATCGGCGCTTCGAGGATTTGCTCCATGGCGATACCCGCTGGCTCGGCACGGCAGCGCCGGTGACGGAAGCCGAGACACAGACTGCGGGCGGCATCACGAGCGAGGTCGAGGAAGCTGAACTCGAAGCCCTCAACGATTGGGTCGACGGCCAAGCCTTGCCGCGTGGCCTGCTCGGCTTCGACTACGCAGATCCTGTCACGGGTGCGCAAAAGGCGCTGTTCGATCTGGCGTGGCCGGACGGTCTGCAGCCTGGCTTGAGCGCTCCGATCGCCGTGTTGCTCAATGAAGGCCCGGAGATCCTCGCCCTGGCGAGCAAGGCGGGATTCCGCTGCTTCACGTCCTCGGCTGATTTCCGCACCTATGTCGAAACCGAAATTCTGCACCTGGAAGCGGCGTGACCACTGCTTTGCCTCGTTTGCACCTGATTGAGTTGGAAAAAATGAAGAAACTTGATGCCGAGAGCCCCGAGACCAAGAGCGCCGATATCATCTCCGGCAACGTCGAGGTGCTGAAGTCCCTGTTCCCCGACGCCTTCACCGAAGGGAAGATCGACTTCGAGGTGCTGAAGGCGCT
Organism: Xanthobacter versatilis; assembly: GCF_043193975.1. NCBI lineage: Bacteria > Pseudomonadati > Pseudomonadota > Alphaproteobacteria > Hyphomicrobiales > Xanthobacteraceae > Xanthobacter > Xanthobacter versatilis. Next base: position 261,728 of record NZ_JBAFVB010000007.1, on the reverse strand, counting down.
GCTTGGCGGCTCTGTGGACGAGCGCGAGGAGAAGTACGGGCTGAACTGGCATGGCAAGCGCCGCGCCCGGCAGATCGCGCTGACCCCGTCGGCGGGGACGTTGCTCCCTTGCCCGGAAGAAAGCCTCGACTGGGATACGACGCGGAACCTGATGATCGAGGGCGACAACCTCGAGGTGCTGAAACTCTTGCAAAAGAGCTACGCCGGAAAAGTGAAGCTGATTTATATCGATCCGCCCTACAACACGGGAAAGGATTTTGTATATCCAGACAATTTTAGGGACGGTATTGGAAACTATCTCGAAATAACTTCGCAAATAGACGATGATGGGCGGAGATTAAGTTCCAATACGGACTTTTCGGGACGATTTCACACAAATTGGATAAATATGATGTATCCTCGCTTAAAACTGGCGAGGAACTTGTTGCACAATAATGGTGTAATATTTGTAACCATCGATGACACCGAGGTTGCGAATTTGCGAGAAATTGCGAACGAGATTTTCGGCGAAGAAAATTTTGTCGCGAATGTCGTATGGCAGAAAAAATACGCCAAGCAAAATGATGCTACTTGGTTCAGCACAAGCCACGATCACATCCTTGTATTTGCTAAGAGTAAGGATGCGTGGAGGCCGAACCTCCTTGAGCGGACGCAGGAGCAGCTTGGCGGCTACGCAAATCCGGATAACGATCCTCGCGGACCTTGGCAATCTGTCGTTTACACCTGCAACAAGACCCGCTCTGAGCGGCCAAACCTATATTACGGCATCGAACACCCATCGAGGACGGAGCGGGTGTTCCCAAGTGAAACACGAGTGTGGGGCTACGAAGAGCCGACGCATCAAAAACACGTAGAGGAAAAGCGGCTCTGGTGGGGAAAGAATAACGACCTCGACAAGCCTCGCCTGAAGGTCTTTTTGAAGGAAGTTGGGACTGGTCTCGTACCTGACACGCTTTGGCTTCGTACTGACGTCGGTGATAATCAGGATGCTAAGCGTATATTGCTTGATCTCATACCAGAAGCGGCCTTCGAAACGCCTAAACCGCCCCGACTGATTGAGAGAATGATAGAACTCGCCACTAAGCCGGACGCAGATGATATTGTGTTGGACTTCTTTGCCGGATCGGGGACAACTGGGCAAGCCGTAATGAATGCCAATTTGGCAGACTCGGGCAACCGACGCTGGTTATTGGTGCAACTTCCCGAGCCAACCGGGAGGACAGACTACAAGACTGTGTTTGACATTACGAAAGCCCGTGTGACGCGCGCGGCTGAAAGAATCTCAACCGGTGACAGAGCCTTGGACTTTGGCTTTCGCGTCTTCAAACTCGCAGCTTCAAACATCCGCGCGTGGGAGCCTGACGCCTCGGATCTCGAAGACAGTCTTCTGAAGAATGCCGAACATCTCGTGCAGGGTCGCAAAGAGCGAGACGTGCTTTATGAGCTCTTACTCAAGCTCGGCCTCGATCTCTGCGTGCCGGTCGAGACAAAGACGATAGCAGGCAAGACAGTTCATTCCATTGGTGGCGGAGCGTTGATCGTCTGCCTTTCGGACGGATTGACGAAAGGCGTGGTTGAGGAACTCGCGAAAGGTATCGTCGATTGGCGGAAGGCGCTGGCGCCGGCCGTCGACACGCGCGTCGTGTTCAAGGATACCGGCTTCGCCGACGATATCGCCAAGACCAACATGGCCGCGATCCTGAATCAGGCCGGCATCGCCGACGTTCGCAGCCTGTGAGGACGGTTCGATGAAGCTGCATTTCGAACCCGATCTCGATTACCAGAAACGCGCGATCGAGGCTGTCGCGGACCTGTTCCGTGGCCAGGAGATCAACCGCACCGAGTTCACCGTCACCCGGCAGGAGGCGGGCGGACTACAGGGCGAACTCGGTCTGGTCGAAAGCGAACTCGGCATCGGTAACCGGCTTACGCTGCTGGACGACGAGATCACCGCCAATCTGAAGGATATCCAGCTCCGCAATGGCTTGGCGCCATCCGCCGCGCTGACCTCTGGCGACTTCACGGTGGAAATGGAGACCGGCACGGGCAAGACCTATGTCTATCTCCGCACCATCTTCGAGCTGAACAAGCTCTACGGCTTCACCAAATTCGTCATCGTCGTGCCGTCGGTCGCGATCAAGGAGGGCGTCTACAAGACGCTCCAGATCACCGAGGAGCATTTCAAGGGCCTCTATTCGGGCCAGCCCTTCGACTATTTTCTCTACGATTCCGCCAAGCTCGGCCAGGTGCGCAATTTCGCGACCAGCCCCAACATCCAGATCATGGTGGTTACGGTCGGCGCCATCAACAAGAAGGACGTGAACAACCTCTACAAGGACAGCGAGAAGACGGGCGGCGAACGGCCGATCGACCTCATCCGCGCGACCCGGCCGATCTTGATCGTGGACGAACCGCAGAGCGTCGACGGCGGCCTGTCTGGCGCGGGCAAGAACGCCCTCGACGAGATGAATCCGCTTTGCACGTTGCGCTATTCGGCGACCCACGTCGACAAGCATCACATGGTGTTCCGCCTGGACGCGGTCGACGCCTACGAGCGCAAGCTGGTCAAGCAGATCGAAGTCGCCTCGCTCGAAGTGGAGGGCGGGCACAACAAGGCCTATGTCCGTTTCGTCTCCGCCAGCAACGCCAAGGGAACCATCACCGCGCGCGTTGAAATCGACGTGCTCGATGGCAAACAAGTGCGTCGCCAGGAGGTGACAGTTCAGGATGGCTACGATCTGGAGGAACTGACCAAGCGCGCGATTTACGCCGATTGCCGGATCGGCGAGATCCGCGCCGGACGGGACAATCAGCTCCTGGAGGTGAAGCTGCCGGGGAGTGAAGAGTTTCTCCAGCCCGGCCAAGCCGTCGGCGATGTTGATGCCGACGCACTGAAGCGCCTGATGATCCGCCGCACGATCCACGAGCATCTGGTAAAGGAGAAGCGCTTGGCGCCGCTCGGCATCAAGGTGCTGAGCCTGTTCTTCATCGATGCGGTCGAGCACTACCGGTCCTACGACGCCGATGGAAATCCCGTGAAGGGCAAATATGCCCGCATCTTCGAGGAAGAGTATCGCCGCGCAGCGAAGCTTCCCGACTTCGTAAGCCTGTTCAAGGAGGTCGACGTTACTTCGGAAGCCGAAGAGGTGCACGACGGCTATTTTTCGATCGACAAGGCGCGGCGCTGGACCGATACGGCCGACAACAATCAGGCAGGCCGCGACAATGCCGAGCGTGCCTATAACCTGATCATGAAGGACAAGGAGAAGCTGCTCAGCTTCGAGACGAAGCTGAAGTTCATCTTTTCGCACTCGGCCCTGAAGGAGGGGTGGGACAATCCCAACGTCTTCCAGATCTGTGCGCTCCGCGAGATCGGCACCGAGCGCGAGCGGCGGCAAACCATCGGCCGTGGTCTTAGACTGTGCGTGAACCAGAATGGCGAACGCCTGCGCGGCTTCGACATCAACACGCTGACCGTCATCGCCACCGAGAGCTATGAGGACTTCGCCGAGAATCTGCAGAAGGAGATCGAGAAGGACACCGGCATTAAGTTCGGCATTGTCGAGAAGCACCAGTTCGCGACAATCCCCGTGGTCAACTCGGACGGCTCGACCGGAATGCTGGGTTTCGAGGAATCCGCCGCCATCTTCGATCATTTGAAGGCTGAGGGCTTCGTCGACACCAAGGGCAAAGTGCAGCACACGCTGCGCACCGCCTTGAAGGACGGAACGCTCGCGCTGCCGGTGGCGCTCGCCGCCCATCTTGGCGCGGTTTGTGACGTGCTGAAGAAGGTCGCCGGGAAGCTCGACATCAAGAATGCCGACGAGCGCGTCACCGTCAAGACACGGCAGGCCATTCTCGAAAGCGCCGAGTTCCAGGCGCTCTGGGATCGCATCAAACATAAGACGACGTATCGCGTTCACTTCGACAACGAGAAGCTGATCACCGATTGTGCCAAGGCCATCGCCAATGGCCCGCCGGTGTCGAAAGCTCGGGTGCGGGTCAGGAAGGCCGATCTTTCCATTGGGCAGGGTGGTGTCGAGGCCAAGGAGCACGACAAGAACAGCGGAACCATCATCACGATCGAGGAAGGCGATATCGTCCTGCCCGACGTGCTGACCGATCTTCAGGACCGGACCCAACTCACCCGCAAGAGCCTCGTCCGCATTCTGACCGAGTGCGGCCGCTTGATCGACTTCAAGCGCAATCCGCAGGCGTTCATCGAGATCGCTGGTGAAGTGATCAACCGGACGAAGCGTTTGGCGATCGTGGACGGCATTAAATATCAGCGGATCGGCGACGAGCACTATTACGCGCAGGAGCTTTTTGCGCAGGAGGAGCTGACCGGCTATTTGCGCAACATGCTCAAGGACGCGCAGAAGTCGGTCTTCGAGCACGTCGTCTATGATTCCGGAGGTGTCGAGCGGACATTCGCCGAGCAGCTCGAAAAGAACGAAGCTGTGAAGATCTACGCCAAGCTGCCCGGGTGGTTCAAAGTGCCGACTCCACTCGGTACCTATAACCCCGACTGGGCGGTTCTGGTCGAAGTCAGCGGCGAGGAGCGCCTGTATTTCGTCGTGGAGACCAAAGGCAGTCTCTTCGTCGATGACTTGCGCGACATCGAAGCCGGCAAGATCGCGTGCGGGGAGGCGCACTTCAGCGCGCTCGCCTCCGGGCCGAACCCGGCTCGCTACATAAAGGCGAGAACCGTCGACGACCTGATGGATCACACATAAGGCGGCATCGTTCGTGAGGGCGGCTGTCCGTCAATTGCCTTGCACCAATGGGGGTGAGTATGCGCCGTCATCGAGGTAAGGGGCGCCACTAGGGCTTGAAGCCAGTGCTTTGGTGTCGCCGATGCGGTGGCCCCTTGAAAGGGCGATCGCATCGGATTTGCCCTTTCCTGTAAATGTGATAAAACCTCTGCTATATTTTGAATTTGCCGAGGAAACATCACATCGCTACGGCCATGGACTCTCAACGCGCTCAAGCGCTCAAGCTGCTGAAGACGTGCCCCATGATGCGGCTGAAGGACTTTGCCGCTCGCGGCATCGCGCCTGAAACCCTGGCGCGTCTTGTCAGGGATGGCGAAGTCGTTCGTCCCGCGCGCGGCCTCTACCAGCTCGCGGATAGCTCGGGTGATGCGGCGCGCGTCCTGGCCGAAGCATCGCTGCTCGTTCCCAAAGGCGTCATCTGTCTGACCTCGGCGCTGCAGTTCCACGAGCTGACGCTGCAAATGCCGTCGGCCGTTTGGGTGGCCATCGATCGCACCGCCTGGCGTCCCAAGATCGACTATCCACCCATTCGCTTCGTGCGCTTCACCGGCGCCTTGCTGACAGAAGGTGTCGAGCGGCACGCCATCGATGGCATCGAGGTGGCGATCACAAATTCGGCGCGCACGATCGTCGATTGCTTTCGCTATCGAGCGAAGGTCGGGCTGGATGTCGCACTGGAAGGTCTGCGCGAGGGGCTTCGACAGCGAAAAGTCACGAGTGACCAGCTCTGGACCTATGGGACCAAAGGCAAGGTCTGGTCGACCATGAAGCCCTATGTGGAGGCGATGGTGGCCGATGGCGCGTGAACCGAGAAAAAATGTCGGCGCTTCGGTCCGGGCTCGTCTGCTCGACCGGTCTCGCGTCGAACGCACGGACTTCCAGATTTTGCTGACGCGCTACGCGCTGGAACGGCTTCTCTACCGGCTGAGCCAGTCACCCCCACCGCGACCGCTTTGTTCTGAAGGGAGCGATGCTGTTCGTGACCTGGGTAGAAGACCCGTTCCGGCCGACACGCGATCTCGATTTCCTCGGCTATGGCGAAAACAGCCCTGAGTCGATCGGCGGGGCCTTTCGCGAGATCTGCGGGCAACCGGTCGATGATGATGGCGTGGAGTTCGATATCGTCGCGATCACGGCTGTTCCGATCCGGGAGGACATTGAATACGGCGGCATTCGCGTGCGCACCTTCGCGACGATCGCCGGCGCCCGCGTTCCAATTCAAGTCGACATCGGTTTCGGTGATGCCGTCACGCCGGGACCAGTCGAGATCGTCTATCCGCCACTGCTCGACGCGCCGGCGCCCCGCCTGCGCGCCTATCCAGTGACGACAGTGGTGGCCGAGAAATTCCAGGCGCTCGTGCTGCTCGGCATCGCGAACAGCCGGCTGAAGGATTTCTACGACCTCTGGCTGATCGCGCAGACGTTCGAGTTTGACCGGGCATCGCTTGCCGAGGCCATCCGCCAGACCTTTGCACGGCGCGAGACCATGCTTCCAACCGAGAAGCCTATCGGTCTGAGCGATGCTTACGTGGAGGCTTGGGGGCAACAGTGGAGGGCCTTTCTGGGGCGAGAGCGAATGGCCTCGGCGCCGGCTGACCTGGCTGTCGTCGTCTCCGACCTCGCCGGATTTCTGCTTCCCCTGATCGAGCCCGCTGAAAAGGATGAGCGTTGGAAGCCCGGCGAAGGCTGGAGGGCATCGAATGCGTAGCCTGCAGAGGAACGCGGAACGCGCACACGGTTTCGCCATCTATCATAGTCAATCGCGAACTTTTGCGATCGGCTCTAGCTATTTCTCCCGCGCTTCGTATATAATGCAAACGTACAGATCGACGCCGCGCACTGCGCCACATTTATTGCGGAAAAACAATTGCGTATGAATCTGACGGTATATCTGACGGTAAGCGTCGACTTCTCCGTTTTACACTCATCGAAAATTCAAATACTTACCGCTCCGGTTAATCATCGAGTGGGAGTGATTTTGGCCCATCCGAACGCCGCCGCATGAGCGCAGGGCCGCCCCACCGGGCCTTGAGATAGAATACCGGCCGGGGCGGCTGGCGCGGGCTGGCGCAAGGCCGGTGGCGGCTACACCAGCATCTGCAGATCGCCGTCCACGGCGATGGCCTGCCCGGAAATGGTGGAGCCCAGCGGGGAGGCGAGGAAGACCGCCACGTTGGCCAGATGCTGCGGGGGGATCAGGCGCTTCAGCGAGGTGGCGGAGAGCGCCATGGCCTGAACCTCCTCCATGGACAGGTTGCGCTCGCGGGCCTTGTGCTCGAACACCGAGCGGATGCGCGGCCCGTCCACCGAGCCCGGCAGGATGGCATTGGCGCGGATGCCGAATTCGCCCAGCTCCATGGCGAGAGACTTGATGAAGCCCACCACGCCCCACTTGGCTGCCGCATAGGGCGAGCGCAGCGGAAAGCCAAAGCGCCCGGCCGCCGAGGCGAGGCCGATGATGGAGGGATTGTCGCTCTGCTTCAGGGCCGGCACGGCCAGCCGGGTCACGTTGAAATGGCCGGTGATGTCCACCGCCAGCGTGCGGTCCCAGTCCTCGGGGGAGATCTGGTCCACGCGGCCGGTGGGGCCGGCGATACCCGCGTTGTTCACCAGCACGTCGAGCCCGCCGAGGCGGCCGAGGGCGTCATCCATGAAGCGCTGCACCGCCGCCCGGTCGGCCACGTCGCAGACGGAGCCGGTGACGCCGGGCGCCGACTGCGGCAGGTCATCGAGCGCCGCCTGATCCACGTCGCAGACTTCGATGCGCGCGCCCTCGCGGGTGAACGCGCGGGCGATTTCGAGGCCGATGCCCCCGGCGCCCGCGGTGATGATCACGCGGATGCCGGTGATGCCGAGGTCCATGGCGTTTCTCCGTTGAAGTGCTTGTTGTTCTGGGTGTGAAAGCCGCGTCAGTCCGGCAGGACATCGCGGGACAGGATGAAGTCGCCCGCGCTCCAGATATCGGCGACGAGGGCGGTCCGGGCAGCCGCCGGGTCACGGGCCTTGAGGGCGGCCACCATGGCTGCATGGCGGATGTGCGCCTCGCCCTGGCGCACGCGCTCGGGACCGGCGCGGAAATCGAGGTTCAGCACCGGGCCGATCTGCAGCCACAGCCCCTCGATCATCTGGAACAAGGTGGGCAGATGGGCGGCGCGGTAGAGCGCGAAATGCAGGTCCTTGTTGTGGCGCATGGCTTCAGCGCCGTCCGGCTGCGGCTTGTCCCGCTCGGCGGCGAACAGGCGCTCGAAGCGCTCCACTTCCGCGATCTCGGCGTCGCTCGCCTCGCGCACGGCGATCTCGGTGGCGAGGCCTTCGAGGCTGCAGCGGATGAGGCGCAGTTCCTGGAAGCGGGCGCGCGGCATCAGCGGCACCCGCACCGCCCGGTTGGGGAGGACTTCCAGCGCATTCTCAGCCACCAGGCGCGACACCGCCTCGCGCACCGGCATGGCGCTGGTGCCGATGGCGCCAGCAAGGCCGCGCAAGGTGAAGCGCTCGCCCGGGGCGGCGCGACCGGAGAGCAGGATCTCCTTTAGGTCGCCATAGACCTGGTCCGCCAGCGTCTGGCGCACGATGCGGCCGACGCGCGCGTCGAGGCCTCCGGACGCCTCTCCCGCTGCCCCGTCCTCCCGCTCGTCCGCAGATGCCGACTTGTGTTCCATGTTTCCCGTCTGCTATGTGTGATCACAGATAACAGATAGCCGAGCCTATCGGCAATCACCCGGTGCGGGTTGGACAGGGAAAATCCCGCCTCCGCAGCACGCCGGATCAAAAGGGAGGAGACCCACGCCGTGAACGACACGTCACATCCCACCTCCATTGCGTCTGCCCCGCTGGCCCGCCGCACCCTGCTGAAGGGCGTCGGCGCGGCCGCGCTCCTCGGCGGCGTCGGCATGCCGGCCATCGTAAGGGCGCAGGCCGACACCATCACCTTCGGCCACCTCACCCCGCTCACCGGCTTCCTCGGCCCGCTGGGCGCCTATGGGCAGATGGGCGTGCAGCTCGCGGTGGAGGAGCTGAACGCCGCCGGCGGCATCAACGGCCGCAAGATCAATCTGGTGATGGAAGACAGCGTGAACCCGGCCACCGCCTCCTCCAAGGCGGAGCGCTACATCGAGCGCGACAAGGTGCCGGTGATCATCGGCGAGATTTCCTCCGCCTCGGCGCTGGCCATCTCGCAGGTCGCGGCGCGCAACAAGGTGGTGTTCGTGAACACCGGCGGCAATTCGGATGCCCTGCGCGGCAAGGATTGCAACCGCTACATGTTCCATGTGGAAGGCGCCAACACACAATATGTAAAGGCGGTGGGCGCGGCCATGGTCCGCGACGGGCTGGTGAAGGGCAAGAAGCTGTTCTTCCTCACCGCCGACTACGCCTTCGGCCACGATCTCTCCCGCGTGGCGAAGATCTACATCGCGGCCAACGGCGGCGAGGTGGTGGCCGACGAGCTGGTGCCCACCGACGCCACCGACTTCTCCCCCTATCTCCTGAAAATCCGGCAGGTGCGGCCGGACGTGGTGATCTCCAATCTTGCCGGGAACCAGATCACCAACTTCATCAAACAATATTCGGAATTCGGCCTGAAGTATCCGTTCGGCGGCTTCGGCTTCGACACGGCAGTGGCCTGGGGCGCCGGCAAAGGCACCTTCGGCGGCCTGTGGCCCCTGATCTGGCACCATGACGTGCCCACCGCCGATTCCAAGGCCTTCGTCGCGGCGTTCGTGAAGAAGTTCGGCAAGCCGCCGGAGAACCAGGCCTGGGGCGACTATGTGGCCACCAAGGTGGTGGCCCGCGCCATGATCGAGACCAAGAGCACCACGGCGGCCGACCTCATCGGCTACTTCGAGAAGGAGCCGGAGCTGGACATCCTGAAGGGTCGCAAGGGCTATTTCCGCGCCTGGGACCACCAGCTCATCCAGGAAATGTACACCGTCACCGCCCGGCCGGTGGCCGAGGTGAAGGACCAGTGGGACCTGATGATCCTCGGCCCGGCCGTGCCCGGTCCCGAGACTGCGCTCTCGGCCATCGCGCCGACGCCGGAAGAGAACGCCTGCACCTTCCCGGGGTGAGGTCGTCGTCACGCCTCCCCCTCTCCCGCACGCGGGAGAGGGGCTTGCCGTCGTCCGGGACGCGATGCGCAGCGCTCGCGCCGGGTTTCCGCCTCAGGCCGGAGAAGCCCCCATGCCTCTCGAACTCGTCTTCCTGATCGAGCAAGTGCTCAACGGGCTGCTGGTGGGCGTCGCCTACCTGCTCATCGCGCTCGGTCTCTCGCTCATTTTCTCGCTGGGCGGCATCGTGAACCTCGCCCATGGCGGCTTCTATGCCATCGGCGCCTATATCGGCGTGGAGATCGGCAACCGCTTCGGCTTTCCCGCCGCCTTCGTGGCGGCGCCGCTGTCGGTGGCGGTCATCGGCATGGTGGTGGAGCGCCTCTTGTTCTCGCGCTTCTACCGGGCCGATCCCATCCTCTCGCTGCTGCTCACCTTCGGCCTCGCCATGGTGATCGAGCAGGCGCTGCGCATGACCTTCGGCGCGACGCCCATTCCCTTCGCCATCCCGGAATTCCTGAAGGGTCAGGTGTTCGTCGGCGACTTCATCTATTCGCGCTACCGCATCACCATTCTCCTGGTCGCCGCCGCGGCGGTGCTGGGGCTGTGGCTGCTGCTCCAGCGCACCGCCTTCGGCCGGGTGGTGCGGGCCGGCGTGCAGAACCCCGACATGGTGGGCGCACTCGGCATCTCGCTCCGGCCCTATCTCACGGCGGTGGCGGCCATCGGCATCGGCCTTGCGGGGCTCGCCGGCATCATGCTCGCGCCCATCTCCGGCGTGCATCCGGCCATGGGCGCGGAGATCCTCACCGCCGCCTTCGTGGTGGTGGTCATCGGCGGGCTGGGCTCGTTCTGGGGCGTGGTGCTGGCGGGACTGCTGGTGGGGCTGGTGCGCGGGCTCACGGTGTATTTCATCCCGCCGGCGGCCGAGGCCTCCATGTATCTGCTGATGCTGATGGTGCTGCTGCTGAGGCCGCGCGGTCTCTTCGGCGAGCGCATCCTGCGGTTCGAGTGAGGCGGCCATGCTCCAGCCCCCCAACTCCGCCCTTCGCCCCGAACTGTCCGCCCGCTCGGGCAAAGGAGGCGCCATGCTCGCGCGCAACGCCAATCTTCTGGTCGCCGCGGCAAGCCTCATCGCGCTGCCGTCGGTCTTGTCCGCCCTCGGCCTGACGCTGACCTCCGCCAGCGACGTGGTGCTCCTCGCCATGGCCTGCATGGCGCTGAACCTGCTCGTCGGCTACACCGGCCTCGTCTCCTTCGGCCATGGTGCATGGTTCGGCCTCGGCGCCTATGCGGCGGCCCTCATCCAGCACCACCTCCTGCCCGGATGGGGCGTGGTGCTGGCGCTGCCGGCGGCGCTGGTGGTGGCGCTCGCCGCCGTTCCCATCGGCTTCGTGGTGCTGCGCCGGCGCGGCGTCTATTTCTCGCTGCTGACGCTGGCCTTCACTGCGCTGCTGTTTTCCGTCGCCTTCCGCTGGACCGCCGTGACCGGCGGCGAGAACGGCATCGGCGGTGTGCGGCGCGGCACCCTCCTCGGCTTTGACCTGGAGACGGGGCCGGCCTTCTACGCCGTCGTCGCGGTGGTGATGTTCGTCGTGGTGTTCAAGCTGCAGCGCTTTGTGCGCTCGCCCATGGGCTCGGTGCTGGTGGCGATCCGCGAGAACGAGCAGCGCGCCCGCTTCATCGGCTACGACACAAGGGCCTACAAGATCGCCTGCTTCACCCTCTCGGCCGGCGTCGCGGCGCTGGCTGGCGCGCTCATGACCTTCAACCATCGCTTCGCCTCGGCGGACCCCATCGCGGTGGCCTTCTCCGGCGAGCTTCTGGCCATGGTGGTCATCGGCGGCATGCGCAGCTTCCTCGGGCCGGCCCTGGGTGCGCTGTTCTTCGTGCTGTTCCGCGAGTTCCTGTCCATGTGGACGCCCAATTGGCTGTTCTATTTCGGCCTGCTGTTCATGGCCTTCATCGTCTATTCCCCCACCGGCCTCGTGGGGGTGGCGGGCCGCCTCATCGCGCCCCTGCGCAAAAAGAGCGAGGAAGCCGCCGCTATGGGCCAGCGCACCGGGGCGCGGGTCGCGGCCCTGCCCGCCGGCCTCACCGCCCGCCCGCGCTGGGATAGCCCGGAACCGGTGCTGGAGGCGAAGGGCCTTGTGCGCAGCTTCGGCGGAATCAAGGCGGTGCGCGAGGGCGCGGTGGCGGTGAAGGACCGCACGCTCCACGCCCTGATCGGCCCCAACGGCGCCGGCAAGACCACCACGTTCAACATGATCTCCGGCATGTTCCCGCCCAATGCGGGCGAGATCCGCCTCGCCGGCGAGCGCATCGACGGCCTCGCCCCGGAAGCGGTGTGCATGAAGGGGCTGTCGCGCTCGTTCCAGATCACCAACCTCTTCCCCACCCTGACCGTGGAAGAAAACCTGCGGCTCGGCGTGCAGGCCACCCACAAGAGCCGGCTTGATCCCTGGCGGGATGCCGCCGCCATTCCCGAGATCGTCGCCGAGACCCGGGAGATGATGGACTTCCTCGGCGTCGCCGGCATGGAGAAGGCGGAGGCCGGCGCCCTCTCCTATGGCGGGCAGAGGCTGCTCGACATGGGGCTCGCCCTCACCTCTCGCCCGCGGGTGCTGCTGCTGGACGAGCCTTTGGCCGGCCTTGCCGCCGCCGAGCGCACGCGGGTGTCCAACCTCATCAAGCAGATCTCCGCGCAGGTGCCGGTACTGCTGGTGGAGCACGACATCGACCGGGTATTCGAGCTGGCCGACGCCGTCACCGTCATGGCTGACGGCGCCGTGCTGGTGGACGGCACGGTGGAGGACGCGCGATCCAACAAGAAGGTGCAGGAGGTCTATATCGGCTCTGGCTCGGCGGCGCTGGCATCGCGGGACCTTCAGTCCGCCGCCACCGACACCCCCATGCTCACGCTGGCGAAGGTGGATGCCTTCTACGGCAAGAGCCGCATCCTCACCGACGTGTCGCTGGAGGCCAAGGAGGGCGAGATCCTCGCGCTGCTCGGCCGCAACGGCGCCGGCAAGTCCACGTTGCTGAAGACCATCACCGGCATCGTGAAGCCGGCGTCCGGCTCCATCATGCTGGCGGGCGATGAGCTGGCGGGCCTGTCATCCGCCGCCATCGCCCGGCGCGGCGTCGGCTACGTGCCGCAGGGCCGCGCGCTGTTCCATGGTATGAGCGTGCGCCACAACCTGGAACTCGGGCGGCTGAAGCGCATCACCGGGGCTGGCAGGCACTTCTCCGAAGAAGAGGTGCTGGAGCTGTTCCCCCGCCTCAAGGTGCGCCTCGATACGGCGGCGGACCTGCTCTCCGGCGGCGAGCAGCAGATGGTGGCGGTGGCCCGTGCCCTCATGGGCGACACCCGCGTGCTGCTGCTGGACGAGCCGTTCGAGGGCCTGTCGCCTGCGGTGACGGAAGAGCTGTTCGACGCCTTCGACCGGCTGCGGCAGTCGCTGACCCTCGTCATCGTGGACCACCATCTCGACGTGGTGCTCAACCTCGCCGACCGGGCCGTAGTGCTGGAGCGCGGACAGGTGATGCACGAAGGCCCCGCCCGGCCGCTGGCCCGCGACCTCGATTTGCGGCGGCAGGTGCTGTGGCTGTGAGGCCCATTCGAGCATTCGCCCGGATGGCGCTTGCAGCCGTCTCAGGCCCTTCATCGCCGTCATGGCCGGGCTTGCCCCGGCCATCCACGCGGAGAGGCTGGGCACGATTTTCGTACGCTGTTCCAAGCTGTTCGGCTTGGATGCCCGGGACCAGCCCGGGCATGACGGGAGTGATCGCGGGTACGCCCTTCGGCGTATCCAAAGCGGCTGTAGAGGTCGCCCTCCTCTCGCAAAGGTTCATTCTGAAGAGGCTTCCATGACCAAGATCGCCATCATCGGCTCCGGCTTCATCGGCCGTGCCTGGGCCATCACCTTTGCCCGCGCCGGCTTCGACGTGGCGCTGGCCGACCACGCGCAGGGCGCCCCCGAGGCGGCGCTGGCCTATATCGAGGGCGTGCTGCCGGACCTCGCCGACAACGACCTGCTGAACGGCGCCTCCCCTGACGCGGTGCGCGCGCGGCTGTCGGCCACCACCTCCTATGCGCAGGCGCTCGACGGGGCCGTCCATGCGCAGGAGAACGCGCCGGAAGACCTCGCCATCAAGAAATACCTCTATGAGGAACTCGACTCCCTCGCCGGCCCCGACACGGTGCTTGCCTCCTCAACCTCGGCGCTCCTGCCGTCCCTGTTCTCCAAGCACCTGAAGGGGCGGGAGCGGGTGTGCGTGTGCCATCCCATCAACCCGCCCTACCTGATCCCCGCGGTGGAGGTGGTGCCCGCCCCCTGGACCAGCGCCGATACCATGACCCGCGCCGCGGACCTCATGCGTGCCGCCGGCCAATCCCCCATCGTGATGAAGAAGGAACTGGACGGCTTCGTCATGAACCGCATGCAGGGCGCCTTGCTGGAGGAGGCCTTCCGCCTGGTCGCCGACGGCTATGCGAGCGTGGAGGACGTGGACATCGGCATCCGCGAGGGCCTCGCGCTGCGCTGGTCGTTCATGGGGCCGTTCGAGACCATCGACCTCAATGCGCCCGGCGGCGTCGCCGACTATGTGGCGCGCTACCAGCAGATCTACGAGCGCATCTCGCCCGACCAGTGGCGCCGCGTGGACTGGGCCGGGCCGGTGCTCGAAACCGTGCTGGCCGAGCGCCGCGCCCGCCTGCCCGAAGACGGGCTGGCCGAGCGTCAGGTATGGCGCGACCGGCGCCTGATGGCGCTTGCCGCCCACAAGCGCAAGGCCGCCAAGGACATCGGCGCCTGACGATGCCAAGCCCGCGCGGCGCTTGAGCGAAGTCCCTCGGCACCAGTCAAGGACCGAAGCCGCCGGCAGGATACTCCCATTCATTTCCCTATTTCCACAGAGGCTTGAACACCATGGCCGAGACCACGCCCGCCCCCAAGGCCCCCTCCACCGCATCCCGCAAGGTGGTGATCACCTGCGCCATCACGGGGGCGATCCACACCCCCACCATGTCGCCCCACCTGCCCATCACCCCGGACGAGATCGTCACCGACGCCCTCGCGGCGGCGGAGGCCGGCGCCGCCATCCTGCACCTGCACGCCCGCAACCCGGAGACAGGCCAGCCGGACCAGACGCCGGAAGGCTTCTCCCGCTTCCTGCCGCGCATCAAGCAGGCGACCAACGCGGTCATCAACATCACGTCCGGCGGCAGCCCCTACATGAAGGTGGAAGAGCGCGTGCTGCCCGCCGCCACCTTCAAGCCGGAGGTGGCCTCCCTCAACATGGGCTCCATGAATTTCGGCCTGTTCCACCTGGCCGACAAGTACAAGGAGTTCAAGCACCCGTGGGAGAAGGCGCATCTGGAGAACACGCGCGACCTCGTCTTCCGAAACACCTTCAAGGATATCGAGTACATCCTCTCCACCTGCTACGACAACGGCACCCGCTTCGAGTTCGAGTGCTACGACATCGGGCATCTCTACAACCTCGCCCACTTCCTCGACCGCGGGCTGGTGAAGCCGCCGTTGTTCGTGCAGTCGGTGTTCGGCCTCCTGGGCGGCATCGGGCCGCATCCGGAGGACGTGATGCACATGAAGCGCACCTGTGACCGGCTGTTCGGCGACAAGTATCGCTGGTCCGTGCTGGGGGCCGGGCGCAACCAGCTGCCCATCGCCGCCATGGCCGCCTCCATGGGCGGAAACATTCGCGTGGGGCTGGAGGATTCGCTGTGGGCCGGGCGCGGCAAGCTCGCCACCTCCAACGCCGATCAGGTGAAGCTGGCGGTGAAGATCATCGAGGGCCTGGGTCTGGAAGTCGCCTCCCCCGACGAAGCGCGGCAGATCCTGGAGCTGAAGGGCGCCGACAAGACCAACATCTGACCTCCCCCGGTGCCGGCTCCAACCGGCACCGGCTCGGCTGGCCCATGCCCCGGCGTCGGCTGTGTCGCATGGGATACGAAACGTGAGCTTAGCCTCTTGCTTGAAGGCCGGTTTCCTGCATCAATCCGGCCGCTCGCCTCGTCCCAACCCGCATCCGTCCCCCTCCGCACGGCAACCCCGCGCGCCAGCATCGGGAAGACCTCGATGAACGTCGTCACGGCCCCGATCCCGCTTGCCGTCGTCACCCAGCGCATCTGGCTGGAATGCAAGCGGGCCCCGGACAGCTCGGCCTATTTCGTGCCGTTCGTCTATCGCCTGAACCCCGATATCGACCCCGACCGGCTGGAACAGGCCCTGCGCGAGACCATCGCCGCGCATCCCGCCCTGCGCTCGGTGATCCGGGAGGTGGAGGGCAAGCCCTACCAGGTGGTTCTGGATACACCAGCGCGGGTGCTGGAGCGCTCCGACAGCTGGGAATGGGCCATCACCAAGCCGTTCGACGTGGAGAACGGCCCCCTGTTCCGGTTCGTGCTGTGCGGCGACATCTTCGTCCTCAACGGCAGCCACATGGTGCTCGACGGCGGCTCCATCATGCTGCTGATGGAGGAGGTCGGCGCCCGCTATCACGGCGAGGCGGTGCCCGAGCCTGGCCCTGGCCCGGCAGCGTGGGACGCCCACGAGCGCGCCTATCTGGACAGCCCCGACCACGAGGCCGACCGGGCCTATTGGATCGAGGCGCTGGCCCAGTCCGATTTCCACGCCGGCCTGCCGACGCGGCGGGAGAGCTACCAGGGCGAGAAGGACGGCAACCTCTATTTCTCCCTGCGCCTGCCGCAGATGAATGTCAGCCCGTTCATCACCACGCTGGCGCTGGTCCAGGCCCTGATCCACCGCTACACCGAGCAGGAGATGGTGGCGGTGCTCTACCCCACGGACCTGCGCGGCAAGCCGTTCGCCCGCTCCATGGGCTCCTTCGTCAACACGCTGATCGCCACCGCGAGCTTCACGCCGGAGCTGACCTTCGCCCAATTGGTGCAGCAGGTGCAGGAACAGCGCCGCGCCACCCGCGAGCACGACCGCCTGTCGTTCCAGGAGGTCATCGCCGGCCTGCGCAAGGCGCGCCCGTCCGATGGCATCCAGCTGCCCAACGTCTCCGTATCCTGGGCCAAGCCCCTGTGGCCGTTCGCGTTAGGCACGCCGCTGCCGCTCGAGACGGTGGATTGCCAGAACGACCTCCTGTTCCTCGCCTTCGCCGAGGGCGAGCGGCTGGACGTGCGGCTGCAATACCAGGCCGCCCAGTTCACCCGCCGCTTCGCCGAGGAGTTGGCGGCCCACCTCTCCCTGCTCGCCGATGCGGTGAGCGCCCAGCCTGATGCGCCACTGTCGAAGCTGAAGCTCGCCACCGAGGCGGAGGTGCAGCGGATCGAGACCGAGTGGACGCCGCCGCCCGCACCCCGTCCCGACCTGCAACTGATCCACGACGCTTTCTCCGACTGGGCCGAGCGCCAGCCGGACGCACCTGCCCTGCTCATGCGTGAGCGGGTGGTGACCTATGGCGAGATGGAGCGCCTGACCAACCGCATCGCCCACGGCCTGCGCCGGCGGGGCGTGAAGCCCAACACGCTGGTCGCGGTGATGATGGAGAAGGGATGGGAGCAGGCGGTGGCCTGCATGGCCATCCTCAAGGCGGGTGCCGGCTACCTGCCCATCAATGCCGCCTGGCCGCCCGAGCGCATGGATGCCGTGAACGCGCAGGGCGAGGTGGAGATCGTACTGAGCCAGCAGCGCGTGCTGGACCGGCTCGGCCGCCCCGGCCTCGCGGTGGACGACGACGCTCTGTGGGCGGACGAGCCGGACACCCGCCTGCCGTCCGTCAACGACATCGGCGACATCTGCTACGTGCTGTTCACCTCCGGCTCCACCGGCAAGCCCAAGGGCGTGACGCTGACCCATTTCAGCGTCATGAACACCCTGCGCAACGCCAATGCGGAGCATGGCGTCGGGCCGGGCGACCGGTCGCTGCAGCTGTCGGATTTCAGCTTCGACCTCTCGGTCTACGACATCTTCGGCATGCTCTCCGCCGGTGCCGGCGTGGTGATCCCGGACGAGGACCGGCACCTGGAGCCGCCGCACTGGGTGGAACTGGTACGCCAGCATCAGGCCACCATCTGGCTCAGCGTGCCCATGTATGTGGACATGTGGGTGCAGTCGGGCGAGGCGCTGCCCACCATCCGCGTGTTCATGATGGGCGGCGACAAGATCCCCACCGACCTGCCGGACCGCATGCGCCCGCTCGCCCCCGACGCGGTGATCTGGAGCGTGGGCGGCCCCACCGAAACCTCCATCATCTCCAACTGGTACCGCATCGGCGCGGTGGACCCGATCTGGACCACCATCCCCTATGGCCGGGCCATGCCGAACCAGAAGATGCTGGTGCTTGACCCCGGTCTCAACCACTGCCCGCCCTTCATGCCGGGGCGGATCTTCATGGGCGGCGTTTGCCTCGCGCGGGGCTACTGGCACGACGAAGAGAAGACCGCCGCCGCCTTCATCACCTATCCCGCCACCGGCGAGCGCATCTATTACACCGGCGACCTCGGCCGCTGGCTCCCGGACGGGCAGGTGGAATTCCTCGGCAGGGCCGACTTCCAGGTGAAGGTGAACGGCTTCCGGGTGGAGCTGGGCGAGATCGAGGGCGCCATCGAGGCGCTGCCGGGCGTGAAGGCCGCCATCGTGGACGGGCAGGACCAGCCCAACCGCAAGGGCAAGTTCCTGGTGGCCTATGTGGTCTCGGAAGACGCGCTGGACGCCGCCGAGATGCGTGCCGCCCTGCAGGACAAGCTGCCCTATTACATGATCCCGCGGGTGTTCGTGCCGCTGGAGCGCATCCCGCTCTCGGCCAACGGCAAGGTGGACCGCAAGGCCCTGCCCCGTCCCGACGTGGCGCAGATGCCGGGCGAACTGCCCTACGTGCCACCGCGCACCGAGACCGAGGCGGCGCTGGTGGACATCTGGCAGGCCGTGCTGAAGCACGAGCCCATCGGCATCCACGACAATTTCTATGCGCTCGGCGGCGATTCGCTGCTGGCGGTGCAGCTCGGCATCAAGGCACGGGAGGTGGGGCTGCCGCTCGATCCCACCGCGCTCCAGCGCACCCCCACCATCGCCGAGCTGGTGCAGGGCCTTGCCCCGGTGAAGGCAGTGGATGCAAGCGAGGCGACAGGCGACGAGCCGCTGTCTCCCATGCAGCGCTACTACTTCACCTGGGCGACGGAACGGCCCCAGCAGTTCAACGTCTCCGCCGTGTTCCGCTGCGCGCTGGAGCCGGAGCGGCTGCGCGACGCCCTCAAGACGCTGGTGGCGCACCACGACGCCCTGCGCCTCCGCTTCCATGACGGACGGCAGTATTATGTGGAGACCGGCATCGAGGTGCCGCTGGAGTGCGCCGACATCCCGCTGGCGGATGTGGCCGCGCGGGCGGCGCAGATGCAGGAGACCATCGACATCGCGCAGGGCCCCATCATGCGGGCCGGCCTGTTCACCACGGAAGACGGCCAGCGCCTGGTGCTGATCTGCCATCATCTGGTGACCGACGGCCTCTCCTGGGGCGCGGTGGTCACCGACCTGCAGCGGGCCTATCTGGGCCAGCCGCTGGCACCGGCGGGCGGCACCTACAAGGCCTGGGTGGAAGGCCTCATCAGCTACGCCGCCACCCCGGAAGCCGAGGCGCAATTCCCCTACTGGTTGGAACAGCAGGGCCCCACCTTCACCCCCGACAGCGACCAGCCCGGTGCCCGGCAGCGGGACATCGTGACATTCCAGAGCGTCATGCTCGATGAGACCCCGCACAATCCTTATGAGCGCGTCGCCGCCGCCCTGGTGGAGGCCTCGGGCCAGGACAGGCTGATGCTGCACGTGGTGGGCCACGGGCGCGAGCCGGTGGTGGAGGGGGTGGACCCCACCCGCATCTGCGGCTGGTTCACCACCCATACGCCCATCGTGCTGTCGGGCGGCCTTGCAGACGTAGCCGGGCAGCTTCACGCCATGCCCCGGCACGGCATCGCCCATGGCGCGCTGCGCGCCTATCATCCGCGCGGGGCGGAGTTGGCGGTGCAGGACCAGGTGAAGATCCTGTACAATTTCTTCGGCGAGACCTGGGACGCGAGCTTCCACGGCGCGGTGTTCGAGAAGCCGGAAGAGGACCTGCTCTACCTCAAGAACCACGCCTTCGCCGATAACCCGGCGGACTTCTGGCTGTATCTGGTGGCCGTCATCCATGAGGGCAAGCTTCAGGTGCGGTTCCAGTATTCGTCCGTCAACTACAAGGAAGAAACCATCCGCGGCTTGGCCGACCGGATGCGGGAGAGCCTGAAGGCGCACCTAAACGACCCCGTCGCAGCTCCGATCGCCGCGCCGGCATGATCGCGCTCTATCTGCTGATCCTGGTGGATTCCATCAGCGCGACCGTCATCATCCCGCTGCTCGGTCCGCTGCTGATCGACCCGGCGACGCTGGTGTTCCTGCCGGATGCGTCGCTGCCGCTGCGCAATTTCGTCAGCGGGCTGCTGGTGGCGACCTACGTCCTGCTGATGCTGTACATGGCGCCGGTGCTGGGGCGCCTGTCGGACCAATGGGGCCGCCGGCCGGTGCTGCTGCTGTGCGGTGCTGGCGTGCTGCTGGGCAATCTTCTGGCCGGCCTCGCCATCGACCTGCACCTGCTGCCGCTGCTGTTCCTCGGCCGGTTCATCGGCGGCGCCACCGCCGCCGCCCAGCCCACGGCGCAGGCGGCGCTGGTGGATACCGGCAGCAACAAGGCCCGGCTTTTGAGCTACAGCATGCTGTTCTCCTCGCTCGGCTTCGTGCTCGGTCCGGTGGTGGCCTCCGGCCTGTCCACCCTCTCCTTCTCCGCGCCGCTGCACCTGTGCACGGCGCTGACGCTCGTCGCCCTGGTGCTGCTGTGGACCGGCTACCGGGAGGAAGAGAAGCCCGGGCGAAAGGTGGACTGGTCCACCATCTCCATCTTCGAGGGCGTGCGCTGCTTCCGGGAGGCGGCGGGCGACAAGGCGGTGCGCGGCATCCTCGGCGGCTTCCTGCTGATGCAGGTGGCGTGGGGCAGCTTCTTCGTCTTCGTCTCGGTCTATCTCATGGCCGCGCCCGGACTGCGGCTGAGCCTGCATCAGGTGGGCGCCTTCATGTCCATCATGGGGATCGGCTTCTGCATCTCCAACGCGCTGGTGCAGCCGGCCCTGTCCGAGCGCTTCGGCATGCGCAGCCTCGCGGTGGCCGGGCTCGCCCTGAATGCGACCACCATGGTGGCGTGCCTGCTGCTGGGTTCGGCCTATCAGGCCTATGCGGCGGCGTTGATCGCCGGCATCACCGTCAACATCGCCTACCCCTCCATCGTCACCATGCTGTCGGATCGCGTGGCGCCGGAGCGACAGGGCTGGATCCTGGGCATGGTCGGCTCGGCGGCGGCCATGGGGTGGGGGATTTCCTCAGTGGTCTCCGGCGCGCTGGGCGGCCTCGGGCAGGCCCTGCCGGTGGTGCTGGCAGCAGCGCTGATGGCGACCGCCGCCCTCGCCATGACCGTGGCGGGCTCCGGCAGGACGATGGCCGACGCGCCGGACTGAGACCAACTGTGATCGGGCGTGAGGCGCGAGCCTTCGATCAGGCCCGCGCGTCCGTCGAGGGGCGAAATCGGCAAGCCTCAATCGCCCTCATGCTGCACCTTCGTGCTAACCGACCTTGGTGACCGCCGGGATCGTCCACGAACCGTCGAGAATGGAGGGCTTCCGCTCGTCCGGCCAATACAGCCGGAGCATGAGCAGGAACTTGCCCTTCGGCGCCGGCAGCCAATTGGCCTCCTTGTCGGCCCCCGGCGACTCATTCTGGATGTAGATGACCAGGGAGCCGTCCTTCTCCAGCTTCGGATTGGTGCGGACGCTCATGGAGTAGCGGTTGATGGGATTGGCGACGAAGAAATAATCCTCGTCATACATGGTCAGCGACCAGAACCCTTTCACCGGGGGGAGCTGACCCCTCGGAAAGCGCAGCACATATTTGTTCGAGCCCTCGTAGGACCCTCCGGCCGCCGGCTTCAGCGACGTGGGATAGACCGCGTCCTGCGGGCGGTTAGCGCCAAGGCCGATGGCGGTAATGAGCGCGCGCTGGATGTAGTTGGTACCATAGAGGCCGGTCTTCGTCGAGAAGCCCCAGCCATTGATAAGCTGGATGTCGCCATCGCTGAACTTGAAGTGCATCATGATGCGATCGAACGACACCTGCGGCAGCCGCTTTTCCCACCGGGCGTCGATCGCCTTGCCGTCGAAGCTCTTGCCTGGCACCAGCCCGATCTTCGCGAAGCGCGCGATGGCGGGGGCATCCTTCGGCGCCGGAGGGTTGGTCTTCATCAATTCTGCGAGCAACGTGAAATACTCGGTGGCGGTGAGCTTGTTCACCTGCTCACGAACCGCCGTCTTCATGTCTATGGCGGGGTCCACCTTGCCCTCGGGCGGGGTCCAGTCCTTGCCATAGGCGCTGAGCGGATAAAGCTTGAACTGGTCCTGAAGCGCATGCACCGCGGCATAGTCTTCGGGCGTGCCGGAACAGTAGATGCGGCCCAGCAGCCACACGAGGCTGGTCGGTGATTTGAGCTGCTTCATCCCCGCCGGTACCGGCCCGCTCCAGTTCGGCCCCGAGATCAGGTAGGTCTGCGGCCCGGTCCCGGTGGTGCGCTTTCCGGGAACCTCGAACACGTCGGTCCAACCGCTGAGCAGGGGCAGGAGGAAATAGCGGTCCTTCATATCGGGAACGCTCAGCACCCAGGGCTCGGCGCCCACATCGAAGAAGGAGGTGGTGTAAAGCGTATCCGCGTTCGGCGCGGTCACGTCGCGGAACGCAGCATCCGGGTAGGAACGCAGCTTGATGAGCTGCCCCATGGGCGCCCGGGTGCCTTCCGGCTTCACGACATTGGTGATGACGCGCCGGGTCATCTCCATCGTAACGAGCGGATAGCCGTAGACGTAGGCGTCGGAGGCGATCTTGAAGTCCTCGACCCCCTCCACGAGATCCGTAACAAGACCGTCCCAAGCTGACGCTGCGGATGGCAACCCCAGGGAAGCCAACAATCCCAGCCCACCGAATGCCGCTTCACGGCGCGTTAACCTCATGGCCCCCTCCATTTATTCAATACATCCGTGGGAATGCGCAGAAAAATAGACTGAACCAAGGCAGCCGGAACCCATTTTTACATGGAGGTAGCGGCGCCCTCCCATGCGCATGGTCAGGCGCCGCCCGGTGGTTTGTGACCGACGTTCCGTCAGAACTTCACCGTGACCCGGGTGTTGAAGGAGCGGCCCATGCCGGCCACCGGGTAGCCCCACGCAGCCGACGATCCCATCATGCTGGCCACCTGGTAGTTCACGAGGTTTGCCCCACCCAGCGGCAGGTCATAATTGGTGTCGAAGATGTTATCGACGCCGAAATCGACCTTCACCATGTCCAGCTCGTAGCTGGTGCGGAAGTTGAGCAGGGCATAGGCTGAGGTTTCAAGCTCGTTACGCACCTGGCTCACCAGCGTCTTCGAGGACACCAGCTGGAGCTCGAGGCTGGAGGACCAGTGGCCGAGGCTATGGTCGATGGCCACCACGCCATTCAGCGGCATCATGTGGTAGAGGTTGACGCCATCGGTCCTCTGGCCCTGCACGAAGTTCAGGCTGCCGCGAAAGGCGCCCTTGCCGTAGGTCGCGTCATCCCACAACGCCAGCTTGCCGTCGATGTTGACGCCATAGAGCCAGGCGTCGTGGTTGGCGAACTGCAGATAGACGAAATTGTTGGTGGTGATGAGGTTGCTGGGCAGGTTGGGGCAGGTGGACAGGGCGCAGCGGTCGGCGTCGATATAGTCCAGCACATAGCTGTAATAAGGCGAGACCCGCAGCTCCCACACCTTCTTCGCCGGATCGTGCCAGGTGGCGGTGAAGCTCACCGTGTGCGCCGCCTCCGGCTCGAGGTCGAGATTGCCCACATAGCCGTTGCCGTCCCCGAACCAGCCGATCATGCTCATGGCCATGGCGTTGGTGGACCAGGCATAACGCTCGTAGAAGTTCGGCGAGCGCGTCTTGCGGGCAAGACCCAGCTCGTAGAGGCTCGATTCATTGGCCTCGTAGCGCAGGATCGCGGACGCATCCACGTTGAAATCGGTGCGGGCATGGTCCTGCGCATTGAACAGCGCGGCATTCTGCCCGTACATCATTTCGTTGTAGCCCTGCACGTCGCCGGTATTCATCCAGACGATGTCGTTGCGCAGGCCGAACACCGCGGTCCACTTGTCGTCGATGTGGCGTTCCCACTCGCCGAAGGTGCCGAGGCGCAGCCGCTGGCCGTTGTTGATGTTGATGAAGGTGTCCGGCCCCATCATCATGGAGCCCTCCACTGGGGGCCACCAGTCATCAAGGTTATTGTAGTAAAGCTCGTTGCCGAGGCGGATGATGTCGTGGGCCGAAACTCCGAACGTCCCCTTCACCGCATAGCCGAGGTCGGTGCTGCGCGTATCCATGGGCATGTCGCCGCTCTTGTCCGGCTCGATGAAGCCCATGGTGTGCCGCACGCGATTGGCGAATACGGTGGCTTCCAGCTTGCCCCAGTCGAACAGGCCCTCGTAGCGGGCGTTGCCGAAGAGGCTCTTGTTCTCCACCAGGTCCATGTACTGGTTGACATAGCCCTCGGACGGAATGAACTGCCCGCCGATCTGAAAGGTGAAGAGCTGGTCCTGGATCTTCTTCGAAATGCTCAGGGCATGGTTCTGCGTCTCATACATGGTGGACTTGATGGTGGTGCCATCGCCCGCCGTATAGTCGCTCGCCCGCGCCCAGCCGCCGGTATAGGTGACGCTGGTGTCCTCGTTGGACACGGTGACATTGGCATCCACGCCATAGCCGTCACCGTTGCTGCGGTAGAAGCCGGAAACGCTGCCTTGGGTGGTCAGCGCCTGGCCCGGCGTGAACTGGGCCGGCGCGACCGAAACATCCACCTTCGCGCCCGTATAGTCGCCGCCGACGCTCACCGGCGCGGTGCCCATATAGACCCGCGCCCCGGCGATCATCGCAGGGTTGACGAAGGACAAAGGCGGATTCATCTCGTTCGGGCAGGCGAGGCCGAACAGCATGCCGTTGATGGAGACCTGGACCCGGTCCGCCCCCATGCCGTTGACCGCCGGCAGGCTCGACACGCCGCCGGCGCCCCAGGCCGCACCACCTGGAATCCGGCTGATGAGCGAACCCGAATCGCTGGTCGAGAGGGTCTCGCCTTGGGCCTGCGCACCGGAGATGGTCGCGGTGTCGGCCGGGGTGAACGGACCGTCGGCTGCGCCTCCCGCCGTGGTGGATGGGGTGTCGGAGCGGACCACCACCGTGGGCAGTTCCATCGCGCTCTGTGCTCGCGCGCCGGAGGTGAAGAGCGGCGCCATGCAGAGCACGGCAAGCGAGGGCCGCACCAGCGCGCTCGTCAGATGCAGGGCGCGGCGTAGGGTGTTTCGGGATTGAATCGGCATGGGTCTGTCCGGGCTGCCGACGGCAAGACGTGCGCTGCGCCGGCTACGACGAGCCGCGCACGCGCAAGCGTCTTCCGACGTCTCGGCGAGAAAGGGATGAGTTGGTGTGATGCGCGCGGCGAGCGCGCGGCGGTCCTAGGCCCGGGCCGGCGGCGCGCGAGGCTGGAACGGGAGGGCGACAGGTTCGCCCTGAAGCGAACTGCGCAGCACCGCCTGGTAGTGCAGCTCGATGGCGATGCGGTCGATGACAGGAGTCATCACCGGCGGCGGCAGCGCCGCCACATCGGTGCGGAAGAGGCAGAGGGGACAGTGGACGATGGATTTCGGGGTGCCGCCGTCATCCGACTGCGGGTCCGAAGACGCGTCGGAATGGCAGAAAGCCGTCATGGCGCCAGCGCCGTCAAGCGAGACCGAGGCCATCAGGGCGCTGGTCAGGACGATCTGGAAGACAAGGGCATAGGCCGCCGCGAACGCAGCGATCCAGCCAATCCCCCATGCCTGTCGCCGCCGCCTGAGCATCAGATCCCTTCCCTCACGGTAAATTTACCATGGGGCTGGTCATAAGGAAACGACGGCCAGATGCGACCGATGTGCCGGCGGGCCCATCTTCCAATCATGAGGACGCGGGCCACGCCAAAAAAGAACGGCGGCACCCCAAGGGGATGCCGCCGCCTTCATACGGGAGCGAAAACGATCAGGCGGCTTCAAAAAGCCGACGCTCGAACAGCGGGCTGCCCTTCAGGCCATTGAGCGCCTTGGCCGCCGCGAGCACGGCGAGATCCACCAGCGGCTCGACGATGATGACGAGCAGATAGGCGCCGCCGAAGGACCCGATGGAAGCGGCGTTCTCGGCGGTGAAGCCCTGGCCGTAGAAGGCCCAGAACGCCACCCAGGCGACGATTCCGGCCTGATAGGTGGTGGAGAGCGCGAGTGCCTGGCGATACTTCAGGTCTACATAGGGCGTATTCGGCGCGATGACCTTGGGCGCGAGTGCCGTGAGCGCGAACAACGGCACCAGCAGGGTGGTCACGTTCATGCCGAACTGCGGCAGGTCGAAGGGCGCGAAGAACAGGCCCTGGACCAGCAGGCCGAGGGCAAGGCCGAAGGCGGCGGGCGCGGCGCCCAGAATCAGGAACAGGGTCGAGCCCAGGATGAGGTGCACCTCGGAGACGCCCACCGGATAGTGCGGCAGCACCTCGAAGAAGGAGAACACGAGGGCGGTCGCCACGGCGCTGCGCGTCAGCAAGGACACGGCGCCGCGCTCGCGCAGGGTGTTGAAGGCGAGCTTCAGCGTGTAGCCGCCGGCGCCAGCCGCCGTCACGTAGCTCAGCCAGATCTTTCCGCTATCCACAAGGCCAGGTTCGATGTGCATTGAAAGCTCCGTTGCCGTCTCACCCGACGGCGTGAGGGTGAACACATGCCCATGGTCGGTCTCCTGACTTGCGGGTCGTCGCAACCATCCGCCTTCCCAGACCCGGCCTCGAAAGGCTCAGGTCCAGTGGCATCGTGGAAGGCCACTCGCCGCTCACAGTCGCGGGGGCGGTCGGGGCTTCGGGCGGTCAGGCCCTTCCCCGTTCCCAGATCCATCGAAGCGCGTCGCCGCGCGCCGATGGAAAACCATGTGCCTTTGCAGCAGCGGACAATCGGCGGTTCCTGTCAAGCCTGATCGCCAAGAAGCGCCCGCTGCGCAGGCGCCCTCCCCGCCGAAATCAGGGGCGGATCTCGATCTCGCCCGCCAGTTCCTTCAGGGCGTCGGCCGGGCCGACGATCTCGATGCGGACGGACCAGCGGCCCGGATGAGGAAGATCCAGCGCATTCACGCGCCATGTGCCATCTCCGGGCTTGGTCGCCGGCCACCGCACCGGCCCGATTCCAGCCGCGGGATTGTCGAGGACCAGCGTCACCGCCTTGGCGTCGAGCGGGCCGAACTCCCCGGTCAGGATGACCATGGACGCGCTGACGGGACCTGAGCGGCCCGGTGCGATGGACAGATCCGCCATGGCCGCGCCGGTGTGGACATGCAGCGAGGCCGGCTCCGCTGCGATGGCAGCCAGCACGCGGGGCGGCGGCGTGAAGCGCCACACCGCCGCGACCGCGAAAATCGCGAACATGAGGACAATCTCGGCGCAGATGGAGCGGCGCAGATGCGCGATCGCCGTCGCCTCTCCCCGCTCCGCCGGCGCCGTCAGCCTGACACGGTTGACGGCCGCCAGGGCAAACAGCGGCATGAGCAGAGCCACCTTCGCCAGCAGCACCGCGCCATAGTCGGTCGTCCAGAGCGCCGTGAGGCTCCCCAACTGGATGACCGCCAGCAGCAGGCCCGCCGCAGCCAGGGACAGCACCGCAAACGGCGCAAGCACCGAGAAGCGACGCAGGACCGCTGCCGCCTCGGGCGATCGCGACGCGAATGCCCTGCCCAGCGGAATGAGGCCGCCGGCCCAGACCGCGATCCCCACGGCGTGCAGGAACACCGCCGGCCGGGTCACTTCTTGCGGGTGCGCCGCGCTGGCATGGCCGCTGGCGGCGAGGGCGCATCCCGCCAGCAGCAGTGCCGCCAGCGACAGGAGCTTGCCCGCGATGCCCTTCAGCCCGAAAGCACCCAGCCCCGTGACAAGAGCCGCCACCGCGATCTGCGCGCTCACACCGTAGCTGGTTGAGAAGCCGGTCCGCCACACCACCGGCTCGGGCAGGTTTCCCAGCGTCGCGCCGAGGCCATCGAGCCCCAGCAGCCCGACGGACAGCGGCGCGGCCACAAGACCGGCCAGGATCACGCCTGCGCCGAGGCGGGTCGCTGACCGGGAGCGTCCGCCGACCCAGTTGGCGAAGAAGGCCCCGCCAACGCCCACGAACAGTCCGGCATAGAGGGCAAGCCTCGCGACCCAGGCGGCGATGCGCACCGGCCAGTCGATGACCTCAACGGCGGCGGCGGAGACGCCGGGGCTGGGCGCTCCGATGGAGAAGGCCACCGCGCCGCCGATCGGATGACCGTCCTGCGAAACCACGCGCCATATGAGCACGTGCGTTCCGTTCGGCAGGCCCGCCGGCGCCTCCACATCCAGCGTCGCACCGCGTTGCACGAAGCGGTCGAGGGTGACGGCGGTGCCATCCGGCCCGGCGAGCCGCAGCACCAGCGGGGAGATGGGCTCGCTGAAGGTGAGCGCGAATGTCCGGGGCGCGTTGGCCACCATGGCGCCGTCGGCAGGCGAGGCATGGACCAGCGAGGCATGGGCCAGGGCGTCGCCGGCAAAAAGCAGCGCGCCGGCCATGACCAGCACGGCCTGCAGGATTGCCCGCGCGCCCGCCGGGATGCCGGCCCTCCCGCAAGCGGCCGGGGTGGCCACGGTGCGGGTGCCGGACGTCAACGGCAGGAAGCGCGTGGCTGCCACGATGGCGGCAACCACGCCCGTCAGCCCCGCTCGCCCGCTGCAAGAGGGGCGCATGCGGATGAACTACTTGGCCGAATGCGAATGGTCGTGGCCGCTGCCCTCGGCGGCGATGGCGTCCACATTGAATTTCACCGCGACGGTGCCGGCCTTCTCGAAGGTCAGGGTGCCGTCCACCACCGCCCCCTGCTTCAACGGCTGCTTCAAGCCGAAAAACATGATGTGGTAGGAGCCGGGCTTCAGCACCACGCTGCCGCCGGCAGGGATGGCGAGGCCGTCCGGCAGGGGGCGCATGGTCATGACCCCATCCTTCACGGCCATCTCGTGGATCTCGACCCGCTCGGCCACATCGGAGGCCGCCGACACCAGGCGATCCGGCGCGGAGCCGGTGTTCTTCAAGGTCAGATAGCCGGCGCCCACCGTGGCGCCACCCGGCGTCGCCCGGGACCACGGGTGGTCGATCTCGATGGCGCCGGCCTTGAATTCGTGCGCCAGCAGCGTCTGGACTGAAAGCACCAGGACGAAGGCGGCGAAGACAAAGGCCGCAAGGACTTCTTCCGCGAAGGGACGATAGGGTGCGCGGGTACCGGCGCTGCCCTTAAGAAGGCGCGTGAGGCTGGACATGGCAAAGCTCCATTGACGAGGGCGCATCCCGGGACCGGGAGCGGAAAACCGACGGGTAACAGACGAAAACCCTGCCTTCGCAGGGCGTTCAGACCGTGCCGGGGGGAGCTCTGGGAAGACCGGGCGAAGACCCGCGCACCGAGCGCCGGGCCTCACGGGACAAGGGGTAGGCCGCGTCGGCCACCACCATCACCGGGTGCCGAACGAGGCTCCATTCGGCCGGCGGCGGGGCAGCGCCCGGGCCGAGCATGGAGCAGCCGAGCACGCAGCAAGACAGGCTATTGTGGGACGGGGGAGCGCCGTCGTCCGCCGGCGCCGTTCCGCCGTGGGCGGACGGACCGCACATGGCCGTGGCGACAGGATCGAGGCCGAACGACGCCGCATGGACACCGCCCGCGATCCCCGTGACCAGCACCTGCAGGACGAGCAGATAGGCCGCAGCGACTGCGGTCCAGGCTCTCCAGGCAGGTTGAGGGTTGGTCACGAAGCCATGGCCTTTATCGATTAACGCGGCGCTTCATGCTGCCGCCCATGCTGCACTTGTAGATGACGCAGGGCGCATCTTGCGATGCGTCCAGCGGCCACACAAGATGCCTGCGGTCCGCGAGGATCGGCTCGATTAAACACAACCTTATTGCGTCGATTAGATCAATGGCGCCCGCGTTCAAGGCCGGCCCCATCGTGGTCGACCATACCTGGTCCCCCGCCATGCCCGGCGGCTCATCCGTCACGGCCGGCGACCTGACGCACAGGAACCAGTTCCAGGTGGAGAGTATCGGCGCCTCCGAAAGCGGGCATCCCCACAAGAGCCATTGAGTCTGAAGGCGAACCCCGGAGGACCGGGGTCCGGGACCAACCGTCGCGAACGATCGAGAGAAGGCGCAGCCGAACGCATTCCAGATATGCACGCATACAATATTGTTATTGTATGCGTGACACGGTATCGTCGGTCCAACCTCATGGACGAAACGAGCCTTGTCATGTCAGCCGAGCACTGGCCCTCGCTCTCTCCGCTTCAGACCGGCCTGCATGGCCGCTGCCCCCGCTGCGGCCAAGGGCATCTGTTCAACGGCTTCCTCACCCTGCGCCCCTCCTGCGAGGCGTGCGGGCTGGATTATGGCTTTGCCGACCCGGCGGACGGCCCGGCGTTTTTCGTGATGATGTTCGTCTGCATCCCGGCGGTGATCTTCGGCTTGTGGCTGGAGATGGCCTATGAGCCGCCCATGTGGGTGCATTTCGTGACCACCCTGCCGCTCATCCTTCTGAGCTGCATCCCGCCCCTGCGCCCGCTGAAGGGGTGGCTGGTAGCCTCGCAATTCTTCTACAAGGCGGAGGAAGGCCAGCGCGTGACCGTCAAGGACGAAGTCGCCGCGCCCCGGCCGCTGCCCTGATCCCGGCGCCTCAGACCACCCCGTCCTGATAGCGCGCGTGCAGGGTGCTCATGATGGCGGCGAGCTTCTCCAGCGCCGCCTTGAGCCTTGCCCGGTCCGGAACACCGCCGATGGAGATGCGCACCGCATCCGGCGGGCGAGGCTCGACGCTGAAGGCGTCCGATGCCGTAACCCCCAGCCCCTCGCGCCGCGCCGTCTCCACCAGGCGGTAGCGGTCCCAATGCGCCGGCAGGGGTTGCCACAGGTGCAGCCCGTTGCGGTGCGACCGGGCCGATGGAAACAGGTGCCGGGCCATCTCCTGTCGGGCGGCGGCCTCCTCGCGCACACCCTTGAGCAACTGAGCGGCCTCGCCGCTGCGGATCCAGTCCGTCGCCAGCGCCGTCATGAGCGGCGCCGGCATCAGCACATGGGCCCGCAGGGCGCTCACCAACCCATCCGGCGGGGTGCCGTCCGGCACCACCACGAAGGCTGTGCGCAGGCCGGGCGTGAGCACCTTCGACAAGGTGGAGACATAATAGGTGCGCTCGGGCGCCAGGGTGGCGATGGGCGGCGGCGCGTCGGGCGCCAGCAGGGCGTAGGGGTCGTCCTCGATGAGGATGAGATCGAGCGCCGCCGCCACGCGGGCAAGCGCAGACCGCCGCGCCGGGGAAAGCGTCACGGCGGTGGGATTCTGGATGGTGGGGGTGAGGCAGAACACCCGCGCCCCATGGTTCCGCGCCGCCTGTTCGAGACCCTCCGGCAGCGGCCCGTCCGCGTCCGCGGGCACGGCAACGGGGCGCACCTGCCAGTGTCGCGCCGCCGCCAGCAGGCCGGGATAGGCTAGCGGCTCGGCGAGGATGACGCCCTCCCGCCCGACCAGGCTCCCGACAAGGGCGGACAGCGCCGACTGGGCGCCGGGGGCCACCACCAGCCGCTGCGGATCCACCGCGCCCAGCAGCGGTTCGAGCCACGCGGCGGCGGCCATCCGGTCCGCCAGGGAGCCCGCGCCCACGTGATAGCTCATGAGCAGATTGGAATCGGCGCGCGCCAGCACCGAGCTGATCCCCCGCTGCATGAGGTCCGCCAGCCGGATGCCCTTGGGCGCCGGCGGAATGTTCATGCTGAGGTCCAGCAGCGGCCCGCTTGGCTCGCGCCGCACCGCGACGAAGGAGCCGCGCCCGGTCACCGCGTCGATCAGGTTGCGGCGCCGCGCCTCGGCATAGGCGCGGGTGACGGTGGTCAGGTCCACGCCCAACTGGTCGGCCAGCTTGCGCTGCGGCGGCAAGCGGTCACCGGGACGCAGCCGCCCGGCGGCGACGGCCTCGGCGACGAGATCCACGATCTGCAGGTAGCGCAGCCCGCCGGCCGGATCGAGCGGGCGGATCCATGACGACGTGCTGTCTCCCCTCGCCATGGCAGCCCCACGAGCCATACAATCTCAAATATTGTACGCAAACATAGCCGCACCATCCCGGGCGAGGCAATAGCGGCTGCCCCAGCCTGCTCCCGGCTCGGCCACCCTCAGTTCAACCCGGCGATGGCGCGGGCAAAATCCCGGGCGGCGAAGGGCTGGAGGTCCTCGGCCGCCTCGCCCACGCCGATGAGGTGCACCGGCAGCTTGTGCTTGGCGGCGATGGCCACCAGGATGCCCCCCCGCGCCGTGCCGTCGAGCTTGGTCATGACCAGCCCCGTCACCCCGGCGATGCGGGTGAAGGCTTCCACCTGCGACAGCGCGTTCTGGCCCACCGTGGCGTCGAGCACCAGCAGCACTGCGTGGGGCGCCGAGGGCTCCAGCTTCTTGATGACGCGCACCACCTTCTCCAGCTCCGCCATCAGCTCGGTGCGGTTCTGGAGGCGGCCGGCGGTGTCCACCATAAGGATGTCGGCCCCGGTCGCGCGCGCCTCCACCACCGCCTCATGGGCGACGCCGGCGGCATCGGAGCCCTGCTCGCGGGCGATGACGGTGGCGCCGGTGCGGGTGCCCCAAACCTTCAGTTGCTCGATGGCGGCGGCACGGAAGGTGTCGCCGGCGGCGAGCACCACCTTTTTGCCTTCGGTGCGCCACTGGGCGGCGAGCTTGCCGATGGTGGTGGTCTTGCCCGAACCGTTCACCCCCACCATCAGCACCACGAAGGGCTTGTGCGCCGTATCCACCACCAGCGGCTGCGCCACCGGAATGAGGATGCGCTCCACCTCCTCCGCAATAAGGCGCTTCACCTCCTCGGGGGAGATCATCTTGTCGTGCCGGCCCTTGCCCACCGTCTCCACGATGCGCATGGAGGTCTCCACGCCGAGATCGGCGCGGATGAGCACGTCCTCCAGCTCTTCCAGCGTGTCGGCATCAAGCTTGCGCTTGGAAACGAGGTCGGTGATGCCCTGCCCGAGGCTGGACGCGGTGCGGGCGAGGCCCGAGGCAAGCCGGCTCCAGAAGCCTTTCTTCGCCGGCTGAGGCTCGGCGGCGTGACCGTCGGCGACAGGCTCGGGCTCCACCGGAAGCTGCTGCGGCACGTCGACCAGCGCAGGCTCGACGGCGGGAGGCGGGACCTCGGGCGCGGGCTCCGCCTCAACAATGGGGGCTTCGAGAACAGGCGTTTCTTCGGGTGGCGCCTCAAAGGCCGGCGCGCTGGCTGCCACGCTCTCGGATGGGATGGCCGGCGGGGCTTCGGCGGCCGGCGCCTCGGGCTCCGGCTCGGCCATGGGAGCCAGAACCGCTTCGGACGTCGATTCAGCCACGGCCGGAGGGACAGGCACCATGGTGGGGGCCGGCGGCTGTTCGATCTGCGCACCGAAAGCCGGGCCGCCTGCGGGCGCCACGGGGACCTCCACAGG
This sequence comes from Xanthobacter versatilis, assembly GCF_043193975.1. Taxonomy (NCBI): domain Bacteria; kingdom Pseudomonadati; phylum Pseudomonadota; class Alphaproteobacteria; order Hyphomicrobiales; family Xanthobacteraceae; genus Xanthobacter; species Xanthobacter versatilis. Next base: position 228,258 of record NZ_JBAFVB010000007.1, on the reverse strand, counting down.
GACCGGGGGTGGCACCTCGGCCACCGGCGCAGGTGCTGCTTCCGGTCCGGCTTCGGCGGCGGGGACAGGCGTCGTGGATGCAGCCTCGCCGGCCACGGCCGCGGCATCGCCCGACGGCACGGGTGCAGCCTCGCGCCCCTCTTCAGCCGGCGCGCCGGCCTCCTGCGGGGTCTCATGGGTGAAGCGCGGGACCGGGTCCTCGAAGCCGGACTTCAGCCAGCCCCACAGGCCGCGCTTCTTCTTCTGCGCGTCGGCGGGGGAATTCTGGTCGTTGTCGCTCATGGCTCAGGCCGTTCCTTGAAGAGGGGTCACGCCGCGATGAGGCGCGCGCCGTCATGTCCGGCGATGCGCAGCGCCGTGAGGCTGCCGCGCTCGGCCGGCCAGGCGAGGCGCACCGGGGTGAAATGTTCGGTATGGCCGCGTCCGCCGGCCTCCACCAGCACCTGCCGGCGCCGGCCCACCTCGCTTGCGAGATGGCGGCGCAGCAGGTCGGCGGCGGTCTCGCGCAGCCGGCGCGCGCGCTCCGCCACCACGCCGGCGGGAAGCTGCGGCATGCGGGCGGCGGCGGTGCCGGGCCGCGCCGAGAACGGGAAGACATGGACGAAGGCGAGGCCCGCCTCGTCGAGGAAGGCGCGGGTGGCGCGGGCCTGCTCGTCGGTCTCGGTGGGAAAGCCGGCGATGATGTCGGCGCCCAGCACCACATCCGGACGCGCCCGGCGCAGGGCGGAGATGAAGTCCAGCGCCTGCGCACGGGAATGCCGGCGCTTCATGCGCTTCAGGATGAGGTCGTCGCCGGCCTGCAGCGAGAGGTGGAGATGCGGCATCAGCCGCTCTTCCTCAGCCAGCGCCCGCATCAGCTCGTCGTCGGCCTCCACCGCGTCGATGGAGGAGAGGCGCAGGCGGGGAAGGTCCGGCACGCCGGTGAGCACCGCGCGCACCAGCCGGCCCAGGGTGGGCGCGCCGGGCAGGTCGGCACCGTAGGCGGTGAGGTCGACGCCGGTGAGCACCACCTCGCGGTGGCCGTTCGCCACCAGCCGCCGCACCTGATCCACCACCGCGCCCATGGCCACGGAACGAGAGGGGCCACGACCGAACGGGATGATGCAGAAGGTGCAGCGGTGGTCGCAGCCGTTCTGCACCTCCACGAAGGCGCGGGTGTGCCCCTCGAACCGGTCGGCGAGATGGGGGGTGGCCGCGCGCACCGCCGAGATATCCTGCACCTGCACCTTCTGCTCGGCGCCGATGCCGAAATCGAGGGCGGCACGGGTCGTGGCCCACGCGGCGGGAAGGGTCTTGTCGGCATTGCCCAGCACGAGGTCCACCTCGTCCATGCGGGCGAAGGCCTGCGGGTCGGTCTGGGCGGCGCAGCCGGTGACGATGACGCGCAGGTCGGGATCCTCCCGCCGCGCCCGGCGGATGGCCTGCCGCGCCTGCCGCACCGCCTCACCCGTGACGGCGCAGGTGTTGACCACGAGGGTGCGCTCCAGCCCCTGGGCGGTAGCTGCGCGGGCGATACCGTCGCCTTCCAGCGCATTGAGCCGGCAGCCGAAGGAGACGACACGCACGGCCGTGCCCGGCGCTGCGGGCGCCGAGGAAGCGGCCGGAACCGAAGAAGCCGCCATCAGGCGGCCTCCTCCAGCATGGCCGGGGAGAGAGTGCCGGAGAATTCGTGCTCCACCGGGCCGGTCATCAGCACGTGGCCGTCGGCTTCGCGCCAGGAAATCTCAAGGTCGCCGCCGGGCAGCGTCACGGTCACGGAACGCCCGGTCCGCCCGGTGCGGGCGGCGGAAACGCCGGTGGCGCAGGCGGCGGTGCCGCAGGCACGGGTCCGTCCGGCACCCCGCTCCCACACATGCAGCAGGATCCGGTCAGGCGCGGTGAGGCTGGCGAAGGAGATGTTGGCGCGCTCAGGAAACAGCGGATGATGCTCCAGCGCGGCGCCGAGCCTCTCCACATCCACCGAATTCGCGTCGGGCACGAAGAACACGGCGTGGGGATTGCCCATGCTGACAAGGCTCGCCGGCCCGAGCGCCTCGAAGCCCGGGACGATCACCTGCGCCGTCTCCCCCACGTCACGGGACAGCGGGATGTCGCGCCAGTCGAAGCGCGGCGCGCCCATGTCCACCTCCACCTGCCCGTCCGGGCGCACGTGGCAGTCCAGAAGGCCGGCCTCGCTCTCGAACAGGGCATGGGGGGCGCCGGTGCGCTCAGCCTCCAGCGCGGCGATGCAGCGGGTGCCATTGCCACAGGCGGCGGAAAAAGACCCATCGGAATTCAGGATGCGCACGAAGGCCGCCGTGCCCTCCCGCCGAGGCGGATAAAGCACCATCGCCTGGTCGAACGGCAGCACAGAGGGACGTGCCAGCGCGCGCGCCGCGGCGGCGGGCACCTCCACGGGATCGGCGCGCAGGTCCAGCACGAGGATCTCGTTGCCGAGGCCGTTCATCTTGACGAAGGGGCGGTTAGCGAGCGGGTTCACGGCGGGTCGAGCCACAAAGCATGGATCGAGCGGGTCACTCGATACAGAAGGTTAGCCAATCGTATCGGGTGACCCACTCGGGTTGAAACTGCCGTCCTATATGGCCCCGATCCGCTGGCGACACCACCCCTCGCGTGCCCCGGCTGCAGAAGCGTCGGTTGCAGGCCCCAGGGCCGCCGCAAAGCCGCCGAAGTGCGGCCTCGCCGCCGCCCGAGAACATGCTAGAAACGGTGCTCCACTGCTTCGGCGGGGCGGGAGAAAGATCAATGGCCGGATTGCGTTGGGTCAGCCTCGACAGGATGAGGAGGGCCGCGGCAGGCGCCCTCCTGAGCGCCGTTTTGAGCGCCCTCCCGGCGCTGGCTCCCCTGCCCGCCGCGGCGCAGAGCGCGGCCCCCGCCGCCCAGCCCGGCGCGGGCGGGGCATTGACGCCGCCGCCGGTGGTGGACCCCAAGAAGGTGGAGACCACTCCCGTCGCACCCGCCGGGCGCAGCTTCGCGCCGCAGGAGATCACCCTTTCCCCGGTGCCGGTGCTGACGCTCACGGGCTCGGCCACCTGGGAAGAGGCATTCGAGAAGCTGGTGGCCAGCGTGAAGCAGGCGGACGCCGAGCTGAAGCGCCTCGGGCTCACCCGCGCGGGCGACACCTTCGTCGTTTACACCTCGAGCGACGACCTGAGCTTCGAATATGAGATCCAGGTGCCATTCTCCGGCACCACCACCCAGAAGCCCGGCGACGGCATGAAGCTCGGCGGCTCCCACGCGGGCAAGGTGTTGAAATTCACCCATACCGGCTCCTTCGCCGACATGGACAATACCTACGAGCAAATCGCCAATTATCTCGACGAGAAGAACGTCGAGCAGACCGACATGTATATCGAGCAGTACCGGACCGACATCGTCAGCGGCTCCCCCGAAGCCCTGGAAATCGATATTCTGGTACCAGTTCCGTAACGTTTGTTTGATCGCAGCCGACCACCGTTTCGCGCTCCAAGTCCGTTACTACCCGAGCATGGAGCGGGCGCCGCGGCGTGTGCTGCCTGCAACTCGGAACACATCAAGGGCAAGAACGGCAGGGGCCAGAACCCCTGCGTGAGGAGTAGTGAATGCCACCATTATCCGTCAGAACGTGCGTGAAAGGCCGCGCCGGCAACTGGTCCCGTGTCGCCGTGGCGGCCGTGTTCGGCTGGTCGACGGCGGTCTATCCCGTCCTGGCCCAGACCCCGCCGGCTGACCCGCAGACCCAGCCCGTGCCGCAGTCCCAGCCGGTGCCCCCGGCTCCGCCGGCGCCCGAGGTGCAGGCCGCCCCGCCTCCACCTGCCGCGGCACAGGCGCCGCTTCCGACCGCGCCGACCCAGCCGGCCAATGCCGCGCCGATCTATTCGATCTCGGACCTCGAATATCTTCTCGGCCCGGTGGCGCTCTATCCCGACCCGCTGCTGGCGATCCTGTTCCCGGCCACCCTGTTCCCCGAGCAGATCGTGGACGCCTACAACTGGATCGAGGCCAATCCGCGCCGGGTGCAGGCCCGCAACTTCGCGGCCATCGATGCCAAGGACTGGGACAGCTCGGTCAAGGCGCTGATCCGCTTCCCCGATGTGATCCGCCAGCTCCACGACCATATGGAATGGACCGAATCCCTCGGCCTTGCCTTCTCCACCCAGCCCCAGGACGTGTCCAACACCATCCAGATGCTGCGGGCCAAGGCGCAGAGCGTCGGCAACCTGAAGACCACGCCCCAGCAGGTGGTCACCACCCGCGAGGACGGCGGCCAGCGCACCATCTATATCCAGCCGGCCAATCCCGAGCGGATCTACGTGCCGGTCTATGACAGCTCGGCCGCCTTCACCACCTTCGCCACCGGCGCCCTGCTGTTCGGCACCGGCGTGCTGGTGGGGTCGTCGTGGAACAATCGCTGGGGCTGGAACAACCGCGGCTGGAACACCGTGTGGGTGACCCCGCCCGGCTGGCACCAGCCGCCGCATTGGGGGCCGGGTTGGGGTGGTGGCGGACGCCCGCCGGCCTGGGGTCCGGGCCCGTGGCGTCCCGGCCGTCCGCCGGGCTGGCAGCCCGGCCAGCCCGACAGGCCGGTGGTCGGCCCCGGTCGGCCCGGCGGCCCCAACCGCCCCGGCTTTCCGGATCGACCCGGCGCGGGTCCCAACCGGCCCGGCGTCCCGGATCGGCCCGGCGCGGGTCCCAACCGCCCTGATCGTCCTGACCGTCCCGGCGCAGGTCCCAACCGGCCTGATCGCCCCGACCGTCCCGGTGCGGGTCCCAACCGGCCTGCTCGTCCTGACCGGCCCGGCGCAGGTCCCAACCGGCCCGATCGTCCCGGTGCGGGGCAGAACCGCCCGCAGCAGCGGCCGAACGCGCATCGGCCAAGCCAGAGGCCGAACGCGGGACAGAACCGTCCTCAGCAGAGCCGGCCGCAACACAATGCCCGGCCCCGGCCGCAGCACAATGCCCGCCCCCCGCAGCAGCGTGCCCGGCCCCAGCACAATGCCCGGCCGCAGCATAATGCGAGGCCGCAGCACAACGCCCGGCCGCCGCAGCAGCATCGGCCTCGCCCTCAGGGCGGTGGCGGCGAACGGCGGCGTTGAGGCGCGCAGTCTTCGGGACTGCGGAAAAAACAGGTGCATCGCGCACCCCACGACACAGCGGAGGCGGCCTCATGGGGCCGCCTCTCTTTTCTTCCCGGCGCGAATCTTCTTCACTTGGGGCATCGTCGCTCCACCGGGCGGTCCCGCCCCGGCGCCGGCGCTGTCTGAGCCGACCCGTGGCCACGGGCCGGCCGATCGCGGAGGGTTCCATGCCGCGACTGTTCACCGCCATCGAGATCCCCCCCGAGGTCGGGCTGGGCCTGTCGCTGCTGCGCGGCGGACTTTCCGGTGCCCGCTGGATCGATCCCGAGAACTACCACGTCACCCTGCGCTTCGTGGGCGACGTGGATGACGCCACCGCCCGCGACATCATGCTGATGCTGGGCCAGGTACGCCGGCCCGCCTTCGACCTGACGCTGGACGGCATCGACCAGTTCGGCGGCCACAAGCCCCGCGCTGTGTTCGCGGCGGTGAAGGCCAATGCCGCCCTCATGGAGTTGCAGGCCGAGCAGGAGCGCATCATGCAGCGCCTCGGCCTCGGCGCGGAACGCAATTTCAAGCCCCACGTCACCCTGGCCCGGCTGCGGGACGCCTCCTCGCGGCAGGTGGCTGATTATCTCGCCATGCGCGGCCCCTATCGCAGCCCGACGTTCCACGTGCCGCGCTTCGTGCTGTTCTCCTCGCGCGATTCGGTGGGCGGCGGCCCCTATCTGGTGGAGGCAGCCTACCCGCTGCTCTGACGCAGGGTCGCCTGGAGGCCTTGCGGGCGGGCGAAGCCTTCCCAAATGTTGGACATGACCAGCACCATTCTGGATGACGACGGCCTGTCCCCCGATGAACGGGAAAAGGCGGCGCGCGATGAAGAGCGCGTGCGCCGCGGCTTCTGGGCCAAGATCAAGGCCACCGCAGCCCGGATCCCCTTCGCGGAAGATGCCGTCGCGAGCTATTTTGCCGCCTTCGACCGCAACACGCCGCTCCGGGTGCGCGCGACGCTGATGGCGGCGCTGGCCTATTTCATCCTGCCGCTCGACGTGATGCCGGACATATTCCCCATCATAGGTTTCACCGACGATGCTGCGGTGCTGATGGCCGCGCTGAAGCTGCTGTCGGGCCATGTGACGCCCGAGCACTATACCGCCGCCCGTGACGCCCTGGGGCGCCTGAAAGACGAGACGGCCTGAACCGTCCCGGCGCCCGCATCCCGGCGTCGAGCCGTCAGCGGCCGGTGGTGAGCACCACCTTGCCCTTGACGCGACGCCCGGCGATCTCCGCCAGCGCATCGACGCAGCGCTCCAGCGGGAAGGTCTTGTCCACATGGGCGGAGATGCGGCCTGTGCGCGCATGCTCCATCAGTTCGGCCACCACGCCGGCAAGCCACGCCGGATCACTGCGCGCCACCGTGCCGAAGGCCACGCCGCGCGCGTCGCAATTCTTCAGCAGCAACAGGTTGAGCGGGATCTTCGGGATTTCGCCGGCGGCGAACCCCACCACCAGGAAACGGCCGAGGGAACCGAGCGCCCGCAGCGCCTGCTCGGCCATGTCGCCGCCCACCGGATCATAGACCATGTCGAGACCCTTGGGCCCGCCGAACGCCTTGAGCGCGCCCTTGAGGTCGCCCTGGGCATAGTCGAAGCCCTCGTCCGCCCCGTGGGCCTTGGCGAAGGCCACCTTCTCGGCGGACGAGGCGCAGGCGAGGATGCGCGCGCCCATGATGCGCCCGAGCTCCACCGCCGCCAGCCCGACCCCGCCCGAGGCGCCGAGGACGGCGAGGCTCTCGCCCGCCTTCAGGTTGCCGCGCTCGCGCAGGGCATAGAGCGAGGTGCCGTAGGTGACGATGAGGCCGGCGGCCTTCACCAGGTCGAGGTCGTCCGGCACCCGCGCCAGGAAGCGGGCCTCCACCACCACCTTCTCGCGCGCGGCGCCGTGGGTGACATAGCCGCACACCCGCTCGCCCACGGCAAAGCCGGTGACGCCCGCGCCCAGCGCCGCCACATGGCCGGCGAACTCGGCGCCCGGCGAGAACGGCAGGGCCGGCTTGACCTGGTAGAGATCGCGGATGATCAGCGTGTCGAAGAAATTGAGCCCGATCGCCGAGACCTCGACCACCACCTCCCCCGGCCCCGGCACGGGATCAGGCAGATCCTGGATTTCGAGGGCGTCGGGGGGACCATGGCGCACGCAGACGACCGCTTTCATGGGCTCACCTTCTGTCACGGTGGATCGGGCGACGGGTTACCAAAATTTAACCCCGAGGCGCAAAAGCTCCGGATACATATCCATTCCCCAGCGGCATACCCATGTCTTCCAGCACGGCCCCCGCTGCGGGATTGCCGGCGGGCTTTCGGCGCAAAGCCGCATGCCGCTTCGAATCATCGCGCGGCAGAACGGTCGCCTCAGGCGGAGCGGAGCCTCTGGTTTATGAAAACGCAAGACGTAGCTGCCATTTTTCGACCGCCACGTTTTTGACCGCCTGCGCCGCTACCCGATAGCGGCCACGCCTCGGGAGCCGGATGTGTCTGGACGGAAACGCCTTGCGCTTTCGCCTGAACACGCCATCCGTCTCTCTTCACAGAGTGAGAGGGCGATTTGCCGATGAGATGGAACCGTTTCGATCTCGCCGGATCGCGCTCTCGTCCGGCTCGCCTGAAGGGCCTTGGTGAAATAGGAGAAGCCATGACGCTTCCTCGTGTCCATCCGACTCCTGTCCATCCGACTCTCCTGGGCGTGTTCCTCGCCTGCGCGCTTGCGGCACCCGCCGCTGCGCAGGGGCAGCCCCAGTCCAAGTCCGTGGCGCAGTTCGGGGATTGGAGCGTCTACGTCTCCACCGTCAGCCCGAAGGTGTGCTACGCCATCTCCCAGCCCAAGACCCGCGCGCCGGAAGGCCTGAAGCGCGACCCGGCCTTCTTCTTCGTGTCCACCCGCCCGAGCGAGAACGTGAAGAACGAGGTGACCGTCACCATGGGCTTCCCGCTGAAGGAAGGCTCGGACGCGACGCTGACCATCGGCGCCATGAAGCTCCAGCTCTACACGAAGAACGAGGGCGCCTGGGTGCGCAACGTGGCCGACGAGGCCAAGCTCGTGGACGCTATGCGCCGCGGCAAGGACCTGACCGTCGTGTCCACGTCCCTGCGCGGCAACCCCACCACGGACAAATATTCCATGACCGGCCTCGGCCAGGCCCTCGACCGGGCCGCGCAGGAGTGCAAGTGACGCAGGGATAAGTGACGCTGCGACAAGTAACGCCGGTGCAAGGGTGTCACGGCAGCACATATGACGGGGCCGGACGCGATCGAACCGCGCCCGGCCCCGATTTCGCCTTGCTCCCGTGGCCTGAAGGATGCAAGCCATTTGCACCTTCATCCCGCGCAGCCTAACCTGCGGCAGCCGCAGCCGGGCGAGCATCACACGACCATGACCGACCTTCCCCTTCTCGACACCGACGGCGACCCCGCCTCCACCCGCGTGGTGGTGGCCATGTCGGGCGGGGTGGATTCGTCCGTGGTCGCCGGCCTCTATGCCCGCGCCGGCTATGACGTGGTGGGCGTCACCCTCCAGCTCTACGACCATGGCGAGGCCGCCCACCGGCGCGGCGCCTGCTGCGCGGGGCAGGACATCTACGACGCCAGCGAGGTCGCCCGCACGCTGGGCATTCCCCACTACGTGCTGGACTACGAAAGCCGCTTCAAGGAAGAGGTGATCGACCGCTTCGCCGCCAGCTACGCCTCGGGCGTCACCCCCATCCCGTGCGTGGACTGCAACCGCACGGTGAAGTTCCGCGACCTCCTCGCCACGGCCGAGGAGCTGGGCGCGCGCTATCTCGCCACCGGCCATTATGTGGCCAGCCGCGCGCTGCCGGACGGCCGGCGCGGCCTCTACCGCGCAGCGGAAGAGGCGCGCGACCAGTCCTATTTCCTCTATGCCACCACCGCCGCCCAATTGGAGCGCCTGCGTTTTCCCCTGGGCGAGATGCGGAAGGCGGACGTGCGGGCGCTGGCGGCCGAGTTCGGCCTGCCGGTGGCGGACAAGCCCGACAGCCAGGACATCTGCTTCGTGCCCGGCGGCGACTACGCCCAGGTGGTGCAGCGCCTGCGGCCCGAGGCCGCCGAGCCGGGCGACATCGTGCATCTGGACGGCCGCGTGCTCGGCCGCCATCGCGGCGTCATGCACTACACCATCGGTCAAAGGAAGGGCCTCGGCATCGCCACGCCGGAGCCGCTCTATGTCATCGCCATCGATGCGGCGCGGCAGCAGGTGCGGGTCGGCCCGCGCGCGGCGCTCAGCGTGAGCGCCATCACCATCGACGACGTGAACTGGCTGGGCGACATCCCCTTCACTGATGCGCTGGCGCGGCAGGCGGACGTGTATGTGAAGGTGCGCTCCACCCGTCCGCCGGTGCCGGCGCATCTTGCACGCGCGGCGGACGGCACGCCGGCAGTGCATCTGGCGGTAGGCGAAGAGGGCGTTGCGCCAGGGCAGGCCTGCGTGCTCTACGATGACGCCGGCGCCGCTGCGCGCCTTCTGGGCGGCGGCACCATCATGCGGGCGGAACGGGTGGCGAAGAGCGTCGCCGAAGTGGCCTGAGGCAAGCGCCGAAAGGCGGTCTTGAGGCCGGGAGAGACTGAGAATGGCGGTTCAGTACGATCTTGAGGGACAGAAGCGCGCCTACGCCAAGTGGGCGCCCATCTATGACAAGGTCTATGTGAAGCTGCTGGCGGACGCCCAGCGCAAGGCCGCCACCGCCGCCGCCGCCTGCGGCCCCCGCATCCTTGAGGTGGGCGTGGGCACCGGGCTGGTGCTGCCCTATTACCCAAAGGGCACGCAGGTGACCGGCATCGACCTGTCGTTCCACATGCTGCAGAAGGCGGTGGACAAGAAGGTGGAGCGGTCCCTGTCGCAGGTCGGCCTGCTGGCCGCCATGGACGCCTGCAACCTGGGCTTTGCCGACGAGAGCTTCAACGCCGTCACCGTGCCCTTCGTCATCACCCTGGTTCCGGACCCGGAAGGCGCCCTCGACGAGATGTACCGGGTACTGAAACCCGGCGGCGAGATCGTGATCGCCTCCAAGCTCGGGGCGGACGAGGGCGCCACCATGCATATCGAGGCGGCGCTGGCCCCGCTGGTGAAGAAGGTGGGCTGGAGCATCGCCTTCAAGGCGAGCCGTTTGCGCAACTGGGCGGCGCGCTATCCCGACATGGAAGTGATCGAGATTTCGCCGGTGTTCCCGGTAGGCTTCTTCAAGCTGGTGCGCATCAAGAAGCGGGCGCGCTGATAGAGCCCCGTCGCGCGCGGGCGAGCGGTGGAAATCGGGTGCGGAGCATCGTTCCGCGCCCTCGGCTTTCTTGACACCCGCGCCGCGCCGCCCCTATATGCGCGTCTCTCCGCGTGGCAGCGTAGCTCAGTTGGTGAGAGCGCCGGATTCATAACCCGGAGGTCGGCGGTTCAAATCCGCCCGCTGCTACCACATACCTCTATTTTCCCCTCACGATCCGCCTAGACCTGCGCTCGTGCGAGCGCCCGCGTGCCTGAGGCGCCCCCGTGCCTGAAGCGGCCGGGTGCGACGGCAGCGAAGACGGCAGTTGCGCGGGCGCCACACGTTTCAAGGCCCGATCCGGCGCGCATGCGATGCGCAGGGGTCAACGCCTTTACCCGTGACGGGATTCCTCACTCCGCCGAATGCAGGGGCGACAGGTCCGGCCGCCCCGCCGCATCGGGCGCGGCGGGGCTCCCCACCACCTGGTCGCGCCCCAGCGCCTTGGCGCGGTAGAGGGCTGCGTCGGCGGCGACGATCAGGTCGTCCGGCCGGCTGACGTGATCGGGGAAAGTCGCCACGCCGATGGACGCGGTGATGCCTTCCAGCACCCCGCCCGACCACAGCACCCGCAGGCTGCGGATCGCCTGGAGCAGGTGGTTCGCCACCGCCAGCGCCCCGTCCGGCGCGGTATTGGGCAGCAGCAGCAGGAACTCCTCGCCGCCGTAGCGGGCGATGATGTCGCCCTTGCGGATATTGGCACGCAACACGTCGCCGATGGCGCGCAACACTGCGTCCCCCGCCTCGTGGCTGTGGGTGTCGTTGACCTGCTTGAAATGGTCGAGGTCGAGGAGCGCCACCGACAGCGACCGCCCATCCCCCGTGACACCGGCGATCTGGAGCGCCAGCGCATCTTCCACAAAGCGCCGGTTGCCGAGGCCGGTGAGGGGGTCGCGCAGGGCCTGACCGCGCAATTGCTCGCGCAGGTCGATATTGGCGAGGGCGAGGGACACCTGCTCGGCCAGCATGGTGGCAAGCTGGAGGGCCGAGGCGCTGGCCCCCTCCACCGCCGGCTCGCGATAGAACAAGCCCAGCAGGCGGTTGCGCGCGATCAGCGGCTGGCACACATGGTCAGGCACGCCGGCATCGCCGACGGCGCCCGCCACATGATCGCAGACGAGACCCCGGCTCGCCTCGGAGACCGGGAAGGCCTGCCCTCGGCGCAGCGCCCAGCAGGCGTCCGGGGTGAAGGAGGCCACATCGGCCTTCGGCGCGCCCCAGCGGCCGCCGCGCACCACCTGCGCCCGCTTGCGATTGAGCACGTAGAGGGCGCCCGCCTCGCCCGGAAACAGCCGCGACGCATAGGCCTGGACCGAGGCGAAGACCTCGTCCGTGGACTGGCAGGATTGCAGGAGGGAGCTCAGCTCAGCGAGAAGGGTGATCTCGCGGGTGCGGGCCTCGGCGGCATCGACCAGCCGGGTGAGATCGGCATTGGCCTCGCGCAGCGCGCGCTCGTGGCTGCGCCGTTCGACCTCAACGGCGAGCGCGTCGGTCTTGTCCTGCATCACCCACAGCACGTTCCCGTCGCCCCGTCGCCCCTGGAGGAACAGGGGACGCCCGAAGGCATCCACCACCACGGGCGGGCGATCGGGACAATCGAGGTGCAGCTCGAGCGCCGCGGTTCCGCCGGCGGCGATGGCGGCCAGCGCCGCCTCGAAGGCGGCAACATCCTCCGGCCGCGCCGCGAGATCGGCGAGGTCGAGGCCGGCCAGGGCCTCCGGTGGGCGGCCGCACAGCTCCCCCATGCGGTGATTGCCGCGCAACACCGCGCGCCCGTGGGTGAACAGGATGCCGGCCAGTGGATTTTCCACCAGCGCCCGCTGCTCGGCATCGAGCGTGCCGAGGCTGCGGGACAGCCGGCCCGCGCGCATCAGCGACAAGGCCATGCCCGCCAGCAGCAGGCTGATGACCGAGCCGCTGGCCAGCACCACGGCGGGAATGGTCTGGTCGGCCTCGTAGCTCGACCCCGCCCGCGCGGCGAAATGGAGCAGCCACAGCCGGTCGCCCACCACCAGAGATCGCTCGGCGGCGATGCCGATGGGCACCTCCGCCACCGGCGTCACCACCTGGAGGTTCGGCTCGCGGCTGTCGAACAGCAGCACGGCGGCGGCCGCCGGGTCCGCCGGCACGGCGGTGACCGCCCCCTCCGCTGACACCCGGGCATAGCCGCGATCGAGCAGCCGCACGTTCATCTGCTGGAGGGTGCGGGCGTCGAGCACGCCTCGCATGAGGTCGTTGGCGCGATAGACGGCGGCGGCAAAGCCCAGCAGGGCAGCGCGGCGCTGCTCCACGGTGGCGGTCAGCTCCCCCGCCTTGTAGAGCGGCGCGCGCAGGATGAAGCCGAGCCCGCCACTTTCATCCTGGATCAGCTTGACCGGGGGCGTGGCGACGATGCGCCCTGTGTCGCCGCCGCGCACCAGGCTGTCGAGCTGCGCCGGGTTCGAGCCCACGTCGAAGCCCAACACCCGCTCGTTGCCCCGCATGGGCTCCACGAACTGGATTACGTTGTAGACCGGGCGCGGCCCGGCCGGATGGACGGTGAAATTGGGCTGGCCGCGCGGATCGACGCTGGTATCGGCGCGCACCTCTGCGAGGAAGGCGTCGAGGCCGTCCGGGGTCACATGGCGCAGCACCTGGAGCGCCTCGAAGCCCGGATAGCGCCGTACCAGATCTAGCACGTCCACGTAGCGCTGGAACTGGGCGCGATCGATGCGCCCCACCGAGGCATAGAGCCCCTGCATGCTCACCAGCACTTCGGCATGGGCGCGCACCCGCTCGCCCACTGCGGCGGCCATCTCGGCGGTATCGGCGGAAAACCGGCTCTGGGTGTTCGAGAAGATGATGTGCCGCGCCAGCGCCCCGGCCGCCCACGTCGCCGCAAGGCCCGCTGCGAAGATGGCGGCCGCCACCGCGCCCGCCCGCCAGTTCAGCAGCTTCCGGTCCAGAGGTCCCATGGCGCCCGCTTATCCCCCGGAATGGCGCGGCTGCGGCGCAAACGGAAGCCTGCATATAAACCAGAAGGCCGCACCGTGCACAATTACCGCTATCGCACCGCAGCATGAGGCCGGAATGCCCGCAGAGCGGGAGCCGGGGCGCCGGGGCCGGGCCGGTTATGCCACTCCCCTCCCCCTCCCATCTTTGCTATCCAGTGCCTCCCCCGCCGAGCGGCGCTCAAGACGCCGGACGTGGGGCGGTTATCCCAAGGAGCCCCGCCATGCTGATCACCACCGCCCCCTTCGACCGCATCGGCGAGGAGAACGCCTTCGCCGTGCTGGCGCGCGCCACGGCACTGGCCGGGCAAGGGCGGTCCATCCTCAACCTGGGCATCGGCCAGCCGGATTTCCGCACCCCGGACCATATCGTCGAGGCCGCGGTGAAAGCGCTGCGCGACGGCCAGCACGGCTACACCCCCTCGGTGGGCATCCTGCCGCTGCGCGAGGCGGTGGCCGCCGACCTCAACCGCCGCTACGGCGTGGAGGTGGACCCGGACCTGGTGATGATCATGCCCGGCGGCAAGGTCACCATGTATGCGGCCATCCGCCTGTTCGGCGAGCCGGGGGCGGAGATCCTCTATCCGGACCCCGGCTTCCCCATCTACCGCTCCATGATCGAGCACACCGGCGCCACCCCTGTCCCGGTGCCGATCCGCGAGGAGAACGGCTTCGCCTTCTCGGCGGAGGAGACGCTGGCGCTGATCACGCCGAAGACGCGCCTTCTCATCATCAACTCGCCGGCCAATCCCACCGGGGGCGTCACGCCGGCAGCCGAGATCGACAAGCTGGTGGAGGGCCTCGCCGCCCACCCCCATGTGGCGCTGATGTCGGATGAGATCTACGACCGCTTCCTGTTCGACGGCGAGGAACACCGCACCCTCCTGGCCTATCCGCAGATCCGTGACCGGCTGATCCTGCTCAACGGCTGGTCCAAGACCTATGCCATGACCGGCTGGCGCCTGGGCTATTCCATCTGGCCGAAGGACCTCTACGACAAGGTGCGCAAGCTGGCGGTGAATTGCTGGAGCTGCGTGAACGCTGCCACCCAATATGCCGGCATCGCTGCCCTGGAAGGCCCGCAGGATGCGGTGGACGCGATGACCGCCGAGTTCGACGCCCGCCGCCGCATCGTGGTGGACGGGCTGAACGCCCTGCCCGGCGTGCGCTGCGCCACCCCGAAGGGCGCCTTCTACGCCTTCCCCAACGTCTCCGGCACCGGCTGGAGCGAGGCCAAGAAGCTTGCCTCCGCCCTTCTGGAGGAGGCGGGCGTCGCGGTCATCGGCGGGCCGGATTTCGGCGTTTATGGCGAAGGCTATCTCCGGCTGTCCTACGCCACCTCGCGGGAGAATATCGCGGCGGCGCTGGCGCGCATGGGCGACTTCCTCGCCGCCAACCGCAAGGTGGCCTGAGGCGTGGCGGCGCGCACCGCGCGGGGGCGATGGCTTGGCTTGGCCGTCCTCGCGCTCGCGGTGAGTCCGCTGATCATGCTCGCCATCGCCCCACCGCCGGATCCCCCCGTCCCGCCCGGACTGTCGCAGCCGGCGCCGCTTGACGCGCCGGCCGAGGCCCCGCTCCCGACCTCTGAGTCAGGGCCTGAGGCGGACGACGCCGCGCATGAAGTCCCGGTGGCGCCCAAGGCGGCAGCGGATCCGGTGCGTGCTGCCGACCCGGTCCGGCGCGGGACCCCGACCGGCCCCGAGCGTTGGGCGGGAACCCCGGCCTGCCCCAAGGACAGGATTTCCGGCGGGCAATATAATCGCTGCCTGTTCGAGGCCACCCGCACCTCGGAGCAGGCGTTGGAAGTGGAGCTGTCCAACGCCTTCGCCGTCATCGAGGGGCGGACCGATCTGCAGGGCGTCCAGCGGGCGCGGTGGAAGACCATGCTGGACGAAGCCCAGTCCCGCTTCCTGCTCTACCGCAACTTCGACTGCCAGAGCGTCGCCCCGTTCGAAGGGCCGCGCGGCATCGGCAATTTCGAGCAGCGTGCCCTGTGCCTCATCGAGGCCAACACCCGCCGCGCCGGCGAGCTGCGCGCCCGCTACGTGGCGTCCGCGCCAGCGGCGCCCGGTCCCGCCCGCCCCGGCGGACCGGAGGATCGCCCGGGGACCTGGACCCACCCGGTTCCCCCCGCCGCCGACTGAGGCGTCATCGCGCTTTCCGCACCCGAAGGGACCGGCAGAAGGGCCGCCATCCGGTCTGAAAATACAATAAAAACCGATTGATCGCCGCTCAGGTGTTGCTACGGTCGCGCCAACAGGCGGGAGAGGAAGCGGAGGCGCTCGTGTCCAAGGTGGTGTGCGTGGGTGAGGTCATGGTGGAACTGGCCCGCGGTTCGGACGGCCGGTTCGGCCTCGCCTATGGCGGCGACACGTTCAACACGGCGGTCTACCTCGCCCGGGCCGGCATTGACGTGGCCTATGCCACCGCGCTGGGCGACGACGCCTTCTCCGACGACATCCTCGCCCTCGGTAGCGCGGAGGGGGTGGACATGAGCCTCGTGCCGCGCCTCAAGGGCCGGGCGCCGGGCCTCTATCTCATCAGCACCGATGCGAGCGGCGAGCGCAGCTTCAACTACTGGCGCGACACCTCCCCCGCCCGTACCCTTTTCGAGGCCGAAGGCTGGCAGGAGGTGGCGGCAGCGCTGGTGGAGGCGCGCGCCGTCTATTTCTCCGGCATCACCCTGTCGCTCTATTCCAACCAGGGCCTCGGCCGTTTCCTCGCGGCACTGGAGATGGCGGGAACGAGCGGGCAGGAGCGGACGCCCACCGTGTTCGACGGCAATTTCCGCCCGCGCAACTGGGGCGGCGACCTCAACCGGGCGCGCACCGTGTTCGCCGAGGCGCTGAAGCGCGCCTCCATGGCGCTGCCCACCTTCGAGGACGAGGTGGCCCTGTGGGGCGATGCCTCGCCCGCCGCCACCATCGAGCGCATGACCACCTTCGGCCTGACCGAGGTGGTGGTGAAGAACGGCGCGGCCGGCGCCCTCGTTCATGCGAACGGGCGCACGGTGGAGGTGCCGGTGGAGCGCGCGGTCTCGCCCCTCGACACCACCGGCGCCGGCGACAGCTTCAACGCCGGCTATCTCGCCGCCCGGCTTCAGGGCGCCGGGCCAGAGGACGCCGCCCGCGCCGGCCATCGTCTCGCAGCGGAGGTGATCATGCACCGGGGCGCCATCATTCCCCGCACCGCGCAGGAGGGCGTGCGGGCCCATTGAGGCCCTGCCCCCCGCCGGACAGCAGGCTCCCCGCTCGAATCCTTGACCAGCCCTGCAATCTCCAGATGGAACTCCAAGTGGAAAGCGCGGGCCGAAGGCATTATGTGTGACGCCATGATGTCCACACCCGAAACCGCGACCGAAGCCACCGCGCCCGAAGCTGCGCCCGCCCCGTCCCTTGGCGCGGACGCCCCCGCTCCCCTGCCGTCCCTCATCGGCCTCGACCGGGACAAGCTGGGCGCGGCGCTCGACGCCATCGGCGTGCGCGGCTCCGACCGGCGCATGCGGGTGAACCAGCTCTGGCACTGGATCTACCTGCGCGGCGCCACCGATTTCGCGGAGATGACCAACGTCTCCAAGCACCTGCGCGCCGACCTTGCCGCCGCCTATTCGCTGGCGCGGCCTGAGATCGTGATGGAGCAGGTGTCCCAGGACGGCACCCGCAAGTGGCTGCTGCGCTTCCCGGCCGACCATCCCGGCGAGCGGCCCCACGACATCGAGACCGTCTATATCCCCGAGAGCGACCGGGGCACGCTGTGCGTCTCCAGCCAGGTGGGCTGCACGCTCAACTGCTCGTTCTGCCACACCGGCACCCAGCGACTGGTCCGCAACCTCACCGCCGCCGAGATCGTGGCCCAGGTGATGGTGGCCCGCGACCGCCTCGGCGACTATCCCGGCCGCGAGCGCGCGACAGGTCCCGGCCTGCCCACCGAGGGCGACCGGCTTGTCACCAACATCGTCTTCATGGGCATGGGCGAGCCGCTCTATGCCTATGACAGCGTCAAGGAAGCCATCGAGACCCTCTCGGACGGCGATGGCCTCGGCCTCGGCAAGCGGCGGATCACTGTCTCCACCTCCGGCGTGGTGCCGGAGATCGAGCGGCTGGGCGCCGAAGTCGGCCCCATGCTCGCCATCTCGCTCCATGCGGTGCGGGACAAACTGCGCGACGAACTGGTGCCCATCAACAAGAAGTACCCCATCGCCGAACTGATGGAGGCGTGCCGCACCTATCCCGCCGCCTCCAACGCCAAGCGCATCACCTTCGAATACGTGATGCTGAAGGGCGTGAACGACAGCCCCGCCGACGCCAGGGCGCTGGTGAAGCTGCTGGAAGGGGTGCCGGCCAAGATCAACCTGATCCCCTTCAACCCCTGGCCGGGCACGCAGTACGAATGCTCCGACTGGGAGACCATCGAGCGCTTCTCGGACATCGTGTTCCGCGCCGGCTATGCGAGCCCGGTGCGCACGCCGCGCGGCCGCGACATCCTCGCCGCCTGCGGGCAATTGAAGAGCGAGAGCGAGAAGCTCTCCGCCCGCGAGCGCCTCGCCCTGCGCGCCATGATGGCGCAGGACGAGTAGGCCGGCCCGTCGGGACCCTGTCGTGCGACGCTGATAGGCTCGCACGCCGGCGGGGCAAACAGGCTGAGGAGGCCACCATGCTGGACCATATGGGCGTTTCCGTGCGCGATGTGGAGCGCTCGCGCGCCTTCTACCTCGCCGCCCTCGCGCCGCTCGGCTACGGCATCGTCATGGAGTCGAACCCGCCCGGCGGGCATCGCTACATCGGCTTCGGCGCCGGCAAGCCGGAATTCTGGATCGGCGACGCCCCCACCGCCACCGGGCATCTGCACGTGGCGTTTTCCGCCACCAGCCGGGCGGCGGTGGATGCCTTTTACGCGGCGGCGCTGGCCGCCGGCGGGCGCGACAATGGCGCGCCGGGGCTGCGGCCCCACTATCACCCGCATTATTACGGCGCCTTCGTCTTCGATCCCGACGGCCTCAACGTCGAAGCCGTCTGCCACCTTGCGGAATGACGGAACCTGAATGGACAATCTCGCCCGCCTGCTGCTGCGCTTCGTCCTGGTCCCCCTCGGCTATTTCGCCGCCGTGGTGGCGGCCGCCGCTGTCATCGTGGTGGGCGAATGGCGGATCGGAACCCTGTTCGACACGACCCAGCCGGGCGAGGCCGCCCTTGGCCTGGTCATCGCCGTCATCTCGTCCGTCGCCTTCCTGATGATGCTGCTCTCCCTCATGTGGCTGGTGGCGGCGGTGGGGATCCTGTTCTCCGAGGCGTTCGCGGTGCGCTCGTGGATCTTCCATGTAGCCAATGGCGTCGTCTCCGCCTGGATCGGCGCCCAGCTGTTCGCGCCGCCGCCGGACGCGAGCGTCGTCGCCGACCCGTTCTACATCGTGGCCGCCGGCCTTGCTGCGGGGCTTGCCTACTGGCTGGTGGCCGGCTCCACCGCCGGTTTCTTCAAGCCGATCCTGCGGTCGCCGGCCGAGCGCGCGGGACGGCTTCCGCCCCCGCCACCCCAGCCCGAACTGCCACCCCCGGCGGCATGAAGCGGCGCACCGGCGGGGCGGCCGGCCAACAATCCTTTGATTCCGCGCCCCGTTCCGGCTAAGGCTCCCCCTCCCAGCCGCGCGAACGCCAAGATGCAAACTCAGACCCCGCTTTCGCTCGCCGACCTGCGCTCCGAGATCGACCGCATCGACGAGGCCATGCACCGCCTCCTCATGGAGCGCAGCGCGATCATCGACCGCCTGGTGCAGGTGAAGCGCACCGCGGGCGCGGAAAGCGGCTCCGCCTTCCGCCCGGCCCGCGAGGCCGACATGATGCGCCGGCTGGTGGAGCGCCACGACGGCCTCCTGCCCCTCGACACGGTGGAGAGCATCTGGCGCGTCATCATCGCCACCTTCACCTATGTGCAGGCGCCTTATTCGGTCCATGCCGACCTTGCGGTGGGCGAGCCGGCCATGCGCGACAGCGCGCGCTTCCATTTCGGCTTCACCGTTCCGTTCGTGCCCCACATGGGCGCGCGGGGAGTGATCGATGCGGTGAAGGGCTCCAAGGGTGACCTCGGCCTCATCGCCGCCGTCGCCCCCGGCTCCGGCGACCCGTGGTGGACCGCGCTGGAGGCCGAGGGCGCTCCCAAGATCATCGCCCGCCTGCCGTTCGTGGAGCGGGCGGACCATCCCGCCGGGCTGCCGGTGTTCGTGGTCTCCCACCCCATCGACGATGCCGCCGTGCGCGAGGTCCGCGTCTATTCGCTGCGCGTCACGGGATGGAGCGCGGCGGCGGGCCGTGGCATACCCGCCTTCGCCGAGGTGGTGGTGGCGCCCGATGACGCCCTCGACGGCGCGGCACTCCTCGCCTCCCTGCCCCCCGGCCATGCGGTGGACGAGGTGATCGCAGCCCTCACCGAGGCCGGCGCCGGCGTCCGCGCGGTCGCCGAGGTGGGCAGCCATGCCGCCATCCACAAGGTGGGGGCGGAGACTTAGTGCCGTCGACCCCGGTCTTCGACCGGTGTCGGTTAAGCCCGCTCAGGCGCCGCGCGGGCTTAGTGGGCTCGCTCAGGTGCCGCGCGGGCTTAAGACCTAAGGGCTGAAAGCCAAGGGCCGCCGGGCGGCCCGATCCGTCAGGTTCTGGAGTATGTTGAGATGTCCGCCGTGCTGAAAGACCCGATCCCCGCTCCCGGCCGCCCCGAGTCCACGCGACCCGAGCCGCGGCCCGGTGTGCTCGCCATCGAGGCCTATGTGCCCGGCAAGAGCCACGCCCCCGGGGTGGAGAAGGTCTTCAAGCTCTCCTCCAACGAGACCCCGCTCGGCCCGAGCGAGAAGGCGGTGGCCGCCTTCGCCGAGGCCGGCCGCAAGCTGGAGGACTATCCCGACGGCTCCGCCACCGTGCTGCGGCAGGCCATCGCCACGGCCTATGGTCTCGATCCCGCGCGCATCATCTGCGGCGCCGGCTCGGACGAGATCCTGAACCTCGTGGCCCACACCTATGTGGGACCGGGCGACGAGGTGATCTTCAGCGAGCACGGCTTCCTCGTCTACAAGATCGCGACGCTGGCCTCCGGCGGCACCCCGGTGGTGGCCAGGGAACGCGACCTGACCGCCGACGTGGACGCCATCCTCGCGCTGGTGACGCCGCGGACACGGCTCGTCTTCCTTGCGAATCCGAATAATCCCACCGGCACCTACCTTCCGTTCGACGAGGTGCGCCGCCTGCATGCCGGCCTGCCCGCCAACGTGCTGCTGGTGCTGGACGCGGCCTATGCGGAATATGTCCGCCGCAACGATTACGAGACCGGGCTGGAACTGGCACTCACCGCCGACAATGTGCTGATGAGCCGGACCTTCTCCAAGATCCACGGCCTTGCCGCCCTGCGTATCGGCTGGGCGGTGGGCCCGGCCCATGTGATCGACGCCATGAACCGGGTGCGCGGCCCGTTCAACATGAACACCCCGGCCCTGCTCGCCGGCGCCGCCGCCATCGCGGATGCCGCCCATGTGGAAAAGGCGGTGGCGCACAACGCGCGCTGGCTGCCGTGGCTGACGGAGCAGATCGAGGGGCTCGGCCTCAAGGTCACGCCCTCGGTCGCCAACTTCCTGCTCATCCACTTCCCCGACACCCCCGGCCGCACGGCGAAGGAGGCGGATGCCTTCCTGATGAAGCGGGGCCTTGTGCTGCGGCAGGTGGCATCCTACGGCCTGCCGCAGGCCCTGCGCATGACGGTGGGCACGGAGGAAGCCAACCACCTGGTGGTGGCCGCCCTCGCGGACTTCATGTCGGGCAACAGCTCGGCGGGGCAGGAAGCCGGGGGCAAGGACAAGTGATCCGCCCGCTCGTTCCCCGCCTCGCCATCATCGGGGCGGGGCTCATCGGCTCGTCGCTGGCCCGCGCGGCACGGGAGAAGCATCTCGCCGGCACCATCGTGGTGGCCGACGCCGACGCCGCCGTCTGCGCCCGTGTGCGCGAGCTGGGCTTTGCCAACGAGGTGACCCAGAGCGCCGCCGAGGCCGCCAGGGACGCCGACATCGTCATCGCCTGCGTGCCCGTGGGCGCCTCCGGCGCGGTGGCGGCCGAGGTGGGGCCGCATCTGAAGCCCGGCGCCATCCTCTCGGACGTGGGCTCGGTGAAGGCTTCGGTGTTGGAGGCCATGGCCCCCTTCGTGCCGGCCCATGCCCATCTGGTGCCGGCCCATCCCGTGGCGGGCACGGAGTTTTCCGGCCCCGACGCCGGCTTTGCCACCCTGTTCGAGAACCGCTGGTGCATCGTCACCCCGCCGGAGGGGGCCGATCCCGCCGCGGTGGACCGCGTCGTCGCCCTGTGGCGGGCCGCGGGGGCGAACGTGGAGACCATGAGCGCCCAGCACCATGACCTGGTGCTCGCCATCACCAGCCATGTGCCGCACCTCATAGCCTACAACATCGTGGGCACGGCGGCCGAGCTGGAGGAGACACTCACCTCCGAGGTGATCAAGTTCTCGGCCGGCGGCTTCCGCGACTTCACCCGCATCGCCTCGTCCGACCCCACCATGTGGCGCGACGTGTTCCTCTCCAACCGCGAGGCGGTCCTGGAGATGCTCGGCCGCTTCACGGAGGATCTCACCGCCCTCCAGCGCGCCATCCGCTATGGCGACGGCGACGCTTTGTTCGAGCATTTCACCCGCACCAGGGCCATCCGCCGCTCCATCATCGAGCAGGGCCAGGAGACGGCCGCTCCCGATTTCGGCCGCCGCGCCGCGGAAAAGCCCAAGCACGAGCAGAGCTGACGCGGCAGAGGCCGGGCAAGGGGATAACCGCGCCACCGACGTTGCGGCAGCTGCCCCTGTCACGCCACCGGCAAGAAACTGTGCCACTGGGGCGTGCCACGCTTCCGCCGAAGTCCGGGGCAAGGTGAGACCCTGCCCGGATTCGGGACTGCCTTCGCAGCGGCCGCATCCACGGGCGGGTGAACGAGGACGATTGCCGATGACGCCGCGCACCGTGACGGTCGCCCTGAGCCTTGTGACCGCGCTCCTGTTCGCCACCCTGGCGCCGCGCCCGGCGCAGGCGCACCCCCATGTGTGGGTCACCATGAAGAGCGAGCTGGTCTATGATGCCAGCGGCCGCCTCACCGGGGTGAAGCAGATCTGGACCTTCGACGATGCCTTCTCTGCCTTTGCCCTGCAGGGCATGGAGAAGCAGAAGGACGGCAGCTATGGCGACGATGTGCTGAAGCCCCTCGCCGAGGTGAACGTCACGTCCCTGAAGGAATACAACTACTTCGTGGTGGGCAAGACGGCGACCACCAAGCTCGCCTTCAAGGACCCCGTCGACTATTTCCTCACCTATGAGAACGAGCTGCTCACCCTGCACTTCACCCTGCCGCTGGACAAGCCGGTAGCGGCGAAGGGGACCACCTCCCTCGAGATCTACGATCCCACCGCCTTCGTCTCCTTCTCCTTCAACGAGAAGGATCCGGTGAAGCTCATTTCCGCCCCGGGCGGCTGCACCCAGGAGGTGATCTCCCCGGAGCCGCCGGCGAGCGGGACGCTGAACGAAGCCTTCTTCTCGAACCTCACCTCGGCCAGCACCTATGGCGCCCAGTTCGCCGACAAGATCACGGTGAAATGCCCGTGAGCCAGATGACCGTGAAAGCGCCGGCCGGGGCCGGGCGGCCCCTGCGCTGGCTCGCCGTGCTGCTGCTGGGGCTGACCGCCGCCCTCGCCTTCGCCCTGCTGGCGGCGCTGGTGCTGTATCCGGACCTCGCCTTCGCGCAGGGCTTCGGCCCGGCCCCCAAGGCGACGCCCTTCGGTCTCGGCGGCGGGCCCCAGCCCACAGGCATCGCCGGCTTCGTCCTCGCCAAGCAGGCGGAATTCTACCGCGCGCTGGTGCAGGCGGTGCGCGCCAGCAAGCAGGACGGCAACGCCACCTTCCTCCTTGCCGGCCTCTCCTTTGCTTATGGGGTGTTCCATGCCGCCGGCCCCGGCCACGGCAAGGCGGTGATCTCTTCCTATCTTCTGGCCGATGGCGGCACGCTCCGGCGCGGCGCGGTGCTGGCGCTGGCCTCGGGCATGGTGCAGGCCATCGTGGCCATCGTCTTCGTGGGCATTCTGGCGCTGGCGCTGAACGCCACCGCCGTGTCCATGGCGCAGGCCATGAACTGGGTGGAGATCGTGGCCTATGGCGGCATCGGCGTGTTCGGCCTCTATCTCGCGATCGTGAAGGGCCGCGCGCTGGTTGCTGCGGCGCGGGGCGAGAGCGCCCATGTCCACGGCGCCGATTGCGACTGCGGCGATATCCACGCCCCCGATCCCGCCCTGCTGGAGGGCAAGGGTGGCTGGAAGCGGGCGGCGGTGGCTGTGGTCTCCGCCGGCGCACGGCCGTGCTCGGGGGCCATCCTCGTACTCACCTTCGCCCTCGCGCAGGGCGTATTCATGAGCGGCGTCGCCTCCGCCTTCGCCATGGGCCTCGGCACCGCGCTGATGGTGACGGCCATCGCCGCCATCGCGGTCTATGGCAAGCGCCTCGCAGTGCGGCTCGCGGGCCGCGACGACCGGCGGGCAGTGCTGCTGCGCCTCGGCGTGGAACTGGGGGCCGCCATCCTGGTGATGGCCTTCGGCTTCGCCCTGCTCACCGGCTATCTCCAGAGCGAGCGGCTGCTGCCGGGCTGAAGTCCCCATTCCAGCCTGAGACTCATGCTGCACTGCCGCTGCGCAGATGCCGCAATGCGCCAAAATGCGTCACGCCCAGCTTTTGAGCAATTTCGTTGCGCTTTGACTTAGAACAACGAAATTGCCGGGTGCGACACTCCATGCCAGCCTAAGGTTGAACGGCTGCGACGGTTTGACCCCGTCCGCGCCGCGCCCGCCTGGAGGCGCCCATGGCCCTGACGCCCGTCTCGCTCGACGACAAATACGACCTCACCCAGGACCGCGTCTTCGTCTCGGGGACGCAGGCGCTGGTGCGCCTCGCCCTGATGCAGAAGGAGCGCGACCGCCGCGCCGGCCTCAATACCGCCGGCTATGTCACCGGCTATCGCGGCTCGCCGCTCGGCGGGCTCGACCAGCAGTTCCTGCGTGCCGAAAAGATCCTCAAGGCCAACGACATCAAGTTCCAGTCCGGCCTCAACGAGGATCTAGCCGCCACCGCCCTGTGGGGCTCCCAGCAGGCCGAGCTGCGGGGCGAGGGCAGGTTCGATGGCGTGTTCGGCCTCTGGTACGGCAAGGGGCCGGGGGTCGACCGCTCCGGCGACGTGTTCCGCCATGCGAACAATGCGGGCACCTCCCGTCATGGCGGCGTGCTCGCCCTCATGGGCGACGACCACACCTGCGAAAGCTCCACCACCGCCCACCAGAGCGAATTCCATTTCGTCGACGTGATGATCCCGGTGCTCAACCCGGCCGGGGTGCAGGAGATCATCGACTACGGCCTCTACGGCTGGGCCCTGTCGCGCTTCTCCGGCGCCTGGGTGGGCCTGAAGGCGGTGAAGGACACGATTGAATCCACCGGGATCGTGGACGGGCGGCTGGAGCGGGTGCGCATCGAGCCGGCGCTGGGCTTCGCCATGCCCCCCGGCGGGCTCAACATCCGCCTCGGCGACACTCCGCTGGCGCAGGAGGAGCGGCTTCAGGAATTCAAGCGCGATGCGGTGCTGCACTTCCTGCGCGCCAACCGGCTCAATCGTTTCATCACCTCGGGCGGATCGCGCCCGCGCATCGGCATCGCCACCGTGGGCAAGTCCTACCTGGACGTGCGCCTCGCCCTGGACGAACTGGGCATCGACGAGGTCCGCGCCAACGATCTCGGCCTGCGCATCTGGAAGGTGGCCTGCCCCTGGCCACTGGAGACGGAGGGACTGAAGGAGTTCGCCCGCGGCCTCGACCTCATCATGGTGGTGGAGGAAAAGCGCTCCCTCATCGAGGTGCAGGTGCGCGAGGAGCTGTACGGCACCGCCAACCAGCCGGTCTGCATCGGCAAGAAAGATGAAGAGGGCCGCTGGCTGTTCCCGGTGAAGGGATCGCTGGACCCCAACGACATCGCCATCCAGCTCGGCCGCCGGCTGCTCGCCTATGGCAACATCCCGGACATCGCGGAGCGCGTCGCCGAGCTGGAGGAGGCCCAGCGGGTGCTGGCCGCCACCTCGGACGTGGCCACCCGCATCCCCTATTTCTGCTCGGGCTGCCCGCACAATTCCTCCACCAAGGTGCCGGAGGGCATGCGTGCCTATGCCGGCATCGGCTGCCACTACATGGTGCAGTGGATGGACCGGGAGACCACCGGCTTCACCCAGATGGGTGGCGAGGGCGCCAACTGGATCGGCGAATCCTCCTTCTCCAAGCGCCCCCACGTGTTCCAGAATCTCGGCGACGGCACCTACAACCATTCGGGTTATCTCGCCCTGCGCGCCGCCTGCGCCGCCAAGGTGAACGTCACCTACAAGATCCTGTTCAACGACGCGGTGGCCATGACCGGCGGCCAGAAGCACGACGGCGACCTCACCGTGCCGGTCATCGCCCGGCAGGTGGCGGCGGAGGGCGTCGAGCGGGTGGTGGTCGTCACCGACGAGCCGGACAAATATCCGCCCAATACCCACTGGCCCACCGGCCTCACCATCCACCACCGGGACGAGCTGGAGAGCGTGCAGCGGGAGCTGGCGGAGATCCCCGGCGTCACCGTGCTGATCTACGACCAGACCTGCGCCTCCGAGAAGCGCCGCCGCAGGAAGCGCGGCCAGTATCCGGACCCGGACAAGCGGGTGCTCATCAATGAACGGGTGTGCGAGGGCTGCGGCGATTGCGGCGTGAAGTCCAACTGCGTCTCGGTGCAGCCGCTGGAGACCGAATGGGGCCGCAAGCGGGAGATCGACCAGTCGTCCTGCAACAAGGACTTCTCCTGCGTGAACGGCTTCTGCCCGTCCTTCGTCACCGTGAAGGGCGCCAAGCCCAAGAAGGTGGCGGGCGCCGCAGGCGCGGAAGGCGACTGGCCGGCGCTGCCGGAACCGGCCCATCCTGAGATCCATGGCACCTACGGCATCATCGCCACCGGCGTCGGCGGCACCGGCGTGGTCACCATCGGCGCCATCCTCGGCATGGCGGCGCATCTGGAAGGCAAGGCCTGCGGCATGATCGACATGGCCGGCCTCGCGCAGAAGGGTGGCGCGGTCTACAGCCACATCCGCCTTGCCAACGACCCGGCCGACATCACCGCCATCCGCGTGCCGGCGCGCGGGGCGGACGTGGTGCTGGGCGGCGACCTGGTGGTGGCGGGCACCAAGAAGGTGCTGGCGGCGGTGAAGCCCGGCAAGACCATCGTGGTGGTGAACACCCATGAGGTGCTGCCCGGCGATTTCACCCGGAACGCCGATTATTCGCTCCCCACCGAGCGCATCAAGCGCACCATCCGCGATCTCGCCGGCAGCGAGATGACCCATTTCATCGAAGCCAGCCGCCTGGCCCAGGCCCTGTTCGGCAATGCCTTGGCGCAGAACATCTTCATGGTGGGCTACGCCTACCAGTTCGGCGCCCTGCCCCTGTCGGCGGAGGCCATTGAGCGGGCCATCGAGCTGAACGGCGAGGCGGTGGTCATGAACAAGACCGCCTTCCTGTGGGGCCGCCGCGCCGCCCATGATCCGGCGGCGGTGGAAAAGGTGGCGACCCCGAAGGGCGAGATCGCCAGCGACGCCCGCCGCCTCTCGGCAAGCCTCGACGAGGTGATCGCCCGCCGCGTCGCCGAGCTGACGGCCTATCAGGACGCCGCCTACGGGCAGCGCTATGCCCGGCTGGTGGAGAAGGTGCGGGCCGCCGAGGCGCAGAAGGCCCCGGGGCGGGGCGGACTGACCGAGGCGGTGGCAAAAAGCCTGTTCAAGCTCATGGCCTACAAGGACGAATACGAGGTCTCCCGGCTCTATGCCGACGGCGCCTTCCGCGCCCAGGCGGCGGCCGCCTTCGACGGGGACCTCACCTTCGAATTCCACCTCGCGCCGCCGCTGCTGGCCCGGCACGACCCCATCACCGGCGAGCCGCGCAAGATGACGCTGGGCCCCTGGATGATGCGGGCGTTCGGCCTGCTGGCGAAGCTGAAGGGGCTGCGCGGCACGGTGTTCGACCCGTTCGGCTACACCGCCGAGCGGCGCACCGAGCGCGCGCTCATCGGCGCCTATGAGAAGACGGTGGAGGAACTGATCGCCGGCCTCGATGGCGCGAGCCATGCCGTTGCGGTGGCCATCGCGGCGCTGCCGGAGAAGATCCGAGGCTTCGGTCATGTGAAGGCGCGGCATCTGGCGGCGGTGCAGGCGGAGGAAGCCGAGCTTCTCGCCCGCTTCCGCGCCCCGCCGCAAGCGCCCGCCGTGGCGGCGGAATAGGCAAGGCGTTTCAGGGGCCGGACGCCGCCGGCCCCTGAAGTATCAGGGCTCAGTTGCCCGCAAGCATCGCGTTCAGCTCGGCGCGGAACTCGCCCTCGATGTCCGGGCGGGACAGGGCATAGGCAACGTTGGCCATAAGGAAGCCGATCTTCGAGCCGCAATCATAGATGCTGCCGTCGAAGCGCACCGCGAAAAACGGGTCGGTCTCCTTCAGCTTCAGCATGGAATCGGTGAGCTGGATCTCGTTGCCGGCGCCGCGCTCCTGCTTGGCCAGCAGGTCGAAAATGGCCGGCTGGAGGATATAGCGGCCGGAAATGGCAAGGTTGCTCGGAGCGGTGCCGGCCTTGGGCTTCTCCACCATCTGGGTGATGGCCTTGGCGCCCTTGGCCTTCTCCTCGCCCACGCCGACGATGCCGTACTGGTGGGTCTGGTCGTCCGGAACCTCGTAGACCGCGACCAGGTTGCCGCCGGTCTCGTTATAGGCTTCCACCATGGAGGCAAGGCAGCCCTGGCCGTTGCCATTACCTGCCTTGGGCATGTGCAGCATGTCGGGCAGCAGCAGCGCGAAGGGCTCATCGCCGATGATCTCGCGCGCGCACCACACCGCATGGCCGAGGCCCAGCGGCAGCTGCTGGCGGGTGAAGGAGGTGGTGCCGGGCTTCGGCGTGTCGCGGTCGAGCTGCGCCAGTTCCTTGGTCTTGCCGCGCTCCTCGAGGGTGCGCTCCAGCTCGAACTGCCGGTCGAAATGATCCTCGATCACCGCCTTGTTGCGGCCGGTGACGAACACGATGTGCTCGATGCCGGCGGCACGCGCCTCGTCCACCACG
Organism: Xanthobacter versatilis; assembly: GCF_043193975.1. NCBI lineage: Bacteria > Pseudomonadati > Pseudomonadota > Alphaproteobacteria > Hyphomicrobiales > Xanthobacteraceae > Xanthobacter > Xanthobacter versatilis. The sequence continues at coordinate 199,710 of NZ_JBAFVB010000007.1, read as the reverse complement.
TGCTGGACCACCGGGCGGTCCACGACGGTGAGCATTTCCTTCGGCACCGCCTTGGTGGCCGGTAGGAAGCGGGTGCCGAGACCCGCGACAGGAAGGATCGCCTTACGAATGGGTTGACGCATCAATTCTGCCCCTTCTTTGCCAGGCCGTCGGGTATTGCAGAGCCGGTTCCGATCAGGTGGGCCCCACCGACCGGATCGGAGCCGCCTCTCCCCCAGAATAGAGAACGCGGGTGAGCCGGCTTGCGATGCATGCCGGACAGCGTTTGCTCTAGCACACCGTCACAGGCTGCGCTGCATTGCAACTCGACCACGCTGCGCTGCATCAAATATATTCGGCCATGGTAACCCGGCCGCAACAATGGCGCAGCAGCGCCGGCCCCGGTCGCGGCGTACCGCCCGGCGGCGTCCACGGGAAACTTGCCATCCATTAACCGCGACGCAACCATATTGCCGCCCAGTAGAGGCCTATCGGTGAGGCGAGGCGGCGGCAGAAGGACGCGCGCCGGGGAGGACAGCTTGGCAATGGCTCAAACGACCTGCATGCGTGCCCTCAAGGGCACCTTCGTCGCCGGGCTCGCGCTCGCGGCGGCGGGGCTGATCACGCCGGCACGGGCGCAGGCCCAGACCACGGGCTCCATCTTCGGCTTCCCGCCGCTGGGCCAGCCCCAGGCGGCGCAGGCGAACGGCGGCCACCCGCTGATGACGCCCCAGGCGCTGGCGGAGGCCCAGGCCAACTTCCCCGCCTGCATCGCCAATCTGTGGCCGCTGGCCCAGTCCAAGGGCGTGTCGCGGCGCACCTTCGAGCGCTACACGGCCAACCTCGAACCCCAGATGAAAATCATGGAGTTCATGGACAGCCAGCCGGAATTCTCCAAGCCCATCGGCGCCTATGTGAACATGCTCGTCACCGAGACGCGCGTGAAGAAGGGCCGGGAAATCCTGGAGCGCTACAAGCCCATCTTCGACAGGATGGAAAAGGCCTATGGCGTGGACCGCTATGCGGTGACGGCCATCTGGGGCATCGAATCCACCTATGGCGACCCCGACGGCATCGGCCGGCGCAACGTGCTGGAATCCACCGCGACGCTCGCCTGTATCGGCCGGCGGCAGGACTATTTCCGCGACGAATTCATCGCCACCCTCCAGATCCTGGAGAAGGGCGACGTGCCCTATGACCACATGAAGGGCTCGTGGGCCGGCGCGTTCGGCCCCACCCAGTTCATGCCCACCTCGTTCCAGCGCTTCGCCGTGGACTTCGACGGCGACGGCAAGCGCAACGTGGTGGATTCCATCCCGGACATCATCGCCTCCACCGCCAACAACCTGAAGCTGGACGGCTGGGAGTTCGGCAAGGCCTGGGGCTATGAGGTGGTGCTGCCGCAGGGCTTCGACTACCGCAACGCCAACCGCACCATCAAGCGCACGCTGGGCGAGTGGAACAGCATGGGCCTGCGCCGGCCCAGCGGTGTCGCCTTCCCCCGCGCCTCCGACACCGCCTACCTGCTGCTGCCCGCCGGGGCCAATGGCCCGGCGTTCCTGATGATGAAGAATTTCGACGCCATCCTGAAGTACAACCCCGCCGACGCCTACGCCCTCGCCATCGGGCACCTGGCGGACCGGCTGCGGGGCGGCGGCACCTTCGTCCAGTCCTGGCCGAAGGAAGAGCGCGGCCTCTCCAAGGCCGAGCGGCAGGAGATCCAGTCCCGCCTCGCGCAGATGGGCTACGACATCGGCAACGTGGACGGCATCCTCGGCCAGAAGACCCGCGTCGCCATCCAGGACTACCAGGTGCGCTCGGGCGCTCTGCCCGACGGCTATCCCGACCTGCAACTGCTCCAGCAGATGCGGCGCTGACCGGCTCCCGCTCCCCTAAAGAAAAACCCGCCGGTGCGAGCCGGCGGGTTTTTCTTCAGGTCACGTGCAGACCGCCCTCACTCCAACCCGATGCGGTAGCTCTGGGGGAACGGGGTGCCGGCCATGTCCACCGGCGCCAGCGGGCGGGCAGCGGGGCGCTTCAGCACCCGTTTGACGATCTCCGGGATCATCACGCCGCCCACATAGCGGCCGAGGCACTCGTGGTGGCCGTAGCCGAAGTGCAGGTAGGTGTGGAACGGCCGGTCGGGCCGGAACGCCTCCGGGTCCGGCACGAAATCCGGATCGAACATGGCGGACAGGCTCAGCGGCAGCACCACCGTGCCGGTGCCGATCACCTTCTCCCGGTCGGTGCCCTGGGCGATGGTGATGGTGGAGGCCGCCTCCCGGAACATGAAGGCGACGATGGGCGAGAAGCGGAGCGCCTCCCACACATAGCCATCGAAGGCGGCGTCATCCCCCGCCTCCGCCGCCGCCCGCGCGCCGGCCAGCGCCTCAGGCCGGGCGAACAGCTCAGCGAGGGCGTTGATGACCGCTTCCGCCGTGGTCTCGATGGCGCCGATGAGCAGGCCGCCGACATTGATCACCACCCGGTCCATGCCGAAATGGTCGGCCGCCGGCAGGTTCAGGCTCAGGATGCGGGTCAGGCTGTCGTCGGGGGCGGTGCCGGCCTTGATCTCGGCGATGCGCGCCGGGATCAACTGGGCGAACAGATTGCGCAGCTTCACCCGCGAGTCTTCCGCCGCCTGGTGGATGGCGTCGGCGTCGGGGCGATCGTCGTAGGGCAGATTGTTGAACTGGTCCATCTGGTTGGCATAGGACCAATCCAAGAGGTCCTGGTCCGGCCCGTGGATGCCGAAGCAGCGCTGCACGATGCGCATGGGCACGTGGCGGGCGAGCTGCTGCACCGCCTCGATCTCACAGCCGGCCGCATCCAGCGCCGCGTCGGCCACCTCGGCCGCGACGGCGCGGATCTTGGGCAGGTCATCCCAGGCGAGGATGGCGCGCATCACCGACTTGTCGCGGTAATTCACGATGGTCTCGTCCATGGCCAGCATGAAGTCGCCCATCTTGGGCTTGTAGAGATCCACCGTGAACACCTTGGGGAGCGAGAGCACCTCGATCACGTCGGCGCGCTTGGCGATGAGCGTCACCTCGCTGGTCTCATAGATAGGGGCGTAGGCGCGCAGCTCGGCGAAGAAGGCGCGCGCCTCATTGGCGATGAAGTCGCGGGCGAGCGGCCAGCGCTCGGCCGGCCGCAGCGCTGCGAGGCGGTCGAGCAGGGGCGTCGGCGAGGCCGTCCCGTTGCAGCCCGTGGCGGGCCCCTCAGTGGCGGCGGACATCCGGCCCCTCCAGGATCTTGAGATATTCGATGATGGCGTAGCGATCGTCCGGCGAGAGCTTCGCCACCGAGGGGTCGGGGAAGGCGTGGCCCCGGTTGGAATTGCCGGCGAGGGTGGTGTCGAACAGGAACAGCCCCTCGCGCTCCTTCTCGGGCAGGGAATCGGGCGAGGAGACGAAGCCGAGCTTTTCCGTGTCGAGCTGCCGCGAGCCCACGTAGAAGCGGGCGGGCCGCTCGTCCTCGGGCGAGAGCAGGTCGTAGACGGTAGGCACCGAGCCGTTGTGCAGGAATGGCCCCGTCGCCCACACCCCGGCCAGCGGGCCGGCCTTGTAGCTCGCCGGCGCCAGCCAGCCGGACTGGGGGGTGGTGCTGCCGGGGGCGAAGCGCCAGCCGTACCATTGCTTGCGCGCATCGCCGGTGATGCCCTGGGCGCGCAGGCTGTTCTCGGTGATGACGGTCACCGCCGCCAGCAGCACGGCGCCGGCCGGCACCTGGCCGTCGGACATGTGCGGCGCGTTGGCCACGAGCGGGCCGAGCACGCCGGGCTTGGCGAAGCGACCGGTGAAATTGTTGAGCATCTTCGGATCGGTCTTCACCTTGGCGATGTCCACCATGGAGACCGCCAGCCACTGCCGCCCGCCCTCGTTCTCGGAAGCGGGGGTGAGGCGATACTCGGGGCCGCCGTGGCAGCCGGCGCAATGGGCCTTGAACAGCTCTGCGCCGCGCTTCGCCTTGGCCGCGTCCACCTTGCCCAGCTCCTTTTCCGGCCACGGCGGCGGCTTCAGGTCCGCCACCCAGGCTTCCAGCGCCACCAGATTGTCGGGCAGCGCGGTGGAGGCGAAGGCGCCGGGATTGCCGTTGGCGAAGCTGGTGTGGCCGAACACGCCCAGCACTTCGCCCAGATTGCGCCCGAGCGGATTGCCGGCCACACCGTTCCACTGCACGTAGCGCTGGGCCGGAGTGGTCCACAGGAAGGGATAGCTCACCGGCGCGTCCGGCATGCGAAAGTTGGCGGGCTCGCCCAAAGCGTCGGCGGCCACCGCGTTGAGGATGTGGCCGAACGCGTCGAGCCGGCCGCGCCCGTAGGGCACCGGGGTCCAGGAGGCGGCCTCCAGCCGGCGGATTTCGGCGGCGGTGGCCTCCAGGGCCGGGCGGATCTGCTTGGGATCGGCGGCCACGAGGCGCGCGGCGAAGCGCTGGTATTTGGCGGGATCGGCCAAGGTGTTGTCGAGGGCGCGGCTGAGCCGCTTCATGAACAGCTGGTAGTCGGCCAGGGCGGCGCCGCCGTCGATGCGGATGCGCACGCCGTTGGCCTCGATATCGGAGGTATGGCAGGCGGCGCAGGTCATGCCCACGCTGGGGCCCATGGTGCTGTTGCCGGGCCGCGGGTCCTTTACGAAGCCGATGGGCAGGCCGTCCGGATTAAGCTGCGAGGGCCCGTCCGCCGGCAGGAAGCCCATCTCGGCGATGTGCGCCGGGTCCAGGAAGGGCTTGTCGGAGAGCGGCTGCTCCAGCGCCCGCAGGAATGCATAGGGCAACAACTGCGAGCCCTGCGAGGTATAGTAGAACTGCTCGCGCAGGCTGTCCGACCAGCCCTGGTCGAGCACCTTCGGCGGCCCGGCCTGCTCCACCGCCTGCCGCCGCGACATAATCGCGTCGGTGGCCGCCGCAAGGCCCAGAAAGCCCGCGACGCCCGCGAGCACGAAGAGACCCTTTCGCCCCAGCATTTTCCCCCCCAAAGCCTGGTACGGGTCGCAACGCGCCCGCACGTGCGCCGGCCCGAAGCAGGTGCTTCACCCCCGTGAAGCTTCGGCCCGGCCGGCGCAGGATGTCCGCAATCGAGACCGGCGTCAGCAGCCGATCTCCAAAACCTCGCGCGCCCTTATGTCAGGCGCGCGACAGCTCACACCTGCCCCGGCTCACACCAGCGACAGGTCGAGGCTCTCGCGCAGGCGGGCCACCAGCTCGCCCTGGCGGTTGGTGTCGGTCTTCTCGTAGAGCGCCTTCAGCTGGCTGCGGACCGTGGACATGGCCACGCTGCGCTGCTGGGCGAAGTCGGCGAGCGAGGCGCCCACCGCCAGCGCCGCGCCGAGCGCGGCCTCCGACGGGGTGAGGCGGAAGGTGGTCTGCAGCCGGCGCGCCACGTCGGTGCCGCTGCGGCCCGGCGCCCGCACCACCACCGCGATCTGCGAGCGGGTGGCGAGCTTCACGCTCCCGTCGCCCGCCGGCAGCGGGTGCAGCGACACCCGGTAGGGGCCGCTGTCGGAATTGGGGCGCGGCACCTCCATGTGCTCGGCATGGGTGAGGCTGGCCTCGCCCCGGGCCGCGGCCAGCGCCAGCGCCACCGCCGCCGCCACCTGCCGCGAGGCGCGGTCGTCGCGGAAGGCGAGCTTGCCGCCGCGCAGGGCGATGTCGCCCTCCTTCACCATGGCGTCGCCCGCCACGTTGACGTGGGCGACGCGCATGTCGGCATCCACCAGGAAGATGCCGGCATCGACGATATCGAGGGCGGCGGCGATGTCGCCCACCTTGGCCTTCGCCTCGTCGAGCAGGGCATAGAGCTCAAAGGCCCGGCGCAGATGCGGCACCACCAGGCCCAGCTTCTGCTTCTCGGGGGCGCCGAACGCCCCCTGCCCCCGCCCGCGCATGGCGCACACGGTGGCCATCACGTCCGCCTCCTGCGCGAAGTAGGAGACCAGCGAATGCTCGAGATCCATGGGCTCCACCACCTCGCGGAACATGGCGGAGGCGCGGAACTGGTCCGGGTCCACCCCGTCCTCGCCGCAGATGATGCGGCCGGGATTGGAGAGGATGTACGACAGGCGGGGGTCTTCCGTCGCGTGGCGGTAGAGGAAGGTCTTGTAGTCCTGCGGGTCGTGGCCCCACACGCGCCAGGTGGGCTTGCGCTGCTGCTTGAGGCTGAACACCGCCAGTTGGCCGACGCGGCCATCCACGAAGCGTGTCACGCCCTCCAGAAGGATGCCCCACTGCTGGGGGTCGCCGCTGAGTTCGTACACGTCGCCGATGAGGCGGGAATATTGATCGAGATCGCCCATGTCCGTCCCATTTCCGCGCATCGCCGCGGCCGGCCGGGCCGGTGGGACGACACGCTCAGATCCGATGGACCGCCGTGGCTCATCCCCGCGAGAGCCGTGGCGCGCTGGCACCCTCGATCCTGCCGACCGGCAAGGAAGAGGGCGAACGGTGGCATCCAAGACGCCACCCGATGCCGCAGTCGCCGGAGCGGTCACGCTCCTTGATCGCAGCATTGCACAACCGTCTCAGGCTGCAAGACGGCCGATGGGTGGGTCATCCCCCATTCGCGGGATGCTGCCCCTTGCGGCTTCATGCTGCCCTAAGCGGGAAGGGCAAGGGCAACAAGAACAGCGTGAAGAACCGAATGACATTTGGAAGGTCCATGGAAATGTGTGCGGGGGGACAGGATCCGCGCCCGGCGCGCCACGAGGCGATCGGCGAGCGCGTGCGCGCCCTGGCGCTGGAATCGGGCGCCCGCCCCGCTGATCACGGCTTTGGCTTCATGTTTCCCGCCCTGTGCGGGCCGGCCCATCGCCTGACGCCGGAGCCGCGCACCCTGAAGGACCTGGCGCGCCTCGCCGCGGTCATGGCCGAGCCGCAGGATAAGCTCCAGGATACGCTTCAGGACAGCCCGCCGCCGCCGCGCGTCCGGTCGGCCGGCGATGGCGACCTGCCCGCCGCCTATACCTATCTGGTCGAGTTCCTGCGCAACGATCTGGTCTGGGAGCGGCGGACGCCGGACGCGCCGGGCCTCGGCCCGGACGTCTTCGCGCCGCTGCCCTCCCTCGCCGGCCTGCTCAACCGGCGCTCGGGCGGGCTCGACCTCGACAGCATCTATGATGCCCCGCGCGACCCGCAGGCGGTGCGGCGCATGCTGGTCGGCGCCGTATCGCCCAAGCCGAACGGCTGCCCCCATGGCCGCCCGCCGCGCACCGGCACGGCCAACGACCTGCCCCGCCATCCGCGCAGTTCCGAGCCCGGCCGCGACCGCGCCCCGCGCATGAGCGATGCCCGCAACGACGAGCACCTCATCCTGGGCCAGCTGCACGTGGCCTTTCTCAAGGCCCACAACGCCCTCATCGGCTCCGGCCTGTCGTTCGAGGCGGCGCGGCGCGCGCTGCGTCGCCGCTTCCAGTGGATGGTGCTGTTCGACCTGCTGCCCAAGCTCTGCGCACCGGACGTTCTCGAAAACGTGATGGCGCAGGGCCCTCGCCTGTGGCGGGTGGAGCGCCCCGCCGCCCTGTTCATGCCGGTGGAATTGTCCGCCGCAGCTCTGGTGCTGGCCCCCTCCATGCGGCGCGCGAGCTACGACTACAACCTCAATTTCCGCAACGTGGAGCACAGCGCGCTCGTGACGCGCAACGTGCTGGGCGGTGGCCGGGACCGGCCTGAGACCCTGCCCGAACACCATGTGATCTCCTGGGAGGGCTTCCTGCCGTTCGCCGCCGAGGCGCCGCAGCGGGCGCGGCGGCTCGACACTGTCATCTCCGGCGCGCCGGAGAGTGCGCAGGCCGTCGCCACCCACCACCTGCTGCGCGGCTTCCGTCTCGGCCTGCCGACCGGCCAGGCGCTGGCGCGGCACCTGGGCCTCAAGCCGCTGAAGGACGACACCCTGCTCGCGGCCCTGCCGGACCACCAGCGCGTCGCGGCCCTGCCGTTCTGCGAGGCGACGCCCTTGTGGTTCTACATCCTGGCGGAGGCCGGCAACCCCGAAGGACCGGCCGGCCGGCATCTCGGCCCGGTGGGCAGCCGGATCGTGGCCGAGGCCCTGTGGACCCTCGCGCTCCATTCGGACGCGTCGATCCTCTCACAAGGCAGCCTACCGGACTTCGCGCGCTTCTCCCTGAGCGACCTGATCCTGCTCGCCGCGGAAGAAGACGGCCGCTAAGCACGTAGCGTCGCATCGCGCGTCTCTCCCTCATGTCCGGAGCCGGATCCCATCGGATCCGGCTTTTTCTCGCGCGCCAGAACCAGCCTTTCAGCCAGCAGCATGAAGCCAGCAGCATGAAGCCAGCAGCCGCCGGCCTACTCCAAGTTGCAATGCATCATAAGGGCGGCGCGCAGAAGGCGTCCCGGCCCTAACGGAGTGTGGCGGAAATTCTGAAAAAACGCAAGCAAAACTCGGTAGTATGGTGCCTCAACCTACTTAACCTATGGGCGTCTACTTGGATTTTCGGAAAACGCAAAAGAAAAAACGTGACAGCCCCGCGTGGTTTTGAATAGGTTGCGTTGCGGCAATTCTGCGGAAGAGGGCGCTTCCCATGGATAGCTTAGATCTTCTCGATGGTCAGGCGCGGGTGGTCGGAAACGGCCTTGGTCAAGAACCCGAAGCTGTTGCGGTCATCGGAATCGGCTGTCGTTTCCCAGGTGGCATCACGAGCGCGGAAGGTTACTGGTCCTTCCTGCTGGGCAAACGATGCGGTATTCGCGAAATACCGGCGGATCGCTGGAACGTCCGCAACTATTATGATCCCGACCCCGAGAGCGCCGGGCGCTCCTATTCCAAGTGGGGCGGCTTCCTCTCCGGCGATGTCTTCAACTTCGATCCCGCCTTCTTCGACATGGCCCCGCGCGAGGTCATGTCCATGGATCCCCAGCAGCGCCTGCTGCTGCAGGTGGCCTATGAATCCATCGAGGATTCGGGCGTGCCGCTGCGCACCCTGCAGCGCCAGCGCGCCGGTGTCTTCGTCGGCATCTCCACCTCGGACTTCAGCTACAGCCAGCGCTACCGGCGCGTCGCCACCGACATCTTTGCCGGCACAGGTTCGGCCTATTCCATCGCGGCCAACCGCATCTCCCACCGGCTCGACCTGAAGGGGCCGAGCATCGCGCTCGACACCGCCTGTTCCTCGGCGCTGGTGGCGGTGGACCAGGCCATGCGCCACCTCGCCATGGGCACCTGTGACGTGGCACTCGCCGGCGGCGTCAACCTGATGCTGGACCCCGGCCCGTTCGTGGCCTTCGCCAGCGCCAACATGCTGTCGGCCACCGGCAGGATCTATACGTTTGACGCCCGCGCCGACGGCTTCGTCCGTGGCGAGGGCTGCGGCATCGTGGTGCTGAAGCCGCTGGCCCGCGCCGTCGCCGACGGCGACCGCATCTATGCGGTGATCCGCGGCTCGGCGGTGAACCAGGACGGCCGCACCCCCACCCTCACCGCCCCCAGCGACGTGGCCCAGACCGCCATGCTGGAAAGCCTGGTGGGCCATGCCAACATCGACCCGGAGGACGTGGGCTACGTGGAGGCCCACGGCACCGGCACCCCGGTGGGCGACCCCATCGAGGCGAGCGCCATCGGTCGCGTGTTCGGCGCCGGCCGGGTGGATCGTCCGGTACTGGTGGGCTCGTTCAAGCCCAATCTCGGCCATCTGGAATCCGCCTCAGGCGTCGCCGGGCTGATCAAGATCGTGCTGTCCACCCATCACGGCATCGTGCCGCCCAACCTCAATTTCGAGACCCCCAACCCGACCATCCCGTTCGATGCGCTGGGCCTGTCGGTCCCGGTGGAGCCAACCCCCTATTCGAGCGAGCACGACGTGCGGCTCGCGGTGGTGAATTCCTTCGGCTTCGGCGGCACCAATGCCTCGGTGGCGGTGGAAAGCTTCCACGGCGGCAAGCGGCCCCGCACCGATCTTCGTGCCGACCTGCGCGCCCGGCCGGCGCCCGCCGAAGGCCCGGTGTTCATTCCGCTCTCGGCCAACGGCAAGGCCGCCCTTGGCCTGTGGGCGGAAGAACTCGCCGACGCGGTGGATGAAGGCGGCGCCCTCGCCGACGTTCCCTACGAGACCCTGGCGAACGCCCTCAAGACCAGCCGCGACCACCTGACCGAGCGGGCGGCGATCCTCGCCGATCCTCAGGCGCAGGATCTGCCACTGAAGCTGCGCACCCTCGCGCTGGGCGCCGACGCGCCGGCCAACGAGGCCATCGCGCCCTATATCATCACCGGCCGCGCCAAGCCCCGGCGGCTCGCCTTCACCTTCTCGGGCCAGGGCGGCCAGTGGTGGGCCATGGCCCGCAAGCTGCTCACCGAGGACAAGACCTACCGCGCCTTCGTCGAGACCTTCGACGAGGTGCTGAAGCCTTATACCGGCTGGTCCGTGATCGAGGAGATCACCCGCGACGAGGCCACCACCCGCATCAACGATGCGGACGTGACCCAGGCCGCCATCTTCTCCAACCAGGTGGGCCTCTACCGCATGTGGCGGGAGCGCGGGCTCACGCCGGAACTGCTGGTGGGCCACAGCTTCGGCGAGGTGGCGGCAACCCACATCGCCGGCTGCATCGATCTCGATACCTGCGCCAAGATCATCTATCACCGCGGCCTCATCCCCCACGGCAGCACCCGGCGCGGCGCCATGGCGACGCTGGGCGTCACCTACGACCAGCTCGCCCCCCTGCTGCCGGACGACGGGTCCGTGGTTGTCGCCGCCTTCAACGGCCCCACCGCCCAGACCATCTCCGGCATGGAAGCGCCCGTGGTGGCGCTGCTGGAGGAGGTGAAGCGGCTTTATCCGGATGTCACCGCCCGCCGCCTCACCATGGATTTCGGCTGGCACTCGCCCCACCTCGACGATTGCGAGGCGAAGTTCCGCGAAGGCCTCGGCGAGATTTCCTGGAAGCCGCCGTCCTTCCCCATCGTCTCCACCGTCACCGGCATGCTGGAGACCTGCTTCGACAGCGAATACTGGTGGCAGAACCTGCGCCAGGCCGTGAGCTACAAGAAGGCCATCGACTTCTGCCTGGATCTGGGCATCGACGCGTTCCTGGAACTGGGTCCGCACCGCACCGTCACGCCGCTGATCCACGGCATCGCCCAAGAGCACAACGCCTCCGTGGTGGCCGTGTCCTCGCTGGAGCGGCAGGGCGACGACCGCCTCGTGATGGCCCGCTCGCTGGCCAGCCTCTATGTGAACGGCGCGTCCTTCGACTGGAGCGAGAGCGACACTGGTGCGGAAGAGCACCTGCCCCTGCCGCGTCGGCCCTGGGTCAACGAGCGGCTGGTGCAACTGCCGCTGGAAGCGCGCCAATTCCTGTTCGACGGCGACCGCCACCCGCTGCTCGGCTGGCGCGAGATCGGGCCGGACCCGGCCTGGACCAACGAGATCACCCTCAAGAGCGCCAAATATCTCGCCGACCACCGCCCCGGCGGGGACTGCCTGTTCCCCACCGTCGGCTATGTGGAGATGATGGCGGGCGCCCTGCGCGCGCTGTTCGGCGAGGCCCCGGTGGAGCTGCGCGACTTCCGCATCTACGAGGCCCTGTCCATCGGCGGCGACGACGTGGTGCTGCTGCGCACCACTTATGATCCCACCACCAGCCGGCTGCGCATCTCTTCCATGAAGCGCGACACCGAGGAGGACTGGCGGCTGCGCGTGGAGGCCTATGGCTGGCAGCATGCCTTCGCCGTGCCCCCCGCCAGCTTCGACCCGGCCATCCTTGAGACCCGGCCGGCCATCGAGCGCGAGGACTTCTACCGCCTCACTGCCCGCCACGGCCTCGACTACGGCCCGACCTTCCAGGCGGTGGACGCCCTGTGGCTCGCCGGGCCGCGCCATGCGGTGGCGCGCATCTCCAGCGCCGATGCCGCCAAGCGCGACGGCTTCATCGCCTTCCCCGGCCTGTTCGACAGCGTGCTCCAGTCCGGCCTCGTGCTGGAGGACGTGGACCTCGGCCTGTGGATCCCCGGCGAACCGCTGCCCGACGAGGAGAGCGTCGCCGGCAAGTACAAGCTGATGCTGCCGGTGGGCATCCGCAAGGTGATGGTGGCGGGTCCCCTGCCGCCGGAAGTCATCTGCGAATTCTTCACCGATCCCGTCGACGACACCGGCATCTACCGCGTCTATGGGCTGGACGGCACGCCGCTGCTGGCGGTGGAGAACCTCAAGGTCAAAACCCTCGGCGCCCTGAAGACGAACGCCAATGACGGCGGCACCGTGGTGATCGAGGAGACCTTCGAGACCGTGGCGCCCAAGGCCGACACCCCGGTGCGGCTCGGCCGCTGGCTGGTGCTGTCGGGTGATCCGGCCACCACCGAGCCGCTGGCCTCCGCCCTCGTGGCATCGGGCGCGGCGGTGGAAACCCTGGCGCCGGACCTCTTCACCGCCATGAAGGCGGAGGACGCCACCCGCCTGATCGAACAGCGGCTCGCCGCGCCCGAGGGCCTCACCGGCATCGTCTATGCGGCGACGGCGGGGGTCGAGCTGGGGCCGGAGGCGGAGCTGTCCACCGCGCGCCTCGTCGACGCGGTGGAAGCGGCCTCCTTCGGCCTCGTCACGGTGGGCCAGGTGCTGGACCGCCTGCGCACAGCCCCGAGCCGCCCGGCTTTGGTGGTGATCGGCCGCGCCAGCCGCCTGATCCCAGGTGACGGGCCGATGGCGACGGAAGGCCTCGCCGATTCCGCACTGCTCGGCCTGTCGCGGACCCTCGCCAACGAATGCCCGGAATTCGCCATCCGCCATGTGGACGCGGACGCCGCCGCCTTCAGCGAGGGCATGGCTCTCGCCCAGGCGGTGCTGGAAGAGAGCGACGAGGCGGAAATCATCCTGCGCGGCACCGAACGCACCGTGCCGCGCCTGCGGCAGGGCCCGCTCAACGGCCTCGCGCCGCGCCGGCGCACCATCGCAAAGGGCTCCGACCCCGCCAATTTCACCGTGACGATGACCAGCCCCGGCCTCATCGACAATGTGGTGGTGCGCGAGTGCCCCTACCCCACGCCCAAGGCGGGCGAGGTGGTGGTGGAAGTGGCCGCCGTGGGCCTCAACTTCCGCGACATCATGGCCGCCACGGGCATCCTGCCCGATGAGGCGGAGGGCGAAGGCGCCTGGTGGCGTAATCTCGGCCTGGAATTCGCCGGCACGGTGCGCTCCACCGGCGAAGGCATCACCGGCTTCAAGGTCGGCGACCGGGTGATGGGCATGGGCAAGGGCTTCCTGCGCCGGTTCGCCGCCGCCGACGCCCGCTTCCTCATGCATGTGCCCGATGACGTGGCTCTGGAAGACGCGGCCACCCTGCCCGCCGCCTTCATGACCGCCCATTATTCGCTGGTGGACATCGGCCGCCTCGAACCCGACGAGAAGGTGCTGGTGCATCTGGCCACCGGCGGCGTGGGCCTTGCCGCCATCCAGGTGGCGCGCGACATCGGCGCCGAGATCCTGGCCTCCGCCGGCTCCGACACCAAGCGCAACTTCCTGCGCCAGCTCGGCATCGAGCACGTGATGAACTCGCGCAGCCTCGAATTCTCCGAGGCCGTGCGGGCGGCCACCGGCGGGCGCGGCGTGGACGTGGTGCTGAACGCCCTGTCGGGCGCCGGCATCGACAAGGGGCTGGAGTGCCTTGCGCCCTTCGGCCGCTTCGTGGAGATCGGCAAGCGCGACCTCGCCCAGGACAAGCCCATCGGGCTCAAGTCCCTCTATTACAACAACTCCTATTCGGTCATCGACCTCTCCACCATCGCCGACGAGCGCCCCGCGCGCCTGTCGTCCCTGCTGCGGGCGGTGGAGGCCAAGGTGGCGCAGGGGCTTTACCGACCGCTGGTGGCCACCCGCTTCCCGGTGTCCCGGGCGGCGGAGGCCATGCGCCTGTTCTCCAAGGCGCAGCATCTGGGCAAGGTGGTGCTCACCTTCGACGAGCCCGCCATCGAGGTGGAAGTCGACCTCAACCAGCCCATGCGCTTCTCGGGCGAGGCGAGCTATCTCGTCACCGGCGGCCTGCGCGGCTTCGGCGTGGCGGTGGCGGATTTCCTCAGCCGGCAGGGCGCCGGGCGGCTGCTGCTGTGCGGCCGCAACGGCACCCCCGACGCGGACTCCGAGCCGGTCCTCGCCGCCATCGCGGCACGAGGGACCGAGGTGGTTCCCATCGCCCTCGATGTGACCGACGCCGAGGCCGTGGACGCGCTGGTCGCCGCCCACGCCAGGTCGGACAAACCGCTCAAGGGCATCGTCCACGGCGCGGCGGTGATCCAGGACGGCTTCGTCAGCCAGCTCGACGAAGGCCAGATCTCCCGCGTCATCCGCCCGAAGGCGGGCGGCGCCTGGAGCCTGCACCGCGCGGTGACCCGGCACGGGGCGGACCTCGACTTCTTCGTCAGCTTCTCGTCGCTGGCGCAGGTCATCGGCAGCCCCGGCCAGGCCAATTACACGGCGGCCAATTCGGTGCTCAACGGCATGGGCTCGTTCCGCAAGAGCCGGGGCCTTGCCGGCTCGGCGGCGGCCTGGGGCTCCATCGCCGGCTCGGGCTTCGTCGCCCGCTCGGAGGCGCTGGGCAATTATCTGGAAAGCATCGGCATGAAGCCGGTGCCGGACACGGAGGCCGCCGCCTCCCTCGGCACGCTGCTGCGCGCCGAGGACGAGAACCTCGGCTTTGCCCGCGCCGACTGGGCTGCCATCTCGCGGGCTTTGGCGCGCACCGCCGGAACAGCGCGCGTGAAGCCGCTGCTCGCCCAGCGCACCGGCGGGCGCTCGCGCATCCAGGCCGAGTTGCTCGCCGCCCCGCGCGAGGCGTGGGACGGCCTTCTGGCCGACCTCATCCGGGGCGAGGTGGCGAAGGTGCTGAAGGTGTCGCCCAACGACATCCCCTCCGACCGCCGCCTGTCCGAGCTCGGACTCGACTCCTTGTCGTCGTTCGAGCTGAAGAACCGCATCGAGGCCCATGTGGATGTGAACATCCCGGTGGCCAAGTTCCTCCAGACCCCCACCGTCACCGGCCTGTCCGGCGTGGTGGCCGCCACCTTCGAGGCCACCCAGAAGGCCCGGGCAGCCACCGCCGCGGCGCTTGCCGACGGCAGCAGCGGGGCCGGCGGCACGGGCGCCGGCGCGGTGTTCCGTCCGCTGGTGCGGCAGGAGGCGGTGATCGCCCTCTCCGGCCGGCCCATGACCTCCCCGGTCACCCGGGCGGCGCTGGAAGTCGCGGCCTCCCGCGCGGTCGATCCCGCGGTCGATTTCGAGAGGCTGGCGCAGGCGCTCGCCGCCCTCGCCTTGGCCGAGGACGCCCTCAAGCTCACCGGCACGGCCACCGGCGAGATCGTCGCCGGCGAAGCCCCCGACCTCGAGTGGATCACCGACGCCTCCGGCCTTGCGCCGGTCACCCAGCCGGGACCGCTGTGGCGGTTCGGCCTCTCCAAGGCGGCGGACGGCGCCCTCACGCTCCATGCGCGGGCCCATCGCGCGGCGGCGGATGCCCTGTCCCCCCATCTCGCGCTCGCCGCCCTCGTCGCGGCGGCTGAGGCGACGCCCGCGCCGGGCACGCCCTTTGCCGCCTTCGCCGCCACCGAGCGGCCGGCGGATGGCTCCATGGCCCTCGCCGGGCACATGGCCTTCTGGAAGGAAATGCTGCGCACGCCGCCCAAGGCCCTGCCGAGCCTCGGCCGCACCCTGGCGTCGGCGCCCGCGGGCTTCGGCCTCAATCGCGGCGCAGTGGGCCATTTCGACGCCACCCTGAGCGTTCCGGGTTTCGACGCGCTCGCCGCGCCGGACCAGGAAGCGCTCCTCGTCGCCGCGCTGGGCCGCGCACTGGCTGCTGGCTTCGGCATCGAGCGGGCGCTGGTGGAATGCCATGACCCGGTCCGGCGGGAAGTCCCCGCCGCCCTGATCGGCCCCGTGGGAACCGGCGCGCCGTTGCTGCTGGACCGCCTGGACGCCCCCGCCGACTGGCTGATCCGGCGGGCGCGCCAACGCCTCGCCGCAGCGCGAAGCCACCGGGCGCTGGATACGGCGGCGGTGGAAGCCTTGCTGGCGGACCGCCTCAACACCGCCGGCGCGGCGCTGCGGCAGGTGGGCTTCGCCTTCATCGACGCCGACGGTGCGGCCCGGGCCAAGGCCCTCGGCATCACCGAGCCACTAGTGGTGCTCACCGATCCGTTCAACGAGCTGCGGCTCGACGTGGTGGCGGAAGGCGCGGGCCTCAGGCTGCGGCTCGCCCTCGACACCGCCGCTTTCCCGGCCGAGACCGGGCGCGCCCTCCTCGATGGCATCGCCACCGCCGTGTCGGAACTCAGCGGCATCCCGGCAGCGGTCATCGAGGCGGCCTGGCACGCGCCGCAAGCCAAGGCCCGTCCCATCGTCGTGCCCGCCGCCCCGCCGGCGGCGGCGCCCACGCCCCCGCCGGTGCAGAGCAACGGCGAGCGCGAGGTTCCGGTCTCCCTCAAGCAGGGCATGCTGCTGCGCGCCCTCATGAAGAGCGAGACCAACCACGCCTATCGGGTGTCCTGGACCATCGGCCGCGCCTTCCGCATCTCGCCGCGCGCCGACATCGACCGCATGCGCCGCGCGCTCATGCTGGTGGAGGAGCGCCAGGAAGCCCTGCGCACCCGCTTCGTGGTGGGAGACGACGGCGTTCCGCGCGCCTTCATCCTGCCGCCCGGCGAGCCGTCCATGGCGGTGGAGGACATGCCCGGCGCCGACGCCGCCGAGGTGGATGCCCGCATCGCCGCGCTGCTGGAGGACGAGTTCGACCCGTTCACCAACCCGCCCTATCGCATCACCGTACTGCGCGGCGCGGCTGATGGCGATGTGGTCATGGCCCACGGCTACCACACGGTGTTCGACGGCTGGTCGCTCGGCGTGTTCGTGGAAGAGCTGTTCCAGGCCTTCCTGGGCATTCCGCTGCCGCCCGCCGAAATGGGCGTCGAGCAATATGTGCGCGAGTTCGAGCGGGCGCTGGACCCGGCCTTCATGGCCGAGCGCGACGCCTACCTGCGCAACCTCTACGGGGACAGCCCGCCCCAGCTGCCGAACTTCGGCCGCAAGGCGAAGGGGCTCGTCCCCAACCTCGACCTCACCCACGGCGGGCCGGGCGCGGAGATGTTCGCCTTCCTCAGCCCCGCCGGCCAGGACCGGGTGCAGACAAGGGCCCGCGCCGCCGGCGTGACCGAGACCGCGCTCCTGATCGCCGCCTACACCCAGACCCTCGCCGCCCGGGGCGGCCAGGACGATGTGATCGCCGGCGTGGCGGCCGCCATGCGCACCGACCGGCGGCTCACCAGCCTCATCAGCTGGGTGGCCGGCACCACCCTGCTCAGGGCGCCGACGCGCGCCATGCCGAAGCTGGAGACGCTGGCGGCCCACCTGTCCGAACAGCTCAACCAGACGCTGCCCTACGTGCCGTTCGAATATGCCTGCGCGGACGGCCCGCTCCACGACGAGCTGGTAGCGAAGGGCTCCTATTTCTCGCTCTACTACACCGGCATGCAGACGCCGGACCGCTTCGCCCGGGGGGCCACCACCTCCGCGCTGCAGCGGCAGGGCAAGGCGGAGGAGCTGGATCTCGGCCTCATCAAGGTGGCGCCGCTCTCGGCGAAGCTCTCGCGCTATGCCATCAACGAGATCGACCTGCGCTCCTTCCAGAGCGCCGACGGTCTCGCCTACCGCATCGGCTTCGACCTCACCGCCTTGACGCGGTCCGAGGGCCGGGGCTTCCTTGAGGAGGTGATCGACCGCATGGGCGTCGGCCCCGATGGGGTGGCCTCCATCGTGGATACCGACGCGGAGGAGGAGACCGCGTGAGCAAGGCAGCCATCGCCCGCAGGGGCGGACGCCTTCCGCCTGCGGAGGGGACACGGTGAAGCCGCAGCCCCTTCCCCCCGCTCTGGTCGAGACGGACTATTCCGCGGGCTGGCGCCGCCTCACCATCGCGCTCGCCGTCGCCGTGGTGGCGGGACTGCTGCTCGGCTACTGGTATGTGGTGCCGCGCACCGCCGCCTGGCACCAGGTGCAGCCCCGCCCCATGAGCCTTGAAATCAACGGGCCGGGCCTGCTCGACGCCATCAACCGCGTGGTGGTGACGAGCCGTATCCAGGGCTTCCTCAAGTCCATCGAGGTGGACAAGAACGATGTGGTGAAGAAGGGCGAGGTGCTGGCGCGGCTGGAATCGGTGGACCTCCAGAACCAGCTCGCCGCCGCCCAGGCGCAGGCCAGCGCCGCCGCCCTCGGCATCACCGGGAGCGAGAGCGAACGCGCCCGCGCCAAGGCCGGCTTTGACCGGGCCAAGATCGAGTTCGAACGGCGCACCACCCTCGCCCGCACCAATGTCATCTCCCCCGCCGAGCTGACCACCGCCGAATCCAACTTCCTGCAGGCCCAGGCGGAGATGGCCCGCGCCGACGCCGCCATCGAGCGCTCGAAGGCGGAGCTGCTCGCCCAGGAGGCGAACGTGAAGGTGCTGGAGGCCCGCCTTGCCGATGCCACCATCACCTCACCGCTCGACGGCGTGGTGATCTCGCGCGAGCGCAATCCCGGCGACCTGCTGTTGCCCGGCGCCAACCTGATGCAGGTGGTGGAGCTGTCCACAATCATCATCTCCGCGCGCTTCGACGAATCCGCCCGCTCCTCCATCAGGCCGGGGCAGGCGGCGCGCATCCGCTTCGCCTCCGATCCCACGCGGGTGTGGACCGGGCAGGTGCTGCGCCTGTCGCGGCAGGTGGACCAGGAGACCCGCGAGTTCACCATCGACATCAACCTTGATGCCCTCCCCGAAAGCTGGGCCATCGGGCAGCGCGCCAATGTGGCGGTGGAAGCGCAATCCCCGGCGATGGCCATCGGCGTGCCGGAAACCTTCGTGACCCGCCGCGACGGGCGCGCCGGCGTCTGGCTGGCGCGGTCGGGCCGGGCCACCTGGACCCCGGTGGCGCTCGGCTACACCAGCGGCACCAACATCGAGGTCTCGCGCGGCCTGAAGGCCGGCGACGTGGTGCTGTCGCCGGTCGGCCGTTACTCTTTCGAGCCGGTCGACCTCGGGGAAGAGGTGCCCTGACGCCAATGGGCGCAACTGGCGGCGGAGGCGCAGGCCCATGAACATCGCCCTCAAGGACATGCGGTTCTCGATGCTGCGCTTCGCCCTCACGGCGGTAGGCATCGGCCTCCTGCTGGGGGCGACCATGGGCATGATCGGGCTCTATCGCGGCATCGTCCACGAGGCGCTGCTCATCATCAACGACGTGGGCGCCGACCTGTGGGTGGTGGAGGGCGGCCGCTCCGGCCCGTTCGCCGAGACCTCCGCCGTGCCCTCCAGCCTCGACCGCCGGGTGGAGGGGGTGCCGGGGGTGGCCGCCACCCGCCGCTTCATCCAGTACAACCAGCAATACGACATCAACGGCAAGAGTGTGCGCCTCGCCGTCACCGGCATCGACTACCCCAAGGATTCCGGCAGCTGGATCCCGCTCATCGACGGCAGGCTGTTCCGCTCCACCCGCTACGAGGCCATCGCCGACCAGACCACCGGCCTGCTGGTGGGCGACGTGATCCGCCTCGGCCATGACGACTACACCGTGGTGGGCCTCACCAAGGGCCAGGTCGACATGGGCGGCGACGGCATGTTCTTCGTCACCATCGCGGATTCCCAGGCCATCAACCGGGTGCTGCCCTCCGAGGCCATCCTGCTGAACCGGGTGGCCAAGGGGCGCTCGCGCATGGGCCTCGGCGACGGCGGCGCGCTGGCGGCGGTGATGGTGGAGCTGAAGCCCAACGCCGACCCGCTGGTGGTGAAGGCCCAGATCAAGAACTGGGGCGACGTGGAAGTCCTCACGAAAGAAGAAGAGCGCTCCATGCTGCTCGACGGCCGGCTGTGGCGGCTTCGGGTGCAGATCCTCGCCTTCACCGCCATGACGCTGCTGGTGGCGGGCTCCATCATCGCGCTGACGATCTACATGCTGACGCTGGAGAAGATCAACCAGATCGCCCTCTTGAAGCTCATCGGCGCGCGGGACCGGGTCATCATCGGCCTCATCGTGCAACAGGCCCTGTGGATCGCCCTGCTCGGCTTCTCGGTGGCGCTGGCGATCTCCTTCACGCTCTATCCCAACTTCCCGCGCACCGTGCTGCTGTTGCCCGACGACCTCGCGGCCATCGGCGGATCGCTGCTCGTCATTAGCCTCGGCGCGAGCTGGTTCGCGATCCGGCGGGCCATGAAGGTGCGGGCGCAGGAGGTGCTGGCGTGACCGCTCAATTCTGGCCCAGCCATGTGGTGATGGAGGTGCGCAACGCCTCGAAGACCTATCTCTCCGGCGCCAACGAGGTGCGCGCCCTCACCGACATGACGCTGGCGCTGAAATCCGGCGAGCTGACCGGCATCGTCGGTCCGTCCGGCTCGGGCAAGACCACCTTCCTGATGATCGCCGGACTGCTGGAGCCGCCCACCAGCGGCACCGTGCACTTCCGCGACCAGCCCATCGCCAATGCCACGACCCGCCTCAACAATCTGCGCGACTTCCGCCGCACCCATGTGGGCTTCATCTTCCAGAAGGCGAACCTGATCCCCTTCCTCACCGCGGTGGAGAATGTGCAGATCGCCCTCGAGATCAACGATGTGCGGCCCAAGCAGGCGAAGGCGCGCGCGCGGGAACTCTTGGCCCAGTTCGGCCTCGACCACCGCGAGAACAATTATCCCTCCCAATTGTCCGGCGGCGAGCAGCAGCGCGTGTCCATCGCCCGGGCGCTGGCCAACGATCCGGTCATGCTGCTGGCGGACGAGCCCACGGCGGCGCTGGACGGCTCGCGCGGGCGGCAGGTGATGGAGGTGTTCCGCACGCTGGCCGACGTGCACCGGGTGGCGGTGTGCGTGGTCACCCACGATCCGCGCTGGTCCGACATCTTCGACCGCATCGTGGAGATGAGCGACGGCCGCGTGGTGGAAGTCCGTCCCGGCGGCGCCATGAAGGCGCGACTGCAGGTGTGAGACCATTGCCCCGTGAGCTTTGCTCAAGGGGCAATGGCAAAGCCCGCGCGGCGTTTGGGCGTACCCACTTGGCATCGGTCGAACACCGAGGCCGATGGTATGAGATGCTTCCGGCCGGATCCGGCTTTCGGATCGCAGCCCCTCACACAGCCGGCGGCAGGTGGTCGGCGACATCGTCCAGCGTGCCGGTGGGCGCCATATATTCGATCAGCCGCAGGGTGCGCTCGCCGGTGCCGGCGAGCCGGCCGATGATGGCGCGCAGCGCCTTGAAGTCGGCTGCCGAGAGCGGCTCGAACAGGGCGTCGTTGGCCGGCACCTGAACCCGTGTCAGCTCGGCGAGGCGGCGCTCGGCCTCCTCGGTCACCGCCAGCACCACGCGGCGGCGGTCGTCCGGGTTCGGCACCTTGGTGACGAGGCCGGCCTGCACCAGCTTGTTGACCTCGATGGTCACGAACGCCCCCGACAGGTGCAGGTGCTCCGCCAGCGCGTTGACGCCCAGTTCCGGCGTGCCCCGGCTGAGCCGGGCGATGGAATTGAGGATGGTGTACTGGGTGCCCGACAGCCCGATGAGGCCGCCGAGCCGGTTGCGCACCTCCTGCAGGGCGGCGGCGAACGCCAGCATATTGTGCACCATCTCACGGAATTCGAGATCCGACCCGTTCACCAGCAGGGCGCCGCGGGAGGCGGTCAGGGGCAGTCGCCGGCGGGTGGTGGACGTGGATTGCGGCATGCGGGCGCTCCCTGGTCGTGCCGCCGGCGGGCGCGGTGCCGACAGCGGGACGTGACCCGGACCCGCCTTGCCCCCGACGCGGACATATCCTGATCGCGCTTCATAGGCGCACAAGGGGCTTGACGTCTATCGCCTCTTCATAATAGCTTTGTTACAAAGCTAATTGAAGCGGACATTGCCCCATGTCGGCCAACCCAGCAGACGCCTTCGACACCCGCGCCTTCCGGTGCACCCTCGGCGCCTTCGCCACCGGCGTCGCCATCGTGGCCGCCGAGGGCGAGGACGGCACCCTCGTCGGCATGACCATGAGCTCGTTCAACGCGGTGTCCCTCGATCCGCCGCTGGTGCTGTTCTCGGTGGCGCGGTCGGCTTTGTCCTTGCCCGCGCTCAGGACCGCGCGCGCCTACGGCATCTCCGTGCTGGCCCACCACCAGCAGGATCTCTCCGGCCGCTTCGCCTGCGCGCAGGGAGAGAAATGGGCCGGGGTGGCGCATCTGCGCGGGGCCGGCGGCGCCCCGCTGATCGCCGAGGCGGCGGCGCATCTGGAATGCGTGCCCCACGCCATCCATGACGGCGGCGACCACGAGATCTTCATCGCCCGCGTCCTCGCCCATCGCTGCGCGCCGGGGGCTGATCCCCTCGTCTTCCATGCCGGACGCTACCGCAGCCTTGCGGCCGCCGCGTCCTGACCCCCATTTCCGGAGCACCCGCCATGATCAAGACCGGCAGCGCCCACATCGCCAGCCTCAGGGACGGCCGCGAGATCTTCCTCGACGGCCAGAAGATTTCCGACGCCACCACCCACCCCGCCTTCCGCCGCGCGGTGGCCTCGGTGGGGCGCATGTTCGACTTCCACAGCGCGCCGGACAACCGCGCGCTGATGACCTTCGAGACCGACACCGGCACGCTCGCCAACCGCATCTGGCAGTTGCCCACCAGCTATGACGAGCTGAAGACGCGCCGCCGGGGCCTTGAGGCCTGGACCGAGCTGCACGCCGGCTTCCTCGGCCGCGCGCCGGACCATGTTGCGTCCTGCATCTCCGGCATGTACATGGGCCTCGACCAGTTCGAGCTGTACGATCCGGCCCGTGCCCGGGCGCTTGGCGATTACTATCGCCATGCGCGCGACAACGATCTGTATCTCACCTACGTCATCATCAACCCGCAGGCCGACCGCTCCAAGAACGCGGCCGAGCAGGCCGACCCGTTCCTCTCCGCCGCCATCGTGGACGAGGACACCTCCGGCATCACCGTGCGCGGGGCAAAGATGCTCGCCACCGGCGGCATCATGGCCAATGAGGTGTTCGTCACCTGCATCCAGCCGCTGCAGAAGGGCGAGGAGGCCTACGCCCTCTCCTTCGCCATTCCCATGAACACGAAGGGCCTGAAGATCCTGTCGCGCAAGTCCTATGAGGCAGGCGCCCCGTCGGTGTTCGACAATCCCCTGTCGAGCCGCTTCGACGAGAATGACGCGGTGCTGTATTTCGACGACGTGAAGGTGCCGTGGGACCGGGTCTTCATCGCCGGCGACATCGCCATGACCGGCCGGCAGTTCCATGCCACCCCGGCCCATGTCTACCAGAACTACCAGGCCCAGATCCGCCTGTCGGTGAAGCTGAAATTCCTGCTCGCCATCGCCCGGCGCACGGCCGAGGTGAACGGCACCACCGGTTTCCCGCAGGTGCGCGAGACCTTGGGCCAGCTCGCCGCCGAGGCCGCCATGGTGGATGCCTTCGTCGCCGCCATGGAGGCCAAGGGCAGCTTCTACGGCCCCTATTTCGTGCCCGACCGCCACACCCTCTACGCCGCGCAGACCCTGACCCAGCAGCTCTACGGCAAGTTCATCACCACCCTGCGGGAATTGGCCGGCGGCGGCATGATCATGCTGCCCTCCTCGGTGCATGACTATCAGAACCCGGAGCTGGCCGCCCTCATCGCCAAGACCCAACAGTCGCCGGCCGCCAGCGCCGAAGAAAAGGTGAAGTTCTACAAGCTCGCCTGGGACGCGGTGGGCTCGGAATTCGCCTCCCGCCACGCCCAGTACGAGATGTTCTACGCGGGGGCCGGCTTCGTGGTGAAGAACCACTCCTTCCGCACCTATGACTGGGCCGGCGCCGAGCGCCTGCTCGACATGATGCTTTCCTCCTATTCCCTCGCCGACGAGGTGGCCCCGACCGCCGCCCGCGCCGCCGAGTGATCCCCTTTCACCGCAGGACTGCCCCGATGCCCATCACCAAGATCCACGACGAGTTCCACACCCTCGACCTTGCCACCGGCTGGGAAGTGCCGCCGGGCTATCCGGAAGGCATCAAGCAGAAGATCCTCTCCGGCGCGCTGGACGAGGAGAACAAGAGCGGCTCGCGCACGCGCCTGCTGAAGTTCGACGCCGGCGTGTTCACGACGAAGCCCTTCGTGCATGAATATTGGGAAGAGGTGTTCCTCGTCACCGGCGACCTCACCGTGGGCAATGACGAAAACGGCGAGGGCGGCGAGAGCTTTTCGCCCTTCACCTATGCGGTGCGCCCCCCGGGCGCGTTCCACGGGCCGTTCAAATCGGATAAGGGCTGCATGCTGCTCGAAATCCACTATTTCGACCCGGCCTGATCCCGCCCGCCCCTTCTGCTGACCCGGACTTCGCCATGCCCCAGCCGACCCTTGCCGCCCTCGCCGAAGACCTCGCCTCCGGGCGCACCACGGCGCGGGCGCTGGCGGAAGCCTGCCTCGATCGCATTGCCGACCCCGCCGGCGAAGGCGCCCGCGCCTTCGTCAGCGTGAACCGGGAGGGGGCGCTGAAGGCGGCGCAGGCGCAG
Organism: Xanthobacter versatilis; assembly: GCF_043193975.1. Taxonomy (NCBI): domain Bacteria; kingdom Pseudomonadati; phylum Pseudomonadota; class Alphaproteobacteria; order Hyphomicrobiales; family Xanthobacteraceae; genus Xanthobacter; species Xanthobacter versatilis. The sequence continues at coordinate 175,254 of NZ_JBAFVB010000007.1, read as the reverse complement.
GACGAACTGCGGCAGGCGGGGGCGGCGCCCTCGCCCTTCGCCGGCATCCCCATTTCGGTGAAGGACCTGTTCGACGTGGCCGGCGAGGTCACCGCCGCCGGCTCCAAGGTGCTGAAGGACAATGCCCCGGCGACGGCGGACGCCCCGGCGGTGGCGCGCCTGCGCCGGGCGGGGTTCGTGCTCCTCGGCCGCAACACCATGACCGAGTTCGCCTATTCCGGCCTTGGCATGAACCCGCATTATGGCCACCCGCGCGCCCCGTTCGAGCGCGCGGAAGGCGGCCGCGTCTCCGGCGGCTCCAGCTCCGGCGGGGCGGTGGCGGTGGCGGACGGCATGGCCCACGCCGCGCTCGGCACCGACACCGGTGGCTCCTGCCGCATCCCGGCCGCCTTCTGCGGCATCACCGGCTACAAGCCCACCGCCAGCCGGGTGCCGCGCGAGGGCGCCTTCCCTCTCTCCACGACGCTGGATTCCATCGGCCCCATCGCCCGGTCGGTGGACTGCTGCGCGGCGCTGGACGCCATCCTCTCAGGCAGCGAGCCGGCGCCGCTGGCGCCACGCCCGGTCAAGGGGCTGCGCCTGCTTGTACCCACCACCGTGGCACTGGATGGGCTCGACCCCGAGGTGGCCAAGGCCTTCGAGGCGGCGGTGGAGGCGCTGGCCCAGGCCGGCGCGCATATCGTTTCCGCGCCCTTCCCGGAGTTCGGCGAAGTGGCGACCATCAATTCCAAGGGTGGCTTCTCGGCCGCCGAGAGCTATGCGGTGCACCGCCGCCTGCTGGCGGAGAAGGCCGACGCCTACGACCCGCGTGTCGCCGGCCGCATCAAGCGCGGGGCGGAGCAGTCCGCCGCCGATTATGTGGAGCTGGTGGCCGCCCGCCGGGCGCTGGTTCAGCGGGCTGCCGCCCGTCTCGCCGGCTTCGACGCACTGGTGATGCCCACCGTGGCCATCCTGCCGCCGAGGATCGCGGATCTCGCCACCGACGACGACGCCTATGGCCGCGCCAACCTGCTGGCCCTGCGCAACCCCACCCTCATCAACATGATCGACGGCTGCGCCATCTCGCTGCCGCTCCCCGGCGCGCCCGTGGGGCTGATGCTGGCCGGCGCGCCGGGCACCGATCAGTCCCTCTTCGCCGTCGCGGCGGGGGTGGAGGCGGCGCTCTCCGCCTGATCGGCCGAGCCCGCCTTCGGCAGCAGCACCCGCAGGCGCGCGCCACCGCCCGGACGATCGTCGATGACGACCTCGCCGCCGTGCCCCTCCACGATCTGCCGCACGATGGTGAGGCCGAGCCCGGCCCCGCCGCTGTCCCGGTTGCGCGAGGGCTCGACCCGGTAGAAGGGCTCGAACACGCTCGCCCGCTCGGCCACCGGAATGCCGGGGCCGCGATCGTCCACGCGCAGCTCCACCTCATCGCCGAGGTCGATGAGCGCGATGTCGGCGCACGTTCCATAAGTGAGGGCGTTGCCCACGAGATTGGCCAGCACCCGCGCCAGCGCCCCGCGCGCGCCATTCACCAGCAGCGGCGCGTCGGCCCCGGACAGGCTCACCGCGCCCCCCTCGCCGAGGCGCGCCTCGACTTCGGCGCGGGCAAGGGCGCAAAGGTCCACCCGCTCGCCCTGGGTCGGGGCGAAGGTGGCGCGGGCGAAGGCGAGGGCGTCGTCCACCAGCGCCTGCATGCCGGAAAGGTCGGCCTGCGCCTTCTCCACCTGCGGCCCCGGCGGCAGCAATTCCAACCGTAGCCGCAGCCGGGTGAGATAGGTCCGCAGATCGTGGCTGATGGCACCGAGCACCAGCGTGCGCATGCGCACCAGTTCGGCGATGCGCGCCTGCATGGCATTCACCGCGCGGATGACGAGGCGCACGTCCGGCGCCCCGCGCTCGGGCACCTCCAGCGGCTCCAGCCGCGCGCCGAAGCGCTCCACCACCTCGGCGAGATCGGAGAGCGGTCGGGTCTCCCGCCGCACGGCGAACAAGGCGGCCAGCGCCACCAGGAAGCCGAGGATGCCGGCGATCAGCCCCACCGGCAGGCCCAGGAGGCGAACGGTCAGGTCGCCGCCCGCGAGCACGTCGAGATAGCCCCCGCTTTCGAGCCCCACCACGAGCCTCAGCCGCGCCCCCCGAAGGTCGCGCAGGCGCTCCACCCGGCCGAGCCCCACGGTCTCGCCACCGATGAGGGCCAGCGCCACGAAGCGATCAGGCGGTCCGCCCATGAGCTGGCGAATGCGTGCCGCGGCGAAGCCGAGATAGGCCGGCGTCTCCACCTGCGGGCGCTCGGTGACGTAGACCGGTGCAAATCCGGAAACGGTGGTGGCGCGCAGGGCCAGCTCGCGCTGGGTCGGCCCCACCTCCTCCAGCAGCTGGGCCAGTGCCGCCACCCGCTGCAGCATGGGCACGAACGGGCCGAGGGGGGCGGCGCCGCGGCGCTCGGTGATGTAGGCCACCAGCATCAGCACCTGCACCACCACCAGCGCCCCGACGACAATGATCGCGATGCGCGCGGCGATACCGAAACGGGGCAAGGCGCGGTCCCTGGAGCGGGTGCCGGGGGGCTTTTCAGAGGGTGCGGACATCGGCGGCGAAAAGGTAGCCGCCGTTGCGGACGGTCTTGATGAGCAGGGCCGCCTCGGGCGCGGCGGCGACGAGCTTGCGCCTCAACCGGCTCACCGAGACATCGATGGTGCGGTCGAAGGGATCGGCGCTGCGCCCGCGGGTCCAGTCCAGGAGCTGGTCGCGGGAGAGCACCCGCTTGGGCCGCTCCAGGAAGCAGGCGAGCAGCTCGAACTCGGCGGAGGTGAGATCCAGCGCCTCGCCCTCGGCGCATCCCACGCTGCGGGCGTCGAGGTCCGCCACGAAGCCCGCGAAGGCCACGCGCCGCGACTGGAACTGCGGCTGCGGCATGGCCCCGTCCGCACGCCGCAGCACGGCGCGGATGCGGGCGAGCAGCTCGCGCGGGTTGAACGGCTTCACCAGATAGTCGTCCGCTCCCATTTCGAGCCCGACGATGCGGTCCACGTCGTCAGCCTTGGCGGTGAGCATGAGGATGGGCAGGCCGCTGCGCGCCCGCAGCCGCCGGCAGATGGAGAGCCCGTCCTCCCCCGGCAGCATCAGGTCCAGCACCACCAGGTCGGGCCGCGTGGTGGCGAGCAGCCGGTCCATGGCCGCGCCGTCTTCCGCCGCCAGCACGCCATAGCCCTCCCGCCCCAGGAAATCGGCGAGGAGGGAGCGGATTTCGCGGTCGTCCTCGACCAGGAGAAGGGTGCGCTGAGCCATGGGGGAAGTGTCGCCAAGCCGGGAGCTGCCAGCAATACGCGCCGCGGCGGTGGTTACAAAACGTTACAGCAGCTCACCCCGGCGCAAACCGGACGCAAAGGCGGGAGCGGAAGGTGGCGCCATCGCAACGGGCCTAGCGGCCCCTCCTTCGGAGCCAGTCATGAACCGCACGGTGCTCGCACTTTCCCTCACCGCCGTCCTCTCCGTTGCCGCCGTCACCGAGGCCGCCGCCTGGACGCGGAGCGGCTCGACCTCCACGCCCCGTGGCACCTACACCTCCAGCGCGTCGGGCGGCTGCGCCGGCGGCACCTGCAGCCGCAGCGCCACGACCACCGGCCCCTACGGCGGGACGGTGGCGCGTTCCGGCAGTGTCACGCAGACCGCGCCGGGCACCTACAACTACAACCACACCTCCACCGGCCCGAACGGCAACAGCGTGAACCGCTCCGGCACGGTGTCGCGCTACTGAGCCACCCCTTCCAGGCTTCACCGCCTGGGAGTGCCGGGCCGCGGCGAGCCGCCCCAAAGCCGCGGCCCGGCCACCGACCTCCACGGCGTCGGCACCGCTGCACCCGCGACACACGACCAGACCTGAAACCCGGGGTGCGGGGGCGCTCTCGACAGTCAAGAGGTAAAGCCATGCCCGGCTTCTTCACCGGCGGCGCCATTGCGTCCCAGTCCGGGGGCTTCGCACTGATCGCCCTCACCCTGATGGCGGCGGAATACCTGTTCCACAAGGTGAACCATCTGGACAGCCACGACGCTGGGGAGAGCGGCGCCTCCCTTGCCATCGCGGCCGGCAACAAGGTCATCGGCGCGCTCACCGCCTCGCTCGCCGCCGTGCCGGTGTTCTTTGTCTACCGGCACCGCCTGTTCGACATTCCCATGCAGGGCGTCGCGCCCTGGGTCCTGCTCTTCCTGGCGGTGGAGTTCTGCTACTTCCTCCACCACCTCGCCATGCACAAGGTGCGCTGGCTGTGGGCGACCCATGCCGTGCACCACTCGGCGACCCGGCTCAACCTGTCGGCCGCGGTGCGGCTCGGCTGGGGCGGCCAGCTCACCGGCGGGCTCGTGTTCTACCTGCCGCTGGTGGCGCTGGGCTTTCCGCCGCTGGCGGTGTTCGGCATGCTGGGAGCCGGTCTCGTCTACCAGTTCTTCCTGCACCTCGCCCGGCCGCCTCATCTCGGCCCGCTGGAATGGGTGCTGAACACCCCGCGCCACCATGCGGTGCACCACGCCGCCAACCCAAGCGTCATCGACCGCAATTTCGGCGGCGTCCTCATCGTGTTCGACCGCCTGTTCGGCACCTTTGCCGAGGCCCCGCGAGGCGAGTCCCTGAGATTCGGCGTCGCCGGCGCCACCCCGAGCCGCAATCCACTGGTCATCGTGTTTTCCGAGTGGATCTCCATGCTCCGTGACGCATGGCGGACGCCCGGCCTCGGCGGCAAGCTGCGCGTCCTGTTCGGACCTCCCGGGTAAAATTGGTATCAGAGTGAAGCTTGCTCTGAATGGAATGCATTTCTGTATTGCGGAAAATGCGGATTGTGCATCGCAACAATCACGGTATGTTCATCGCAGATAAGCGCACCGAAACCTAGGCCGTCGGCCGCACGCGTGCGCAGAGGCTGACATGAACAACATCCTCAAGATCGTCGGCGCGGCCGGCCTCCTTGCCACGGCGGCCGTGACCGTGGCCGCCACCACCTTCGCCGGCGAGCCGCTTCCCGCGGAGCGTCAGGCCATCGTGACCCACCTGGGCGGCAAGGCATCCGCCGTGACCTACTGGGTCAAGGACAGCAAGGGCTACGAGGTGATCACCACCGTCGATGCCGCCGCCGAGCCCGACGCCACTCCGGCCGTGATCCGCGTGTCCACGCTGCTCCAGCCCGGCCAGCAGCAGGTGATCTCCCTGCCCGGCCCGGTGGGCCGCAGCGGCACCACCCTGAAGATCAGCCGCGTGGCCGACCACGTGGAAGTCGAGAAGGTCGGCGCCCTCTCCTTCTGAGGCCCACCTTCGACGCAGTGCAGTACAGGGCGTCCGCCATGCGGGCGCCCTTTTGCTTGTCCGGGCCTCGCCGGACCGGGGCGGCATCCCCCTGAAGCCGATCCAGACGAAACATCCATTGTTCGTTGACGAGTTGTCGAGATGACTTAACATCCCTGCGCGGGCGACCCGCCGCCTGCATCGAGGCCGCTCCTGAAGGCGCCGCCGCCGGGGATGAGGAGAACCATGGGCACTCTCTCGGGCTCTGCGTGCGCCGCCGCCCTCGCCCGAACACCCTTGGGCCTGACGCCATGACCGACGCCACGAGCGAAAAGGGCCGCCCCTGCCCCGCCATCGTCTCCTCGGCCCATCTCGCGGACGGCGCGCTCCCGGCCCTGTCCGAGTTCGAGTTCGGCCTCAACATGCTCATCCATGCCTATGGCCGCTGGATGGTGCGCTGCATGGCGGCGGCGGGCGTGCCGGACCTGTCGCCCCTCGACGTGCAGGTGCTGCACCACGTGGTGCATCGCGACCGGCCGAAGACCATCGCCGACCTGTGCCTCGTGCTGGACGTGGAGGATACCCACCTCGTCACCTATGCGGCCAAGAAGCTCCAGGCCCTGGGCCTTGTCGTCTCCGGGCGGCGCGGCAAGGAGAAGACCCTCGTCGCCTCGCAGCAGGGCCGCGCCACCTGCGCGCGCTACCGCGAGGTGCGCGAGGCCCTGCTCACCAGCGCCGTGGTGGCCACCGGCATCGCCCCCGAGAAGTTCTCGGAGATCGCCGCCCTCATGCGCGCCCTCTCCGGCCACTATGACCAGTCCGCCCGCGCCGCCGCCTCGCTCTGAACGATTGAATTGACCCCTCGTCCCGCGCACCGGGGTAGGGAGTTTTCGCCTGTCCCGTCAGGGGCATGGCGCGGTGGGGACAACTGGCTCTATGATGCCCACTGACCATGCGGGAGGATCAACCGGCGCCATGTGGCTTGACGATCTGCGCCCCCTTCAATTCGGGGCAGCCACCGAAAGCGAGCGCCTGAACGAAGCGGCCTACCAGGCCTTCGGCATCGCGCAGCCCGGCGCGGGCATGGTGGATGTGGTGGGGGCCCGCCTGCCGTTCGGCCAGATGCGGATGTTCTCGCGCAGCCCGCAGCCGCGCCGCCGGGTGCTGGTGGTGGCGCCCATGGCCGGGGCCTATCCCTTCCTCATGCGCGATCTGGTGATGGCGCTGCTCGGCGTCGCCGACGCGGTGGCGGTCACCGAATGGCCCAATGCCCGCTATGTGCCGGTCTCGGCCGGGCGCTTCGGCTTTGCCGAGAATTGCATGGAGACCGCCCAGATGGCGCGCGCGCTGGCCGGCGACGCTCGGGCTGGCGAGGAAGGCGGCATCCACATCGTCGGGGTGTGCCAGGGGGCGCTGCCGGCCTTCGCCGCCGCCTGCCTCCTCGCCGAGGCCGGCGCAGCGCCGGCAAGCCTCAGCCTGATCGGCGGCCCCATCGATCCCTCGCGCAACCCCACCCGCCTGTGGCGCGTGCTGCAGGAGCGCTCGCTGGAAGCGCTGGAGCGGCAGGTGATCGAGACCGTCTCCTCCGCCTTTCCCGGCGCCGGGCGACGCATCTTCCCCGCCTGGCGGCAGATCGACGCCTTCGCCCTCTATCTGTGGCGCCAGAGCCTTTCGGGGGGCGACCTGCCGTTCCGCCTCGCCTTCGACGACGGCGAAGACCCCGTGCGCTTTCCCCTCGCCCGGCTGTGCTGGAGCATGATGGACGTGGCGGGGGAGTTCTTCATGGAGAATGTGGAAACCGTGTTCCGTGAGAACGCCCTGGCCCGCGACCGCCTCACCGTCGCCGGGCATGCGGTGCGGGCGCAGGCCCTCTCCACCACCGCCCTCCTCACCGTGGAAGGGGAAGTGGACGACATCTCGGCCCGGACCCAGACCGAAGCCGCCCACGACCTGTGCGTGAACGTTCCAGCCCACCTGAAGCGGCAGGTCGTGGTGCCCAATGCGGGACATTTCGCGCTGTTCTACGGCCGCCGCATGCGCGAAACGGTGCTGCCCGCCCTCGCCGAGGTGATGCAGGCCGCTGAGAGTGCCGTCCGGCCCGCGGCCTGACGGGCTGAGGTCTCAATGCCCGCCGCGGGAGCCGCGGCTGGCGAGATGGCGATGCAGGGTGCTGCGGTGGATGCCGAGCCGGCGCGCCGCCTGCGAGACATTCCCGCCGCTGGCGGCCAGCGCCGCATCCATGGCCGCGCGCGTTACCGCCCCAAGATCACAGGCGCCAAGATCGCGGGCGCCAACATCACCGGCTCCAAAATCACGAGTACCAAGATCGCGAGCTCCAAGATCGCGAGCACCGAAATCGCGGGCACCGAACTCCTGCGACGGGGCAGTGTCCGCCTGCGCACCGGGGGGCATGATCTCCGCGGGCCGGCCTGCGCCGCGCCATTCCAGCGGCGCGCTGCGCACGTCCGCCGGCAGGGCCTCGACCCCCACGCTCTCGCCCGGCTCGGCCAGGGCCTGGAGCACCCGCAGGACGCCCACCAGCTGGCGGAAATTGCCCGGCCAGCCATAACCCGCGAGGGCGGCCCGGCATTCGACCGAAAGGGTCGGCGCGCCGGGGCTGGCACCGGCCATCTCCGCCCACAGGCGATCCACCAGCGCCTCGCGATCGGCGAGGGTGCGCAGCGCCGGAAGCGTCACCGTATATTGGGCGATGCGGAAATAAAGATCGGCGCGGAAGCTGCCCTCCTCCACCCGCTGCTTCAGGTCGCGATGGGAGGCGCAGACCAGAGCGAAATCCACCGCCACCGGCCGCCCGCCACCGAGCGGCGTCACCTCCCGCTCCTGCAGCACGCGCAAGAGGCGGCTCTGGAGCGAAAGCGGCATGTCGCCGATCTCGTCAAGGAACAGCACCCCGCCGTCCGCCTCGCGGAACAGGCCCTTGAAGCCGGCGCGGCGGGCGCCGGTGAAGGCGCCTTCCTCATAGCCGAACAGCTCGGATTCGATGAGGCCCTCGGGCAAGGCCGCGCAATTGACCGCCGCGAACGCCCTGGCGCTCCGGTTGCCGCGCCGGTGGATCTGGCGGGCGAACACTTCCTTGCCGACGCCGGTCTCGCCCTGGATCAGCACCGGCACGCCGGCCTCCATGAGGCGCACGGCGCGGCCGAGGTCACGCTCCGTAGCGGCATCGAAGCGCGGGCCCGTCTGGGCGGGAGCCTGGGCAGGCACGGGCGCGGGCTGGCGCTCCGCTGACGGGGTGGCGCGCGGCGCAACGGTCCGCACCGGCATGCCCTGCCGTTCGAGGCGCATGGCCACGTCGCCGCGACGGGTGCGGACCCGCCGCTCCTCCCCCGCCTTGCCGAGGCTGCCCTCGAACAGGTCGCCGAAACGCTTGGCGCCCAGCGCATCCCAGCCAAGGCCAAGCAGGGCGAGGCCCGGCCGGTTGGCGGCGATGAGGCGATAATCCTCGAAGACAAGGATGCCCTCCCGCGCCGTGCCGAGAAAGCTCGGGTCGGCGTGGAAGCGCACGAGGCTGTGGTCGGGGAAGGCGCCCTCGAACATGCGGTGCTCCACCTGGCCGGCGGCCAGCTCAACCAGAGCCAGCGCGTGCAGGTGCGGCACCGAGGCCGGCCCCGACAGGTCGAGCAGGCCCACCAGTTCCCCGAACGGGTCGTGGATGGGGGCGGCGGCACAGCTGAGGATGCCGTTGGCCTCGGCATAATGCTCCGCGCCGCGCACCTCCACCGGACGGCGCTCCACCAGGGCGGTGCCGATGGCGTTGGTGCCGGTCTCGGCCTCGCTCCAGCTCACGCCGGGGCGCAGCGCCACCTTGGCGGCGCGATCGGCGAAATCGGCGCTGCCCACGGTGTCGAGCACCAGCCCCGACGGGTCGGTGAGGATGACGATGCTGTCCGCCGCGCGGGCGGCGGCGTGCAGCGCCTCCAACTCCGGGCGGCAGCGGCGGCGCAGGGTCTCGTGGCGCTCGCGCCGGGCGGTGAACTCGCCGTCGGTCAGCGGTTCCATCCGCGAACGGGACTGCGGCCCCAGTCCGCGCGCGGCGCAGCGGGTCCAGGAACGCAGGATGGGCTGCGCCAGCGCGTCCTCGGGCACCGGCGCGCCGGAGAAGAAGCGGCGACGGGCGGCGAGGACGGCATCGGTCGCGGCGCAGGACGACAGTGCAGAGGTCGACACGGCGGGCGTCGGCACAGCAGGCATCTTGGTCCCTCGCTTGGCATCTCTCCCTGAAACACCTGTCGCAAATCGCGACAGGTGTCGCAGCTCTTGTTCTTATGTGCGCCAGTCTGGCACGACTATTCCCGTCGCGTCCAGCGGACGTTCCGGCAAGGCTTGGCCGCCGTTGGCAAAATCAAGACAGGCCAGCATCTTCCCGCAGTGCAAATAAAGCCGTTGGCCGCCCTGCCGAGATCTGGCACGGCCGCTGCAAACCATCTGCTGCACCAACTCTCGGGAGGGAATAATGAACATACCCGCATTCCTCGCCAGCCAGCACGCCTCGCCCTTCAAGCCGCGCTACGGCAACTTCATCGGCGGCGCCTTCGTGGAGCCGGTGAACGGGCGCTATTTCGAGAACATCTCGCCCATCACCGGCAAGGTGGTCTGCGAAGTGCCGCGCTCGGATGAAGCCGACATCGAGCGGGCACTGGACGCCGCCCACGCCGCCAAGAAGGCCTGGGGCCGTACCCCTGCCGCCGACCGCGCCCTGGTGCTGCTCAAGATCGCCGACCGGCTGGAAGCCAACCTGGACCTGCTCGCCCGCGCCGAGACCTGGGACAACGGCAAGCCGATCCGCGAGACGACCGCCGCCGACATCCCGCTCGCCATCGATCATTTCCGCTACTTCGCCGCCTGCGTGCGGGCGCAGGAAGGCGCGCTCTCCGAGATCGACCACGACACCGTCGCCTACCACTATCACGAGCCCCTCGGCGTGGTCGGCCAGATCATTCCCTGGAACTTCCCCATCCTGATGGCGGCGTGGAAGCTCGCCCCGGCACTCGCCGCCGGCAATTGCGTGGTGCTGAAGCCCGCCGAGCAGACCCCCGCCTCGATCCTGGTGCTCGCCGAGCTGATCGCCGACATCCTGCCCCCCGGCACGCTCAACATCGTCAACGGCTTCGGCCTCGAGGCCGGCAAGCCGCTGGCTTCCTCCACCCGCATCTCCAAGATCGCCTTCACCGGCGAGACCGGCACCGGCCGCCTCATCATGGGCTATGCCAGCCAGAACCTGATCCCGGTGACGCTGGAGCTGGGCGGCAAGTCGCCGAACATCTTCTTCGACGACGTGGCGGCCAAGGACGACGACTTCCTCGACAAGGCGGTGGAAGGCTTCGTCATGTTCGCCCTCAACCAGGGCGAGGTCTGCACTTGCCCCAGCCGCGCGCTGGTTCAGGAAAGCATCTTCGAGAAGTTCATGGAGAAGGCGCTGGCCCGCGTCGCCGCCATCAAGCAGGGCTCGCCGCTTGATCCCGCGACCATGATCGGCGCGCAGGCCTCCTCGGAGCAGATGCACAAGATCCTCTCCTACATCGACATCGGCCGGGCGGAAGGTGCCCAGGTGCTGGCCGGTGGCGAGCGCAGCCTGCTCGACGGCGACCTCTCCGAAGGCTTCTACGTGAAGCCCACCGTGTTCTTCGGCACCAACAACATGCGGGTGTTCCAGGAAGAGATCTTCGGCCCGGTGGTGTCGGTGGCGACCTTCAAGGACGAGGAAGAAGCCCTCTCCATCGCCAATGACACGCTGTTCGGCCTCGGCGCCGGCGTGTGGACCCGCGACGGCTCGCGCGCCTATCGCATGGGCCGCGAGATCCAGGCCGGCCGGGTGTGGACCAATTGCTACCACGCCTATCCCGCCCATGCGGCGTTCGGCGGCTACAAGCAGTCCGGCATCGGTCGCGAGACCCACAAGATGATGCTCGACCATTACCAGCAGACCAAGAACCTGCTGGTGAGCTACAGCCCCAAGAAGCTCGGGTTCTTCTGAGCCTGGCTTCTTCTAAGCCCGGCTTCGTCTGAAGCCTGTTCCGGGTTCGGCGCGGTCCGAACCCGGTAGCTCCCAAGTTTGCCCCCCTCCCGGGGCATCTTGCCGGGGGTGGCCTGGAGCCGGACCCGTTCAGCTTGGACCAGCCCGAACGGTGAACGCGCCTCCAGCCCAGCAAAAGGGAGGCTTCTGTCGAAGCTTTCCTTGGTCTCGCGCTCAAATGTCCTGCGTTCAACTGCGCGCGACCTCGGCGCGGGGGCCGGTTGCGGCCACCCCCGGCTTTTTCTTCTCGCCTCTTGTACCACCTTCTAAATGGAGGGCCGACAGCCATGCGCCTGGACCGGAGACCCGATTCCCCCGGGTCTCCGGTGTCGGCGCGCGTCGATGCCCGATCACGCAATCGCCAAGGACGTGAACGGAACGCAAGCTCCGGCACCGGCGTTGATTCCGAGCTGCGGATGGGTTGTTTCCGCACCTTGGAGGATGTCGCCGTGAACAGCAGGCCATCTGTGTCGCCGGATCGCTCCGCCCAGACCGAAGCCCGGCTGGATGAGGCGCTGGAGGAGAGCTTCCCGGCCAGCGATCCCCCCGCCGTTTCGCGCCCCGACCCGGCGCCCGCTTCCCGTCCCTCGGCGCAGGAGGAAGCCGCCCGCATCGCAGGCTGCGAGCACAAGGCGCACGATTCCAGCACCCTCGACGAGGCCCTGGACGAGACCTTTCCGGCCAGCGATCCCCCGGCCATCGTCCAGCCCCACGGCTCGGACGAAAACGAAGAGGCGGCCACGAACTGCCCGATGCCGTGATTTTTGACCGCCCTCCTTGGGGCGTTACGTGCGCGGGGCTTGGGGCCTCGGGCGGCCGGAGCCGTCCTCAGGGGCCGGGATGAACTCGTCGTGATCCATGGGGATGAGGTCGAACCGCCCCTCCCGCCATGCGGCCTTCGCGGCGTCGAGCCGCTCCAGGTCGGACGAGACGAAATTCCACCAGATGTAGCGCGGGCCTTCCAGCGGCTCGCCGCCCATCAGCATCAGCCGGGCCGTCGTGATCGCCCGCGCGCTGGTGGCAAGGCCCCGGCGGATCACCAGCATGCGCCCCGGCTCGAAGCGGGTGCCATCCACCTCCACCTCGCCTTCCAGCGTGAACACGGCCCGGTCCTCATGGGTGGGATCGATGGGCAGGCGCGCGCCGGGCGCCAGGGTGATCTCGGCATAGGTGGCCGGCGAGGCCAGCGCCACGGGAGACGCGGCACCGAACGCACTGCCGAGGATGATGCGCGCCGTCAGCCCGCTGTCGGACACCACGGGCAGGTCCTCCGCGCCGGTGTGGAGGAAGTCCGGGGCGTCCTCCTCCCGCGCCTTGGGCAAGGCGATCCAGCTCTGGATGCCGAACAGCGGGCCGCCGCGCGCCTTCACCGTGGCGTCGTGCCGCTCGGAATGGACGATGCCGCGCCCAGCGGTCATCAAATTCACCGCGCCGGGGGCGATCACCCGCTCGTTGCCCAGGCTGTCGCGGTGAACCATGGTGCCGTCGAACAGATAGGTGACGGTGGCGAGGCCGATATGGGGATGCGGGCGCACATCCTGCGCCTGATGAGCGGTGAACCGCACCGGCCCCATGCGGTCGAAGAAGATGAACGGCCCGATCATCTGCCCCTGGGCCGAGGGCAGCACGCGGGCCACCTCCATGCCGCCGATGTCGTGGGCGCGGGGGATGATTACCGTCTCCACCGCGTCGCAGCTGCCGGCATCTCCGGGGGTGGGGTCGGGGCAAGGGGCAAAGCTCACGGCAGGCACTCCTCGGCGGGCAGGTCGTCCGCGCACCATCCTTGCCGGAGCTTGCCCCCATCGCGCGGCGCGGTCAAAAGCAGCCGGAGCCAGACCCTGCCCTTTCCCTCTCCCGCCCGCTGCTCCAAACCCTGTCGCGCGGCCCATCAAACGGCCTATCTTGCCGCCGATCATGAGGCTGACGCAGGGAGATGATGATGCGCGGCGGGACGCGGAGAGGAGTGCTGGCCGCTCTGATGGCAAGCCTGGCGGTGGGCGGAACCGGAACCGCCGGCGCTCAGGTCGGCACCCCCCTGCGCCCGGCACCGCTCACCCCGGCGGCGCCCGTAGTGCGGCCCGCCCCGAAGCCGGTGGCGCCTCTGGCGCGCCCTCCCTCTGTTGCCCCGCTGAAGCCGGTGGGCGCACCCACGGGCACCGGACGCCTGCCCCCACCCGCGCCCCCTGCCGCCCTCGGCCCGACGACTCGCCCGCCCCCGCTGGTGCCGCCCCAGCGCGGCCCGGTGATGAGCGCGCCCCTCGCCGCGCCGCTGGCCGCACCGCCCCAACCGACCCCGGCGCCGCTGGCCGCGCCTTTGACCAACCAGGTGCCGCCGGTGATCCTCCCCGCGCCCACGCAGAGCTGGGGTCCCGGCGGCCCGGTGGCGAACGGCGGAGCGCTGGGCATGCTCCAGCCGGGCATGGCGGCGGGGCTGGTGGGCCCGCCCCCCGCCAATGGCATGTGCTGGTACTACCGCACGCCCGACCGGCGCACCGGCTTCTGGGACCGGTGCCGGCAGGGTCCCCTCGGCGGTCCTTAACGGGTCCTTATGCCGCTGCCGTTAGGGTGCCTTCCGCTGCGCTGCGCTTCCGCCCCATTTTGGTGCTGCAAGGGGTATGGCTCCCGCAGTGCGGCGGACGGGGGCATAAGCGACGGGATCATTCATGACGGCACGCGGACGAGGCGAGGCAACGAGGCGGGAACCGGTGCTGGAGCGCCCCGAGAGCCTGTTCGACATCCGTCTCGATGCCCGCGACCGTTCCGCCCCGCCCCCAGTCGATGCACCGCGCCGGGCCGCGCGCGCCAAGACCGCCAAGCCGGCGCCCGACCCGAAGCCCGCCGAGCCGCGCCGTGGCCGGGCCGATCCGCCCCAGAAGTCCAGAGAGAGCAGCAGGCCAGCCCGCCGCCGGCGGCGCGGGTCGCTCGTGTTCGGGCTGATCAAATGGGGCCTCATCCTCGGCGTGTGGGCGGTGCTGGCACTGGCCGGCGTCATCGCTTGGGAAGCCTCCAAGCTGCCGCCCATGCAGACGCTGATGATCCCCAAGCGTCCGCCCACGGTGACGGTGCAGGCCGCAGACGGCAAGACGCTCGCCACCCGTGGCGACATGGGCGGGGTCGCCGTGCCCATCGGCGAGCTGCCGCCCTATCTGCCCAAGGCGTTCGTGGCCATCGAGGACCAGCGCTTCTTCAGCCATTTCGGCCTTGATCCGGAGGGCCTCGCCCGCGCGCTGGTCACCAACCTCACCTCGCGGCGGCTGCGGCAGGGCGGCTCGACCCTGACCCAGCAGCTCGCCAAGAACCTGTTCCTGACCCAGGAGCGCACCGCCTCCCGCAAGGTCCAGGAACTGGTGCTCGCCTTGTGGCTGGAGCACAAGTTCACCAAGGCGGAGATCCTCGACCTCTATCTCAACCGGGTCTATTTCGGCGCCGGCGCCTATGGGGTGGAGGCCGCCGCCCAGCGCTATTTCGGCAAGTCCGCCCGGCAGGTGACGCTTGCGGAAGCGGCCATGCTGGCCGGCCTCGTCAATTCCCCCTCCCGCCTTGCCCCCACCCGCAACCTGAAGGGCGCGCAGGCCCGCGCCGCCCTGGTGCTCGCCGCCATGCGCCAGCAGGGCCTCATCACCCCGGAGATGGCGAGCACGGCTCTCGCCCGTCCGGCCCAGCTCTCGCGCGCCGGCATGCCGGACAGTTCGGGCTATGTGGCCGACTGGGTCATGGACCAGCTCGACTCCTTCGTGGGCGAGGAGCTGCCCGGTGATGTCACCGTGCGCACCACGGTGGATGCCGGCCTCCAGCAGGCGGCGGAAAAGGCGCTGGACGACACGCTGGCGAAGTCCGGCGGCAAGTTCGGCGTCGGCCAGGGCGCGCTGGTGGTGCTCGATACCGACGGGGGGGTCAAAGCCCTCATCGGCGGGCGCAATTATGCCGACAGCCAGTACAACCGGGCAGTGACCGCGCGCCGGCAGCCCGGCTCCGCCTTCAAGCCCTTCATCTATCTCACCGCCATCGAGCACGGCCTGACACCCGAGACGGTGCGCGAGGACGGGCCGATCCAGCTCAAGGGCTGGCGGCCGGAAAACTCCACCCACGAATATCGCGGCCCGGTGACGCTGACGCAGGCGCTGGCCCTGTCGCTGAACACGGTCTCGGTGCGCCTCACGCTGGAGGTCGGCCCCAAGGCGGTGGTGGCGACGGCGAAGCGGCTGGGCATCACCTCCCCGCTGGATCCCAACCCGTCCATCGCGCTCGGCACCTCGGAAGTCTCAGTGCTGGAGCTGGCCGGTGCCTATGTGCCGTTCGCCACCGGCGGCATCGGCGTCATCCCCCACGTCATCGACGTGGTGAAGGGCGCCGATGGCAAAGTGCTGTACCAGCGCAACATTTCCGGTCCCGGCCGGGTCATGGACCCGGCCTATGCGGCCATGATGAACCACATGATGATGGAGACGCTGGCGAGCGGCACCGCCCGGCGCGCCGACCTTCCCGGCTGGGAGGCGGCGGGCAAGACCGGCACCTCGCAGGATTATCGCGACGCCTGGTTCGTGGGCTACACCGCCCGCTACGTCACCGCCGTATGGCTCGGCAACGACGACAGTTCCCCCACCAAGAAGGCGTCCGGCGCCAATCTGCCGGTGGAGATCTGGAGCCGGGTGATGAAGACCGCGCACCAGGGCGTGCCGGTGGCCGAGCTGCCAGGGGGCCTGCGCTCCTACGGCTTCGGCGGCGCCGGCTATGGCGCGCCGGGGGGCAGCCTGCTGCCGCCCGAAAGCCTGCCGGATGATCGCCCGCCCGCCGTGGTGGGCCAGATCCCGCCGCCGCCCCAGCAGCAACAGCCCATGACCATCGACCGCTGGTTCGCCGAAACCTTCCTGGGCGCCAAGCGGCAGTAATGCCAACGGCTCCGGTCTTCGACCGGTGCCGAGAGGGCGACGCTCAGCAACTCGGGTGTTCCCGAGTTGCTGATCTCAAGACCGGTTCCGGCAATAGCCAGAACCGGGCGCCGCGCGAGCTTCTTACCAACCGCTTGCGCCGGGCGCATTGCTCCCCGATAACGCCCTCATGACCGATACCGCTTCCGACGCGCCCGACCCTTTTCTCGAAACCGGCCGCCTGCTGTTCGCCGGCGACTGGCAGTTCGTGACGGCCGCCCCCACCGTGGAGGTGCTGCCGCCCATGGTCGGCATGGAGATCGCCCTGGCCGGCCGCTCCAACGTGGGCAAGTCCTCCCTCGTCAACGCGCTGACCGGCCGCAAGGCGCTGGCCCGCACCTCGGTGACGCCGGGGCGCACGCAGGAGCTGATCTTCTTCCGGGTGGGGCCTGAACTGTCGCTGGTGGACATGCCCGGCTACGGCTTCGCCAAGGCGCCGAAGGAGAAAGTGGAGGCCTGGACCCACACCATCAAGGCCTATCTGCGCGGCCGGGTGAACCTTGCGCGCGTGTTCGTGCTCATCGACAGCCGCCACGGCATCAAGCCGGTGGACGAGGAGATCCTCGACCTGCTGGACAAGGCGGCGGTGTCCTACGCCATCATCCTCACCAAGTCCGACCAGGTGAAGCCCAGCGCCCTGCCGCACGTCATCGCGGGCGTGCAGGAGAAGATCAAGCGGCGGCCGGCGGCCTATCCGGTGGTGTTCCCCACCTCCAGCCAGACCGGCGCCGGCTTCCCCGAGCTGCGCGCCGCCGTGGCCCGCCTGCTCCACGAGCAGGGGTAGGGTTCAGAACTGACAGGCGTGAAATAGAAATGGCCGGTGAGCAATGCTCACCGGCCATTTCGTTCTGCGTTTGCGTCACGCCACCAGGTCGCGCTTCTCCGCCACGGTGGAATCCGCCGCCAGCTTGTAGACGATGGGCGCGCCGGTGTTCAGCTCGCGCTTCATGATGCCCTCGGGGGAGAGCTTCTCCAGCGTCATGATGAGGGCGCGCAGCGAGTTGCCGTGGGCGGCCACCAGCGTCGTCTGGCCGCGCAGCACGCACGGCAGGATCTCCTGCACATAATAGGGCAGCGTGCGGGCCACCGTGTCGCGCAGGCTCTCGCCGCCGGGCGGGGCGATGTCGTAGGAGCGGCGCCAGATGTGCACCTGGTCGTCACCCCACTTGGCGCGGGCGTCGTCCTTGTTCAGGCCGGCGAGGTCGCCGTAGTCCCGCTCGTTCAGGGCCACGTTGCGGGTGGTGGGCACGCCCTCCTGGCCCATCTCGCCGAGGATGAGGCCCAGCGTCTTCTGGGCGCGGGTGAGATCGGAGGTGAAGGCCACGTCGAACTTCAGCCCCTCGGCCTTCAGCAGCGCGCCGGCGCGCTTGGCCTCGGAGACGCCCTGCTCGGTGAGGTCGGGGTCGCGCCACCCGGTGAACAGGTTCTTCAGGTTCCACTCGCTCTGCCCGTGACGGACGAGGACGAGGATGCGGTCGGACATGGAAAGCTCCTGGGTAGTCTCCGGGCGTGGCTCCCGGCTCGAAAATCTGCGGACAAGGAATCGGCGGTCAGAATTCGGCGCTCAGAAATCGCCGAGGCCGAGCACGTCGGCCATGGAATAAAGGCCCGGCTCGCGGCCCTTCAGCCAACGCGCCGCCGTCAACGCGCCGCGGGCGAAGATCATGCGGTCCTCGGCCTTGTGCACCAGCTCGATGCGCTCGGCCTGGCCGGCGAAGATCACCATATGCTCGCCCACCACCGAGCCGCCACGCAGGCTGGCAAAGCCGATGGCGCCAGGCTTGCGCGCGCCGGTGACCCCGTCGCGGCCGCGCTCGGAGCATTCGTCGAGATGGCGCCCGCGGCCCTGGGCGGCGGCCTCGCCCAAAAGCAGCGCCGTGCCGGAGGGCGCATCCACCTTCTTGTTGTGGTGCATCTCCACGATCTCGATGTCGAAGCTGTCGTCCAGCGTCGCCGCCACCCGGCGGGTGAGGGCGGCCAGCAGATTGACCCCGAGGCTCATGTTGCCGGACTTCATGATGGGCGTGCGACGGGCGGCGGCGGCAATGGCCGCGTTGTCCTCGTTGGAGAAGCCCGTGGTGCCGATGACATGGGCGATGCCCGCCCCCGCCAGGGTCTCCGCCAGCCGCACCGAGGCGGAGGGGGTGGAGAAATCCACCACCACGTCAGCGCCGTTGAGGGTCGGGGCCGCATCGCTTTCCACCGTGACGCCGTTGGGCTTCAGGCCGCTCATGGCCCCGGCATCCTCGCCGAGAAAGGACGAGCCGGAATATTCCAGCGCCCCCACCAGGACGAGGCCCTCGGTTTCCGAGATGGCCTTGATGAGGGCGCGGCCCATGCGGCCGCCGGCTCCGGAGATGACGATGCGCAGCTGAGACACGATTTTTCTGGTCCTTCGCGTGGCCGGGCGGCGCTTCACGGCGCCGCGGCAAAGACGGTGGCACTGCCCTGGCGAGAACGGCCCCAAGGGCCGGGGGCGGGGGTCCGTCAGGAGGGGGGCGCCTCGCGCCCCGTATAGCCGGAGATGAGGACAAGGTCTGCCACCGACGCCGACTGGCGGATGGCGCGTGCCCGCTGGTAGCCGGGCGAGAAGTAGCAAGCCCGCGCCGTCTCCACGTCGCGGAAGGCGATCACCACATAGCGCTGGCGCCCACGGCCATCCAGCAGCTGGTGCCGGCCGCCCCGCACCAGGAACCAGGCGCCGTATTCGGCGAACGGCTCGGCGTTGGCGGCGATATAATTCTTGTAGCGCTCCGGGTCGGTGACATCGACCTTGGCCATCCAGTAGCCGCGGGGCTTGTCCGGCGTGCCCTCGGGCGGCGGCGCCGCCGAGGGCTGGGGACCCTCATAGCCCTCGACCGCCGCAAGGTCGGCGATGGCGGTGGCCTGCCGCAGGGCCTTCACCGGCTGGTAGTCGGGGGCCTCGTAGGTGGCCACCGCCACGTCGAAGGAGGGCAGCTCCACCAGCACGTTGCGGTGGCGCTTGATGCCTTCCAGATGCTCGAAATCGCCGCCGCGCACGATGAAGCGCAGGTCGTGCTCCGCCGCATAGCGGGCGTTGGCTTCCCGGTAGGTGATGTAGTCCACCGGGTTGACCACATCGAGATTGAGGAACCAGTAGCCCTTCGCCATCGCCCCCTCCATTGCCCTGTTGCCGGCCGTCAGGCCCCCGCCAGTTCCGCCAGGATGGCCTCGGCCGCCGCCACCGGGTCCGCGGCCGCCGTCACCGGGCGGCCCACTACGATGCGGTCGGCGCCCGCGGCGATGGCTTCAGCCGGGGTGGCGATGCGCTTCTGGTCGCCCACGTCCGCCCCCTTCGGCCGCACCCCGGGCGTCACCACCCGGCGGTCCGGCCCCAGGATGGCGCGCACCATGGCCGCGTCCGTGGGCGCGCAGATGACCCCCGCGATCCCTGCCTCCAGAGCCTGCCCGGCGCGCAGGCGGACCGTGTCGGTCACCCCCATGCGATAGCCGGCGGTGGCGAGGTCCGCGTCGTCATAGGAGGTGAGCACGGTCACGCCCAGCACTTCGAGCGGGCTGCCCTTGGCCCCCCGCGCCGCCGCCGCCATGGTCTGCGGATAGGCATGGACGGTGAGGATGTGCACCCCGCGCGCCGCCGCCGCCTCGGTCGCCCGCTCCACCGTATTGCCGATGTCGTGCAGCTTGAGGTCGAGGAACACCTTCTTGCCGGCGCCGATGAGGTCGGCGGCAAGGTCGAGCCCCCCCGCGATGGAGAGCTCCAGGCCGATCTTGTAGAAGGTCACCACGTCGCCGAGCTGCCAGACCAGGGCCTCGGCCGCGCTCACGTTGGGATAGTCGAGCGCCACGATCATGCGGTCGCGGACTTTCGCATCGACAAGGCTCATGGGCCCTCCTCCGGGGCGCATGCCAGCGCTGCGCCCTGTTCCCGCGCGCCGGCTGGCGCTGTGCTGTCGTCACGGACGCCGGCCTGGGCCGCGCCCTCTTCCCCGGCGCAGGCTCGTCCTGCGGCGTCTTCCCGGGCGCAGGCCGTGCCTGCATCCTCTTCCATGGCGCGCCAGCGGTCCGGGCGCGCGTCCGCTCCGGCGCGGAACCAGCAGCCGCCGCCCACCGGCGGCTGGTCATGGATGCGGGAGATGGGGTAGCCCGCCAGATGGCACAGAAGCAAGGTGCCGACCCCGCCATGGCCCACAAACAGAACTGGAACCTGCCGATGGTCTTGAAGTTCGGCGAGGGTTCGGGTGACGGCGGCGACGATTCGCGCCTGCGCGTCCTGCGCCCGCTCCCAGCCGGCGACGCTCTCCTGCGGGCGGGCAAAGAAGGCATCGGCCATCTGCTGGAATTGGGCTTCCGGCAGGTAACCTGTTGCGGAACGGTCGTTTTCCTCCATCCCCTCCGCCACCTCGACGGCAAGGCCAAGGGCCTCGGCGAGGAGCGCGGCCGTCTCCATCGCCTTCACCTCGGTGGAGGACACGATGCGCCGGTAGGGAGAGAGATCCGCGCGTGCGGCAAAGGCGCGCGTGCGCGCCCGCCCCACCTCGGACAGGCCCCAGCGGGGCACCGGCACGACCGGGTCCACCGCGACCTGAGGGTGGGTTAGATAAAGGAAATCCGTCACTTAAGGGCCCCGGCGGTGTGGCCGTCCGGGCGCCGGGCGGCGCCGGCGGCACGGAAACCTCAGGGCCGGCGATAGGCCCAGACACGGGCGGGGGGAATATTTCTCCACACCCGCGGCGAACGCTCGCCCTCGATGGCACCCGGCACCAGCGGCACCGGCGTCACCACCGCATAAGTGAACTGCACGAACGGCGAGCCGGGGATGGACATGTCGAACGCCTCGTTCACCATACGGTGCCGCTCGCTCTCCGGCATGGTGAAGAGCGGCAGCGACGAGATGGTGCCCACCGCCTTGCCCGGCAGGCGGCCCGTCAGCGTCTTGGCGAGGGTATAGGCGTCGCCGTTGATCACCGTGGCGCCGGGATAGCGCAAGCGCAGCAGGGCGCAGAATTCCGGGTTGTACTCGATGAGGAACAGGCGCTCCGGCGCGAAGCCGCGCTGGATCAGGGCCTTGGTCACCGGACCCGTGCCCGGTCCCAGCTCGATGACAGGACCGTCCTGCTTCGGGTCGAGGTAGCTCGCCATCATCTTGGCCAGAGCCGGGCTGGACGGCGCCACGGCGCCGGTCTTGAGCGGATTCTGGAACCACGACTGCAGAAAGCGGACCTCGTCCTTGAGATTCGGCTTCGGAAGCAAGGGCTTGTGAACCGGCCGGCGCTGGTCGTGGGAGTGAAGCATCAACGGCACCTCGGGCGCCCGAGAGGATCGGATATCAGGCGCTTAGACGGGAAAGCAGGCGGGGTCAAGGTTCGTGCCACTCGGCCAGGGGAGGCGTCGTCCGATCAGCTTGCGATGCCAACCGATGGGACAGGGCGCTCCCCGCCCCAGGGGTTTCAGCGACGGATTGACCGCCCAGGCGGGTTCTGCCCGGTCGGATCCGGCTCCAGCACCCCGTTGAGAAGGGCGTCGAGGGCGGCGGCGAGAAGGTCCTCTTCCGATGGCGAAAGAAAGGCAGAGCAGGTGAGTTTCAGGCTCGCCGTACCGTGGACCAGGATCCAGAAGGTGAGCGCGAGCGCGGCCGGATCCTGCCCCGGCCTGAGCCGGCCGGCCCTGTGGAGGTCCTCGAAGCCGCCGGCGAGAAGTTGAAATGCCGCAGCCCCCGCCTCGTCCTTGCCGCCAAGGGCGCTGGCGGCGAAGCCGGGCTCCATGAAGATCAGGCGGTAGGTTTCCGGATCACTCCGGGCAAAAGCGACATAGGCCAAAGCCAGCGCCCCGAGGCGCGCCACCGGATCGGGATCCGCGGCAGCCTGGGTCAAGGCGACAAGCAGGCTGCGCATGCCGCTCTCCCCGAGCTCGCGGGCGATGGCGTCCCGATTCGCGAAATGGAGATAGAGGGCGGCGGGTGAATAGCCTGCCGCTTCGGCGATGCGGCGCATCGTGAGGGCCTCGAAGCCGTGCTCCAGCACGATGCGCCGTGCCTCGTCGAGGATGCGGGCGCGGGCGTCTTCCTTGCGGCGGGCACGGGGCGCGGACGGCAAACCATCGTCTCCGGAGTTGACATGAACGTCGTTCAGTTTATGAACAATGTTCAGTGAACATTGTTCAGGAGCACTCTAATGCCCGTCCCCTTCGCCTCGCAAGCCTCGCCCCGCATCGGTCTCGTCGGCGCGACAGGATCCATCGGCGCCAGCATCGCCGCAGCGCTCGGTGACGCCGGCACGCCCTTTGCCGCCATCGGCCGCTCGCTTGCCGGCCTCACCCGCGCCTTCGCCGCCCAGCCCGAAGCCACGCTGCGCACCTGCGATCCCGAGCTGCGCTCCTGCTCCGAGCTGCGGACCTGGAACCCGGACGATCCCGCCACCATCCGGGGCGCGTTCCGGGGCCTTGATACCCTCGTCTACATGGTGGGCGTGCCCTATGACGCCTTCCACCTCCACCCCCAGCTCATGGCGCGCACGGTCGAGGCCGCGGCGGCGGAGGGGGTGTCGCGCCTGCTGCTCATCGGCACCGCCTACCCCTTCGGACGGCCGCAGGCCGCGCTGGTGGACGAGAGCCACCCGCGCACACCGCATACGTTCAAGGGCCAGATGCGCAAGGCGCAGGAAGACGTGCTGATGGAAGCGGACGCGGCGGGCGTCATCCGCGCCACCATCCTGCGCCTGCCGGATTTCTATGGGCCGGGCGTGGAACGCAGCTTTCTCGCCGACATCTTCGCCGCCGCGGCGGAGGGCCGGCGGGCGAAGGTGGTTGGCCCCATCGACCGGCCGCACCAGTTCGTCTTCGTGCCGGACGTGGGGCCGGTGGTGCGCACCCTGCTTGCGACCGACGCCGCCTTCGGCAGCACCTTCAACCTGGGCGGCGCCGGCACCATCAGCGTGCGGGAGGTGGCAGAGCGCGCCTTTGCCCTGGCGAACGCCAAGTCAAATGCCAAGCCGCGCCTTATGGTGGCGAACAAGACGATGCTGCGCCTCGTCGGCCTGTTCGACCCGGTGATGCGCGAGCTGGTGGAGATGAATTATCTGATGACCACGCCGCTCATCATGGACGACACCGCCCTCGAAGGCCTCATCGGCCCCATGGCGAAGACCTCCTATGCCGACGGCATCGCCCGAACCATGGCGGCCGCGACGGCGGCAGCGCTTGCGGCGCGGTCCCGACACGCCGCGTGAAGGCAGTCCCGCCGATCAGATGGGAGGAGGCCCCTCAGGCCCCCTCGCCGGCGGCACCCTGGAAGAACTCCTTCACCTTGGCGAAGAAGCCGGTGGATTCGGGATGGGTCTCGCCGGAGCTGTCCTTTTCGAATTCGGCGAGCAATTCCTTCTGCCGCTTGGTCAGCTTCTGCGGCGTTTCCACCACCACCTGCACATACATGTCGCCGTGGTTGCGCGCCCGCATGATGGGCATGCCCTTGCCGGAGAGGCGGAAACGCTTCTGCGACTGGGTGCCCTCGGGGATCTTCACCTTGCTCTTGTCACCATCGATGGTCGGCACTTCCACGGTGCCCCCCAGCGCCGCCGTCACCATGGAGATGGGCACCCGGCAGTAGAGGTCCGCGCCTTCGCGCTGGAAGAAGGTGTGGGGCTCGATGGAAAGGAAGATGTAGAGGTCGCCTGCCGCCCCGCCGCGCACACCCGCCTCGCCCTCGCCGCCGAGGCGGATGCGGGTGCCGTCCTCGACCCCGGCGGGGATCTGCACCGAGAGGGTGCGTTCGCGCGTCACCCGTCCGGCACCGCCGCAGTCGCTGCAGGGGTCCTCGATGACGCTGCCACGGCCCTGGCAGTTCGGGCAGGTGCGCTCCAGGGTGAAGAAGCCCTGGGCGTGGCGGATCTTGCCGGCGCCGCCGCACATGCGGCACGCCTTGGGCTGGGTGCCGGGCTTGGCGCCGGTGCCCGAGCAGGTCTCGCACGACACCGAGGTGGGGATCTTGATCTGGGCGGTCTTGCCGGAGAAGGCCTCCTCCAGCGTGATTTCCATGTTGTAGCGCAGGTCCGCCCCGCGCCCGCGCTGCTGGCCACCGCCGCGGCCGCGGTTCATGGCGCCGCCGAACAGATCGTCGAAGATGTCGGCGAAGGAGGAGGCGAAATCATTGCCGAAGCCGGGACCGCCGCCGCCACCATTCTCGAAGGCGGCATGGCCGAAGCGGTCGTAGGCGGCGCGCTTCTGCGGGTCCTTCAAGACCTCGTAGGCCTCGTTGACCTCCTTGAACATCACCTCCGCTTCGCCATTGCCCTGGTTGCGGTCGGGATGCCACTTCATGGCGAGCTTGCGATAGGAAGCCTTGAGCACCGTGTCATCGGCGCCGCGGTCGCAGCCGAGGGTTTCGTAATAATCGCGCTTGGCCATGCTCAATCTTCACCTGCCGCAATCGGCCTGCCCTGCCGTCCGGCCCGAAGGCTTGGCGGGCAGTCTTCGCATTCTGAACAGATCGTCACTGCCGGCCTTGGCCGACAATCCACGCATCGTGGCCAGGAACGCGCTTTTGCACGTCGCTCCGACGGATCTGCGTGGATGCCCGGGACAAGCCCGGGCATGACATTGAAAACCTGATGCCCGAGCCCTCTTTCAACAGAGGGCTGACGGCGGGCGCGAACGCCCGCCGTATTGGATCACGCCGACTTCTTCTTGTCGTCGTCGACCTCGGTGAACTCGGCGTCCACCACGTCGTCCGCCGGCTTGGCGGCGCCCTCGGCACCCGGCTGCTGGGCCGCATACATGGCCTCGCCGAGCTTGAGGGAGGCCTGGGCCAGGGTGTTGGTCTTGGCCGTGATGGCCTCCACGTCATCGCCTTCCAGCGTCGACTTGAGGTCCGCCAGGGCCGCTTCGATGGCGCCCTTCTCCACCGCGCCGACCTTGTCGCCATGCTCGGCGACGGCCTTCTCGGTGGAGTGGACGAGGGCTTCCGCGTGGTTCTTGGCTTCCACCAGGGCCCGGCGCTTCTTGTCCTCGGCCGCGTGGGCCTCGGCGTCCTTCACCATCTTCTCGATGTCGGCGTCATTCAGGCCGCCCGAGGCCTGGATGCGGATCTGCTGCTCCTTGCCGGTGCCCTTGTCCTTGGCAGAGACCTGCACGATGCCGTTGGCGTCGATGTCGAAGGTCACCTCCACCTGCGGCACGCCGCGGGGCGCGGGCGGGATGCCCATGAGGTCGAACTGGCCGAGCATCTTGTTGTCCGCCGCCATCTCGCGCTCGCCCTGGAACACGCGGATGGTCACCGCGGTCTGGCCATCCTCGGCGGTGGAGAAGGTCTGGCTCTTCTTCGTCGGGATGGTGGTGTTGCGGTCGATGAGGCGGGTGAACACACCGCCCAGGGTCTCGATGCCCAGGGACAGCGGGGTCACGTCGAGTAGCAGCACGTCCTTCACGTCGCCCTGGAGCACGCCGGCCTGGACCGCGGCGCCGATGGCGACCACTTCGTCCGGGTTGACGCCCTTGTGGGGCTCCTTGCCGAAGAACTGCTTCACCACTTCCTGCACCTTGGGCATGCGGGTCATGCCGCCGACGAGGACCACCTCGTCGATCTGCCCGGCGGTGAGGCCGGCATCCTTGAGCGCGAGCCGGCAGGGTTCCACCGTGCGCTGGATGAGGTCATCCACCAGCGCCTCGAACTTGGCGCGGGTGAGCTTCAGCGTGAGATGCTTCGGGCCCGTGGCATCGGCGGTGATGAAGGGCAGGTTGATCTCGGTCTGGGTCGCGCTCGACAGCTCGATCTTCGCCTTCTCGGCGGCCTCCTTGAGGCGCTGGAGGGCGAGCTTGTCGTTGCGCAGGTCGATGCCCTGCTCCTTCTTGAACTCGTCCGCCAGATACGTGACGAGCCGCATGTCGAAGTCTTCACCGCCGAGGAAGGTGTCGCCGTTGGTGGACTTCACTTCGAACACGCCGTCGCCGATCTCCAGCACCGACACGTCGAAGGTGCCGCCGCCGAGGTCGTACACCGCGATGGTGCCGGCCGACTTCTTGTCGAGGCCATAGGCCAGCGCCGCCGCCGTGGGCTCGTTGATGATGCGCAGCACCTCAAGGCCGGCGATGCGGCCGGCGTCCTTGGTGGCCTGGCGCTGGGCGTCGTTGAAGTAGGCCGGGACGGTGATGACCGCCTTCTCGACCTTCTCACCCAGGAACGACTCGGCCGTCTCCTTCATCTTCTGCAGGACGAAGGCGGAGATCTGCGAGGGGGAATACTTCTTGCCGTCCGCTTCCACCCAGGCATCGCCATTGTCGGCGCGCACGATGGAGTAGGGGACGAGATGCTTGTCCTTCTCGACGGTCGGGTCGTCGTAGCGACGGCCGATAAGGCGCTTCACCGCGAAGAAGGTGCGCTCGGGATTGGTGACGCTCTGGCGCTTGGCAGGCTGGCCGACGAGACGCTCGCCGTCCTCCGTGAAGGCGACGATGGACGGCGTGGTGCGCGCGCCCTCAGCGTTCTCGATGACTTTCGGGGTAGACCCCTCCATCACCGCGACGCAGGAATTGGTGGTGCCGAGGTCGATACCGATGATCTTGGCCATATGGTTCTCTCCTTGTCGGCAGGCCGACCGGGCCCTTTCGGCACCCGCGGGAGATGGCCGCAGGCCCCTCCCGCAACCGATCCGCCGGCCCCCTGAACTTTCGAATTGGGGTTCGTCGCGACAACGACGATCGAGGCGGATATAGGGGGGGTGTTTTGGCGCCGCAAGGCGTGCCGGCTCGCGGTCTGTTCCTTTTTCACGTCCGCGCGAGCCTGCGCGTCATCGCAAAGGACTATCCGATGCCCGCCCCCTCCCCGGCCCCGCTCGCAACCGCCGGCAACAGGACCCGCTCCGCGCTCGTCGCGGTGGACCTGCAGGTGGACTTCCTGCCCGGCGGCCGCCTGGCGGTACCGGGCGGGCATGAGGTGGTGCCGCTGGCAAACCTCGCGGCGCGCCATTTCCCCCATGTGGTGCTGACACAGGACTGGCACCCGCCGGGCCACGTCTCGTTCGCCTCGAGCCACCCGGGCAAGGCGCCCTTCGACGAGATCGACCTGCCCTATGGGCGACAGATCCTGTGGCCGGACCATTGCGTGCAGGACAGCGAGGGCGCCCGCCTGTCCGCCGAACTCGACATTCCCCACGCCCAAGTGGTCATCCGCAAGGGGCACCACCGCACCATCGACAGCTATTCCACCTTCTACGAGGCGGACCGCACCACTCCCACCGGCCTCTCCGGATACCTGCGGGACCGGGGTATCGATACGGTGTATCTGCTCGGGCTGGCGACGGACTTCTGCGTGTCCTGGTCGGCGGTGGACGCCGCCCGGCACGGGTTCGTCACCCATGTGATCGAGGATGCCTGCCGGGCGCTGGACGTGGACGGATCCTTGGCCAAGGCCTACGCCGACATGGCCGCCGCCGGGGTGCAACGGGTGCGGCTGGCCGATGTGATCGCCTGACGCACGGTGACCTGAGCCTCCCCCGGCTCATGCCAATGTCCGACGAGCCTGGCTCATCGTCCATCGGCGAGCCTGCGCGGCTCTTGAGCGAACGCGCCTCGCAGGCCGGAGCCGATCGAATTATTCGTCGAAGGCAGTCATGAGGCCCAGCGGCGCGCCGGTCGCGTCGGCGACGATGGCGATACGGCCGACACCCTCGATGTCGAACGGCGGTCGCACCACCTGACCGCCCTTGGCCTCAAGCAGCGCCACGCGGGCATCCACATCATCCACGCTGATGTAGCCGAACCAATGGGGCGGCACGTAGGGCGGCACGATGTCGGTCTTGTCCATCAGCCCGGCCACCGGCTCGTCGCCCAGCATGGCGACATAATAGGACCGGCCGCCCTCCATGGGCATCTCGCTGAAGGTCCAGCCGAGCACGGCGCTGTAGAAGGCCTTGGCCTTTTCCACATCGTCGGTCATCAGCTCGTTCCAGTAGAACTTCGCGTGCGGTGCCATGGCCTCTCCTGCCTGATGGGCGAGCGCCGGCACCATGCCCCAACAGGCCCGCCACGGCCAGCGATCCGGATAAAATGCTGACCTGGGTCACCGGGCGCCCAGCCACCAGACCTGCGGCCCCCTCTTCCCCCCGCCGCGGGAAAAGGGAGCCGGGGTCATGCGACCATCGCGCTCATTCGATGATCAGGATGATGCGACGGGTCCGGGGCTCCACCAGCGCCGCCTCGGCACCCGGCAGCACCACGTAACGGTAGCCCGAGAGGTCAGCCCCGCCGCCATAGCCACCGCCATAAAGCTCACCCGGATAGACCGGCGTGTTGTAGTCGGCCACGTCGTAGCCGCCCCGGTCGGGATAGCCGACCCCCGGATCGCCCTGGCCGTAATAGACCTGGCCATAATAGCCCGGCCCGTAATAGCCCTGCTGGTAGGTGGCGTAGCGCTGGTAGGTCGGCGCCACGCCGAAGCTCTGGAGCGGGATGCCGGCTGGCAACACCGCCCCCACGGAGGCAACGAAGCCCCCCGGGATCACAGCCGGGGGAACCGGGTGACGCACCACATAACCCTGGATGTACCCGCGTTGGGCCGGCGAGATATACCCTCCGGGTCCCACCACGACGGCCTGTGCCGACGCGGCGCAGACCCCGGCGATCAGCACCGCTATGCCGAGGCCAACCGAACGACCGGCGCTAGCGCAGAGACTCTTTAGGCGGGGATTCATGACGACTCTCCTCTCGATCCCAGCGACCCGAAGACATCCTGCCGCGCCTTTTTGTTCCGACTTAGCTTAATTGTGATATGTAACATATGGTTACTTCCCCATTAAAGCCATGGTCACGCCAAGGGAAAGCTGCCATCCAGTACCTCTGTTTTCTTTGAAACGCTGGTTTCGGAGCGCCTGAAAACATGCCGGTAACGCCCGCTTCCGCGCCGGCCCAAATACCAGCCCATCTGGAGCTGGCCCCCGGCGCCCTGTGGTTTCGCGAGGCGCTGGACCGGGACGCGCAGGCCGCCCTGCTTGCGGACATCCGCGCGGTTCTGGACGAAGCCCCGCTGTTCACGCCGGCCATGCCGCGGACCGGCAAGCCGTTTTCCGTCCGCATGAGCAATTGCGGCCCCCTCGGCTGGGTCTCGGACGCTGCGGGATATCGCTACCAGCCGTTCCATCCCGAGACCCGCGCGCCCTGGCCCGCCATGCCGCCGGCGCTGGCCGCCCTGTGGACCACCTATGCGGCCTTCAAGGCCCCGGCCGAGGCCTGCCTCATCAATTATTACGGGCCGGATGCGCGCATGAGCCTGCATCAGGACCGCGACGAAGCCGACTTCACCGCGCCTGTCCTCTCCCTCTCACTGGGGGACACCGCCCTGTTCCGCATCGGCGGCGAGACGCGGGGCGGCGCCACCCGCTCGATCCGCCTCGCCTCCGGCGATATCTTCCTCTTGTCCGGACCGAGCCGGCTCGCGTTCCACGGCATCGACCGCATCCTGCCCGGCACCTCCACGCTGCTGCCCGAGGGCGGGCGCTTCAACCTCACGCTGCGGCGCGTCAATCCAGCTACCTGAAGCATCGCACCTGTGGCAACGCCCCACAGAAAAGCCCGAATGTCGCCCGAAACAGGTCCTTCGATCCGGTACCAGGGAGCGGAGGCCCTGCCGCCGGGTCCCTCCTCCCCCGCCGGAGCCCTCCATGCGCCTGCTCTTGTCCGCCGTCGTCCTCGCGTTCTCACTGATTACGGCGCCCCTGTCCTCGGCCTTCGCCGCCGATCCGACCTTCCCCCGCGGCTCGGCCATCGGCCTCGTCCCGCCGCCGGGCATGGTGGAAGGGCAGGCTTTCGCCGGGTTCGAGGATCGCGCCCACAACGCCTCCCTGCTCATCGTGGACATGCCTCCGGACGCCTACGAGCAGATCGACGCCGGCTTCACCGACACGGCGCTGGCCGGCAAGGGCATCACCCTCGACAAGCGCGAGGCCTTCCCCCTCAAGGGCGCCAAGGCGGTGCTGTTCACCGGCACGCAGACGGCGGGACCGGTCTCCCTGCGCAAATGGGTGCTGCTGGTGGGCAGCGACCAGCTGACCGGCCTCATCACCCTGCAGGTGCCCGAGAGCGAGGCCGCCGCCTATCCCGATGCCGCCGTTCGGGCCGCCCTCGCTACGCTTGCGATCCGCTCCGTGCCGGACCAGGTGGCGGCCCTGCCCTTCGCCGTCACCAACCTCGCCGGCTTCCGCCCGGTGCGGGCGCTGGCCGGCACCACCCTCATCCTGACCGACGGGCCGAAGGACGTGCAGGAGGGCGTGGACCAGCCCCTGTTCGTGGTCACCGTGGGCGGCGGCGCGCCGCGCGAGGACGAACGCAGCCAGTTCGCGCTCCGGCTCCTGTCCACCCTGCCCGGCGTGAAGGACCTGAAGCTGGAGCGCGCGGAGCCGCAGCGCATCTCCGGCCAGACCGGCTTCGAGGTGATGGCCACCGGCACCGACGTGAAGACCGGCGCGCCGGTGAAGCTGGTGCAGTGGATCCGCTTCGGACCCTCCGCCTATATCCGCATGGTGGGACTGACCCGGCTCGACGCCTTTCCCGACACCTACGACCGCCTGCGGGCCCTGCGCGACGGCGTGGAGCCGCGCTGAGGGCGGCGTTGCGCTTTTCCCCGGCGCGGGATTAACTCGCGGGTCTTAGCTCCCGCGTCCCAACTCCTGCGTCAGGACCACGCCCGATGCCCATGTCCGAGGGCAAGGACTTTCTCGCCGACAGCCCGCTGGCCCTCGCCAGCGGCGCGCCTGATTTCGGCGCCGTCGATGCGGAGGAGGCGTGGATCGCCGTCATCCGCAAGATGGACGAGACCTATGCGGAGCTGGTCCGCCAGCAGGTGGAGCTGGAGGAGAAGAACGCCGCGCTGGAGGAAGCCCAGGGCTTCATCGCCGGCCTGCTCGGCTCCATGACCGACGTGCTCATCGCCTGCGACCTCGCCGGGCGGGTGGAACAGGTGAACCTCGCCGCCGAACGCGTGTTCGGCCAGTTGGCGGACGCCCTCACCGGCCGCCCCCTCGCCGCGCTGCTCGACCCCTCCTCCCCCACCTCGGCCAGCGATGTGCTCGCCACGGCGGCGCGGCGCCAGCGCATCGCCGACCGGGAATTCACCCTCGCCACGCCGGAAGGCCCGCAGGCGGTCTCGGTGAACGGCGCCCTGCGCTTCGACCCGCGCGGACGGCCGGTGGGCGTAGTGCTGGTGGGCCGGCCCATCGGCGAGCTGCGCGCCGCCTACCACGCCCTCGCCAGCGCCCATGAACATCTCAAGCGCACCCAGCAGCAACTGGTGCATGCGGAGAAGATGGCCTCCCTCGGCCGCCTCGTGGCCGGCGTCGCCCACGAGCTGAACAATCCCATCTCCTTCGTCTATGGCAATGCCCACGCCCTGAAGCGCTATGCAGAGCGCCTCATCACCTATCTCGACGCGGTGCATGGGGGCGCCGATGCCGCCGCCCTCGCCCGCACCCGGGGGGAACTGCGCATCGACCGGGCGCTGGCCGACATTCCCGCCACCCTCGCCGGCATGCTGGAAGGCGCCGAGCGGGTGCGCGACATCGTGGCGGACCTGCGCCGCTTCTCCTCCGACAATCGCGAGGCGCGGGAGGTGTTCGACCTCGCCAGCGTGGTGCGCTCGGCGGTGGACTGGGTGGCGAAATCCCAGATGCCGGACCTCGCCATCCGCGTCGCGATCCCGGAGGGGCTGGAGGCGGTGGGCCATCCCGGCCACATCCATCAGGTGCTGATGAATCTCGTCCAGAACGCCGTGGACGCGCTGGAGGGCCGGCCCGACCCGCGCCTCCACATCACCGGCGAGCGGCTCGGCGGCCCGGACGGCGAGCGGGTGGCGGTGCGGGTGCACGACAGCGGGCCCGGCATCCCCGAGGACATCCTCGGCCGCATCTTCGATCCCTTCTTCACCACCAAGGCGGTGGGCAAGGGCACGGGGCTCGGCCTTTCCATCTGCTACCGTATCGCCGAGGAGCATGACGGCCGGCTGGAAGCCGCCAACCACCCGGAGGGCGGCGCCGTCATCTCCCTTATCCTCCCGTCAGGGGCCCGGCCATGAGCCCCCTTGCGCACGAGCCCTTCACCGTGCTGTGGCTGCAATCGGGCGGCTGCGGCGGCTGCACCATGTCGCTCTTGTGCGCTGAGGCCCCGGACCTTGCCGCGACGCTGGCGAGCGCGGACATCCGCTTCCTGTGGCACCCGACCCTGTCGGAGGAGACCGGGGACGAGGCCATCGCCCTGTTCGAGGCTGTGCTCGCGGGCGAGGTCCGGCTCGATGCCCTGTGCATCGAAGGGGCGCTGTTGCGCGGGCCGAACGGCACCGGGCGCTTCCACACCCTCGCCGGCACCGATACGGCCACCATCGACTGGGCGCGGCGGCTGGCGGCGGTTGCCGAACATGTGGTGGCGGTGGGCACCTGTGCCGCTTATGGCGGCGTGACGGCGGCCGGCGTCAATCCGGCCGATGCCTGCGGCCTGCAATATGACGGGCGCCGTCCCGGCGGGGCGCTGGGCGCGGCCTTCCGCTCCCGCTCCGGCCTGCCGGTGGTGAATGTCGCCGGCTGCCCCACCCATCCCAACTGGGTGACTGAGACTGTGATGCTGCTCGCATCCGACCTCATGCGGGCGGAGGACCTCGACAGCTATGGCCGCCCGCGCTTCTACGCCGACCACCTCGTGCACCACGGCTGCCCGCGCAACGAATATTACGAGTACAAGGCCAGCGCCGAGAAGATGAGCGACCTCGGCTGCATGATGGAGCATCTTGGCTGCCTCGGCACCCAGGCCCATGCCGACTGCAACACAAGGCTTTGGAACGGCGAGGGCTCCTGCACCCGCGGCGGCCACGCCTGCATCAACTGCACCGCCCCCGAGTTCGAGGAGCCGGGCCATGCCTTCCTCGAAACCCCGAAGATCGGCGGCATCCCCGTGGGCCTGCCCACCGACATGCCCAAGGCGTGGTTCATCGCCCTGTCGTCCCTCGCCAAGGCGGCGACCCCGGACCGGCTGAGGCGCAACGCCACCGCCGACCACGTGCTGACGCCACCTGCCGTGCGGGATATCCGCAAGCGATGAGCACAGAGACCAAACGGCTCGTGGTGGGGCCGTTCAACCGGGTGGAAGGCGACCTCGAAGTCCGGCTCGACGTGGCCGACGGGGAGGTGCGGCAGGCCTTCGTCAATTCGCCCCTGTTCCGCGGTTTCGAGCGCATCCTGGAGGGGCGCGACCCGCGGGACGCCCTTGTCATCGCGCCGCGCATCTGCGGCATCTGCTCGGTGTCACAGTCCCATGCGGCGGCGCTGGCGCTCGCCGGCCTTGAGGGCATCGCGCCCACGGACAATGGCCGGGTCGCCACCAACCTCATCCTCGCCACCGAGAACGTGGCGGACCACCTCACCCATTTCCACGTCTTCTTCATGCCGGACTTCGCCCGGGCCATCTATGAGGACCGCCCGTGGTTCGCCACCGCCGCCCGACGCTTCAAGGCGGCGCAGGGCGAGAGCGTGCGCCGGGCACTCGCCACGCGGGCGACGCTGCTTCACGTTATGGGCCTGCTCGCCGGACGCTGGCCGCACACGCTGGCGATCCAGCCGGGGGGCGTCGCCAAGGGCGCCGACGCGCGGGACCAGATGCGCCTCATCGCCACCCTCGGCGCCGTGCGCGCGGACCTGGAGGAGCGCCTTTATGGCGCCCCGCTGGAACGGGTGGCCGAGATCGCCGACGTGGCGGAACTGGAAGCATGGCGGCAGGCGGGGCCGGACGGCGACTTCCGCCTGTTCCTCGAAATCGCCGCCGACCTGGATCTGGCCCGCCTCGGCCGCGCCCACGACCGCTTCCTCTCCTACGGCGCCTATGCGCTGGACGAGGGCCGGCTCTACACCGGCGGCACCTTTGCCAACGGGCGGGCCAAAGGCCTCGACCCAGCCGCCATCACCGAGGACCACAGCTTCGCCCGCATGGAAGGCCGGGAGGCGCCCCACCAGCCCTTCGAAGGCTCGACCTTCCCCGATGGGGCGGACGAGACCGGCTACACCTGGTGCAAGGCCCCGCGCCTCTCCGGCCTGCCGTTCGAGACCGGTGCCTTCGCCCGTCAGGTGGTGGCCGGCCATCCCCTCGCCCGCGACCTTGCGGCGAAGGAGGGCGCCAACGTGCGCGCCCGCGTCGTCGGCCGGCTGGTGGAGACGGCGCGCACCCTCATCGCCATGGAAGGCTGGGTGCGCCAGCTTCATCCCGGCGCGCCCTGGTGCGCGCAAGGCGCGATGCCGCAGGCTGGCCGCGCCTTCGGCCTCACGGAAGCCGCGCGCGGGGCGCTGGGCCACTGGATGGTGGTGGAGAAGGGGCGCATCGCCCGCTACCAGATCATCGCCCCCACCACCTGGAACTTCTCGCCCCGCGATGCGGTTGGCCAGCCGGGGCCACTGGAAACGGCGCTGGTGGGCGCCCCCATCCGGCAGGGTGAGACCACGCCGGTGAGCGTGCAGCACATCGTGCGCTCGTTCGACCCCTGCATGGTCTGCACGGTGCATTGAATCTCATGGGAACCGAGGTCGCTGGCGAGGAGATCGAGGTTTCCGGCATCGTGCAGGGGGTGGGGTTCCGCCCCTTCGTCTATCGCCTCGCCCGCCGGCTGGGGCTGGGCGGCGACGTGCGCAACGCCGGCGACCGCGTCATCATCCGCATCGCCGGCCCGGCTTCCGCGCGCGATGCCTTCGCGGCGGCGTTGGCGGACGAGGCGCCCGTGCTGGCGCGCGTGGAACAGGTGACGCGGCGCCCGGCTCAAGTCCCGGACGGTCCCTTCCGCATCATGGAGAGTGCGGCGGGCACGGTTTCGGTGGGGGTGGTGCCGGATGTGGCCACCTGCCCTGCCTGCCGAGCCGAGATCGCCGATCCCAAGGCCCGGCGCTTCCGCTACGCCTTCACCAACTGCACCGATTGCGGTCCGCGCTTCTCCATCGTCACCGGCCTGCCCTACGACCGCCCGGCCACAACCATGGCCGGCTTTCCCATGTGCCCCGCCTGCCGCGCCGAATATGAGGACCCTACCGACCGCCGCTTCCACGCCCAGCCCATCGCCTGCCCGGACTGCGGCCCGAAGCTGTGGCTGGAGGGCGACGACGCTGCCGGGGCCGACCCCATCGAGCGTGCCGCCGCCCTGCTGCGCTCCGGGCAGATCCTCGCGATCAAGGGTATCGGCGGCTTCCACATCGCCTGCGACGCCATCAACGCGGACGCCGTCGCCCTGCTGCGCGCCCGCAAGCAGCGCCCCACCAAGCCGCTGGCCGTGATGGCGGACATGGCCACCGCCCACGGCCTCTGCCTCATCACGCCGGAGGAGGAGGCGGCGCTCGCCCACCCTTCCGCCCCCATCCTGCTGCTATCCCTGAAGCCCGGTGCGCCACTCGCGCCAGGCATCGCCCCGGGCCAGCGCCATCTCGGCGTGATGCTTCCCTATACGCCCCTGCACCACCTGCTGCTGGCCGCCGTGGGCCGCCCGCTGGTGATGACCTCCGGCAACCGCTCCAGCGAACCGCAGATCTTCCACGACGACGAGGCCCGTGACCGCCTCGCCGGCATCGTTGATGCGTTCCTCATGCACGACCGGCCCATCGCCCGCCGCCTCGACGACAGCGTGGCGCGCCATTTGGCGGGCCGGCTGCGGATCATGCGGCGCGGCCGCGGGCTCGCCCCCATGCCGCTCACCCTGCCTGCCGATTTCGCCGATGCCCCGCCCGTGCTCGCCCTGGGCGGGGAGCTGAAAAGCGCTCTCTGCCTGACCCATGGCGCCAAAGCACTGCTCTCCCACCATCTCGGCGACCTGGACGAGCCGGCCACGGGCGACGCCTTTGAGACCGCGCTTGCCGATTACGCCGCCCTCTTCGCTCACAAGCCGGCGGCGGTAGCTGTGGACCTGCACCCGGACTACCGCGCCACCCGCCTCGGCGAGGATATGGCCGCCACCCGTGGCCTGCCGCTTGAGCGGGTGCAGCACCACCATGCCCATCTGGCCGCCGCCATGGCCGAGGCCGGCTGGCGGCGGGCGGACGGGTCGGTGGTGGGCATCGCGCTGGACGGCCTCGGCCTGGGCGAGGACGGCACCGCCTGGGGCGCCGAAATCCTTGTGTGCGATTACCGCACCAGCCGCCGGGTAGCCCGGCTCGCGCCCATCCCGCTGGCCGGAGGAGACGCGGCGAGCCGGGAACCGTGGCGGGTGCTCCTGGCCCATCTCGACCGCGCGCTGGGGCGTTCGGCTGTGGATGGCGACCCGCTCCTCGCGGCGCTGTTCGCCGGCAAGCCGCTCCTGACCCTGCGCGCCATGATGGACAAGGGGCTGAACGCGCCCCCGGCCTCCTCCGCCGGCCGGCTGTTCGATGCGGTGGCGGCGGTGCTGGGCCTTGCGCCCGACCGCCTCAGCCACGAGGGTGAGGCGGCCATGGCGCTGGAGGCGGCGGCACAGGAAGACGCCCCGCCCTACCCCTTCGCCTTTCATGCTGAGGCTGTCCCGATCGAGATCGACCCCGCCCCGCTCTTCAAGGCACTGGTGGACGACCTCCACGCCGGACGGCACGCCCCCGCCATGGCCGCCGCCTTCCACGCCGGCCTCGCCGAAGCCTTCACCGGGGCGGCGGCGCGGGTGGCGAAATCAGAAGGCCTCACCGCCGTCGCCCTGTCCGGCGGCGTGTTCCAGAATGCCCGGCTGCTGGAAGAAACGGTGCGGCGGCTTGAATCCTTCGGCCTCACCCCGCTGGTGCCCGGCGACGTACCGGCCAACGATGGCGGCCTAGCCTTCGGCCAGGCGGTGGTGGCCGCCGCCCGTCTCATGGGATGAGGGCTGGCGCCCGGTCTCTTCAGTCACACCCGCCCCGCGTCCCGGTTTTCGTCCC
Organism: Xanthobacter versatilis; assembly: GCF_043193975.1. Lineage (NCBI taxonomy): Bacteria > Pseudomonadati > Pseudomonadota > Alphaproteobacteria > Hyphomicrobiales > Xanthobacteraceae > Xanthobacter > Xanthobacter versatilis. The sequence goes on along the minus strand of NZ_JBAFVB010000007.1, from coordinate 138,183 downwards.
GCGCGAGCGGGGCTATGGTGGCGCCATGACCAGCCCGCACCGCTCGCCTGCCCCCGCCCGCCCGGAGCCCTCCGCCGCAGGGGCGGACGCGAACACCTTTCTCCTCGCCGGCACCCGCGTCTCGGCCCCGGCGCTAGCCCCAGGCCTGCACGTGGTGGCGACCCCCATCGGCAACCTCGGCGACGTAACCGTTCGCGCGCTGGAAACCTTGGCGGGCGCGGACGTCATCGCCTGCGAGGATACCCGCATGTCCCGCCGGCTCACAGAACGCTACGGCATCACCACGCCGCTCGTGCCCTATCACGACCACAACGGCGCCAGTGCCCGGCCCAAGCTGCTGGCGCGGCTTGCCGCCGGCCACCGCGTCGCGCTCATCTCGGATGCCGGCACGCCGCTGGTCTCGGACCCCGGCTTCAAGCTGGTGGTGGAAGCGGCCGAGGCCGGCCACACGGTGCATCCCGTGCCCGGCGCCTCGGCCCTGCTCGCCGCCCTGGTGGCGGCCGGCCTGCCCACGGACTGCTTTCTGTTCGATGGCTTCCTGCCGCCGAAATCCGGCCAGCGCCGCAACCGCATTACAGCCCTTGCGAGCGTACCGGCCACGCTGGTGTTCTACGAGACCGGCCCGCGCCTCGCCGAAAGCCTCGCCGACCTCGCCGACCGCCTCGGCCCGCGCAAGGCCGCGGTCTGCCGCGAGCTCACCAAGGCCTTCGAGGAAGTGCGCCGCGGCGACCTCGCCACCCTCGCCGCACATTATGGGGCGGCGGAGGCGCCGAGGGGCGAGATCGTGCTGGTGATAGGACCTCCGCTGGAGGAAGCCGCCGGCGACGCCGACGTGGATGAGGCCCTCGCCCGCGCCCTCAAGGACGCCACCTTGAAGGACGCCGTCGCCGCCGTCGCCGCCATGACCGGGCGACCGAAGCGGGAGGTCTATGCCCGCGCCCTTGCCTTGGCCGAAGGACGGGCCGGGGACAAGGCAGCCGATGACTGACGTTCCCGCCGCGACGCGCCGCCGCCGTGCCGCCCACGACCGGGGTCTCGCCGCCGAGGAGCGCGCGGCGACCCTGCTTGGAGCCCATGGCTTCGAGATCCTGGCCCGCCGGGTGCGCACCAAGGCCGGCGAGATCGACCTGATCGCCCGCCAGGGCGACCTGCTGGTCTTCTGCGAAGTGAAGCTGCGGAGCACCCTTTCGGATGCGGCCTTCTCGCTGCTGCCGCGCCAGCGGCGGCGCATCGCCGCGGCGGCCGAGGCGTTCCTCGCGGGCCATCCGGAGCTGGCGCGCCTCAACATGCGCTTCGATGCCGTGCTCCTCGCCCGCTCGGGCGCCGCCGAGCATTTGCCCGGAGCATTCGAGGCCGAATTCTGAACGGGGCGCGGGTGGCAGGTTGCCGTTCGCGCCTATAGATAAGGCGAAGCCCCAGCCGGGCGTCCGGAGATTGCCATGGCCCTCAAGGTCGCGGTCCAGATGGACCATATTGCCAACATCAACGTTGCGGGCGACTCCACCTTCGCCCTGCTGCTCGAAGCCCAGGCGCGCGGGCACGACCTGTTCCACTACACACCCGACCGCATGGCCATGCGCGACGGCGCCGTCTTCGCCACCGTCGAGCCGCTCCAGGTGAAGGACGAGGCCGGCGCCCATTTCAGCCTCGGCGAGAAGCGGCGCATCGCGCTCACCGAGATGGACGTGGTGCTGATGCGCCAGGATCCGCCCTTCGACATGGCCTATGTGACCGCCACCCACCTGCTGGAGCGCATCCACCCCAAGACGCTGGTGGTGAACGATCCGGCCCATGTGCGCAACGCGCCGGAAAAGATCTTCGTCACCGAGTTTCCCGAGCTGATGCCGCCCACGCTGATTTCCCGCGACCTTAGCGAGATCAAGGCGTTCCGCGCCGAATTCGGCGACGTTGTGATGAAGCCGCTTTACGGCAACGGCGGCGCGGCCGTGTTCCGCCTGACCGCCGACGACCTCAATTTCGGTTCGCTCTACGATCTGTTCGCCACCACCTTCCGTGAGCCCTGGGTCATCCAGCAGTTTCTGCCGGCCGTGAAGCACGGCGACAAGCGCATCATCCTGGTGGACGGCGAGGCGGCAGGCGCGGTAAACCGGGTGCCGAGCGAGGGCGACCTTCGCTCCAACATGGTGCGCGGCGGCGCCGCCCGACCCACCGACCTCACGGATCGGGAACTGGAGATCTGCGCCCGCATTGGTCCTTCACTGAAGAAGATGGGGCTCATCTTCGTGGGCATCGACGTGATCGACGGCAACCTCACCGAGATCAACGTCACCTCCCCCACGGGCCTGCGCGCCATCAAGCGCCTGGGCGGCCCCGACATCGCCGCCCAGATCTGGGACAGGATCGAGGAGAAGCGCGCACTTGTCTGACATGCGGAACCGAACTCCCCGCTCCAATCGCGATGCGAGCGATGCGGGTCGCGTTCCGGGAAACGTTCAGCTCTGATCGCAGAAGCCGATCCGATCGAGACGCGCCGGGGACGGTTTCATCGACGACGCCAAAAAAACACCTGGCCGGAGGATGTCACCCCCGGCCCCCTCCAGCCGGGAGACAGGCACAGGAGACGGGTACATGGGCCAGCCATTCACCGCTTCCATTCCGCACCGCCTCGGCAAGGCGGAGGCGACACGGCGCCTCCAGGTGGGGCTCACCACCGTGCGCTCGCGCTTCGGCCGACACATCACCATCCTCCAGGAAGTCTGGACCGGGGAGCATCTGGACTTCCATATCGCGGCCCTCGGCCAGACCGCGAGCGGCACTCTCGACGTGACGGACGAGGCCGTCCAATTGTCCGTCGAACTGCCCTTCCTCCTCGACCTTCTGGCCCGCAAGGCACAGGACCTCATCAAGAAGCAGGGCCGGCTTATGCTGGAGAAGAAATAGGCCGTCGTCCGAAAAACGGTCCCGTCCACCCCTCGGCAAGGCGACATGCATTGGCGAAGAGAACGCCGGCACCCGCTCAGGCCGGCTCCAGTTCCAGCGTCAGCGTGTCCAGGGTGAAGGAGCCATCCGCCTCGATCTCGAAATGCTCGGCCACATCCCGGCTCGCTCCGGCGACCAGGGACCTTATGGCCGCCACATGTAGCTCGGGCGTGCGGATCCGCTCGACCCAGGCGCTGAATTCGAGGCGCAGGCGTCGCCGCGCGGTTCGCATGACCCGGAAACCGGCGCCCTCCGCATGCTCCACCCATTCCGCCTCGCGGTAGTCGCGGCCATGGGAGGGATCGCGCAGCACCTCGATGGTTTGAAGGAAACTGTCCGCCACCGGCCAGTCGGGGGCGATCACATCCATCACCATGGCACGCCCGTCCACCGTTAACACCCGCCGCGCCTCCCCCATCGCGGCGGGGACATCCCGCCAGTGGTGGGCGCTGAAGCGCGTGGCGATGAAATCGAAGCTGGCATCGGCGAATGGCAGGCGCTCGGCCACGCCCTGCTGCGTCGTGATATTGTCAAAGGCGCGCCGCTCCGCCTCGGCGGCGACGGCGCCCAGCATGTCATCGGAAAGATCGTAGGCGACGACCTCCGCCACGAACGGCGCCGCAGCAAAACTCACATGCCCGCCGCCGCACCCGAGATCAAGCAGCCGCGCCGGCCGCAGCTCCGCGACTATCGCCGACAGGGCTTCAAGGTCGGCGCCGCGCGCATGGACTGCGCTCGCCACATAGGCCGCCGCCTGAGGCCCGAACATGTCGGCCACATGCGCCTCATGGCTACGCATTCCGCCCCCTGAAGCGTCCGTCATCTTGCGCCCCTGTTCGCTCAAGCCGAGCCAGAATAGCCGCGACTACGGACGTGGCAAGCAAAATTGTTCCGCTTTCGTTCTTGTCGCTACGGCAATCCTCCGCTACCTTGGGATGCAGGCAGTCGAGCGGGGTGGGCGCGGTGATCCAGCGGGTAGCGACAGTCGCATTCGAGGGGGTAGACGCGCGCCCCGTAGACGTGCAGGTGCATGTCGCGGCGGGCCTACCGGCCTTCACCATCGTCGGCTTGCCCGACAAGGCGGTTTCGGAGGCGCGCGAACGCGTGCGCGCGGCGCTCATCGCCTCGGGCCTCGCCCTTCCCGCGCGGCGCATCACCGTCAACCTCGCGCCGGCGGACCTGCCGAAAGAAGGCTCCCACTACGATCTGCCCATCGCGCTCGGCCTCATGGCTGCCATTGGCGCCATTCCGTCCGATGCGCTCGGCGGCTTTACCGTGGTGGGCGAGCTGGCCCTCGACGGGGCCATCGCCGCGGTGGCCGGTGTGCTTCCGGCAGCCATCGGCGCAAACGCGCGCGGTCACGGGCTGATCTGCCCCGCCGCGTGCGGCGCGGAAGCGGCCTGGGCCAGCCCCGACATGGAGATCCTGGCGCCACAGTCCCTCATCCAGCTCGCCAACCACATGACCGGCCGGCAGGTGATGGGCCGGCCCGAACCCAGGATGAAGGCGCAGGTGGAAGCCATGCTCGACCTGAAGGATGTAAAAGGACAGGAGACCGCCAAGCGCGCCCTGGAGGTCGCCGCCGCCGGCGGGCACAACCTTCTGTTCATTGGGCCGCCGGGCGCAGGAAAATCCATGCTGGCCCAGCGGCTCCCCTCCATCCTGCCGTCCCTGTCCCCCGCCGAGATGCTCGATGTTTCCATGATCGCATCGGTGGCCGGTTCCATTGAGGACGGCGCGCTGATGGACCGCCGCCCGTTCCGCGCGCCGCACCATTCCGCCAGCATGGCGGCCATGGTGGGCGGCGGCGCGAAGGCGAAGCCAGGCGAGGTCTCCCTGGCGCACAATGGCGTCCTCTTCCTGGACGAGTTGCCCGAATTCTCTCCGCAGGTGCTCGATTCCCTGCGACAGCCCCTGGAAACGGGAGAGGTCCTGATCGCGCGGGCGAACCATCGCGTGACCTATCCCTCCCGCTTCCAGCTGATCGCGGCCATGAATCCATGCCGGTGCGGGCGCGCGGGCGAGCCCGGTTTCACCTGCAAGCGCGGCGCGCGCTGCGCCGACGAATATCAGGCCCGGCTGTCCGGCCCCTTCCTCGACCGCATCGACATCCACCTGGAAGTGCCGGCTGTGTCTGCCTCCGATCTCGTGCTGCCCGCTCCGACGGAGGGCTCCCGGGAAGTAGCGGCGCGGGTGGCCATGGCACGGGATATCCAGATGGAACGCTACGCCGCCCTCGGGCGGCGGGACGTACGCACCAATGCCGAGGCCTCGGGTCCCCTGCTGGACCAGGTGGCGACACCGGACGCCGGCGGCGCGGCCCTGCTGCGCGACGCTGCCGATGCCATGCGCCTCAGCGCCCGTGGCTATCACCGGGTCCTGAAGGTGGCGCGCACCCTTGCCGACCTTGACGGCGCCGACGGTGTCGGGCGCCGGCACCTCGCGGAGGCACTGGCCTATCGCGCCGCCGCTGAACGCCCGAAGGCGGCAGCATGATCGCGACGGAGAACCGAAGCGACGCCTTGAGGCGCCGCTTCGCAGCTTGGGCCGGGTCAGCGAACGGCGTTGACGGCAAGGCCTTCAAGATAGGTGATCTGCGCAAGGTCGCCGGGCTCGACCTGCTGCAGGTCGGCGAGCACCTTGTCGTTGGCTGCGCGCACGGTGCGCACCCCGCCGTCAGGCCCTTCGAAGGTGACCGTTCCAGCAGCCTTGTTCACATCCACGAAGGTTGTCGTCAGCGTAACCTCGCGGACGCCGAAGCCTTCCGGCCAGCCAGGCAGGCCGGCATCCAGCGCCACCTCGTTCATCACCTCTCCGGGCTTGCCCTGACGCGCCTTGCCGAGGGCGGTGACCACGCCGGGCGCCACGCGGATGATCAAGGTCTCGCCATTGCGAAAGAAGGTGAGGTCACCCAGCAGCGGCGGCGCGATCACCGCCCAGCGGCGACCGGAGGGATCTTCCAGCACCACGCGTCGCGTCACGGGGTCGGCAGACACGAACTTCGCCTTGTAGGTGAGAACCGTGATCTGGCCGGCGCCCTGGACCATCACCGTGTCGACCTCGGCCGGCGTCGGCCGAGGCTGCGCGACAGCAGCACCGGGCGCGATCTGCACCAGACCTGCGGCCAGCGCCGCAGCCGCGAACATTCCACGAACAGCAGACATCTTGCCCCCTTGGTATCATCGGCGCCTTCGTGCCGGCGCCTCGCGCTGGCGCTAGCATCACCCCTGACCCCTCGCAAGCTGGGGAATGCCCAGGCTTACCTCGACACGCCACAACCTGTGCTCGCTCCGGCCGACAAAATCGGACCCTCGAAACGGCCTTCCTGGCGGGCTGTCGCCGGACTTCGATCCCGCGGTAGGCGGCGAGGCTCCATTGTCACATGGGCGTTGAAAAACTATGGTGTTGGTGACGTTCATAACCTGGTAGCCGAGGGTAGCGGTTCCCGAGGATGATGGGGGCGACGCCTCGCGTTTCGGATCACGCCCTTGCCGGCGCTGTTCCAGGACCGGATGTTCAGGGATGGCGCGCGCGCCGCAGGCGGCGGCCCGGGGAGGGGGTCGTTGCAATGAAACGGACAGGACAGACCGATCCGAGCTTCAGCCTGCCGGCCCTGTTTGGGCGCGGCATCGACGTTGCCCGTGATCTGGCACGCGATTTTGCGCGCGATCTCTCCAGGGATTTCTCCTGGGACGTGTCACGGGACGACGCGCGGCCAGGCTTCGGGCGGGCCGGCGCTGGCCTTGGCGCCATCGGGCCCATCAGCCGCGAGAGCGCATTCCACGCCCCGTTCGAAAAGTCCATCGGGCCGGCTGGCAAGACCGCCATGCCCGTACCCCAGAAGCTGGTGACCGATTTCCGCGCCTATTCGGGCATCCGCTACAAGGACGCGCTGCCGCCGGATCCGGACGGCCTCGTTCTCGGGCGCCTCGGCGCGCTGGAGGTGCGGCTCGCCCGCACCGCGCGCGACGTACGCCGCGCCCAGCGCCTGCGCTACAAGGTGTTCTACGAGGAAATGTCGGCGGTGCCGGATGGACCAGCCCGCCTCGCTCGCCGCGACATGGACAGCTTCGACGCCATCTGCGAGCATCTGCTCGTGCTCGACCACGACGCGGGCAAGATGGTCCTCGGCCGGCGCAAGCCGAAGGTGGTCGGCACCTACCGACTGCTGCGGCAGGACGTGGCCCAGCGCCACGGCGGCTTCTACACCCAGGGCGAGTTCGACGTGAACGGCATCATTGCCGCCCACCCGAACCTCCGCTTCCTGGAACTCGGCCGCTCGTGCGTGCTGAAGCCCTACCGCAACAAGCGCACGGTGGAGTTGCTCTGGCACGGGGTGTGGACCTACATCCTGCGCAACAAGATCGACGCCATGTTCGGCTGCGCCAGCCTTGAGGGCACCGACCCTGCGGCGCTGGCCCTGCCGCTCTCCTTCCTCCATCACAATGCGCTGGCGCCGGACGAATGGCGCGCCCGGGCCGTGGACGGCCGCCATGTGAGCATGGATCGCATGGCGAAGGCAGAGATCAACCCGAAGGCCGCATTGCAGGCCCTGCCCCCACTCATCAAGGGCTATTTGCGCCTCGGCGGCTTTGTCGGGGACGGCGCCGTGGTGGACTACCAGTTCGGCACCACCGACGTGCTCATCATCCTGCCGGTTTCGGTGATCAGCCCGCGCTACGTCGAGCATTTCGGCCCCACCGCCAACCGCCACGCCATTTGACCGGAGCGGCCCCGGCACGCTCGCTCGTTCGCCACCGTTTGCCGGACCACGCAGGGGGCGGGAGCTGCTTCCGCACGGCAAGGCGAGCCATCGAAGCCGTTGGTCGGCAGCCACATTTGGTCTAAGAGCATGGCGCCTGCGCTGGCGGGCTGAGCACCGTTGGCGGACGGAAGGCCGAATGCGGCCCAGCGAGCCCTCGCGGTCGCGCCCGACGCCGAAGGTTCTGCCATGATCGAAATCACGCCCCGCATCGCCATCTCGGAGGACGAGATCGAGCTCGCCTTCGTGCGCGCCTCGGGGCCGGGTGGGCAGAATGTGAACAAGGTGTCGAGCGCGGTGCAGTTGCGCTTCGACGCCGCCCACTCGCCCAACCTACCCGAGGGAGTGAAGCACCGCCTGGTCCGGCTGGCCGGAAAGCGGATGACCCAGGGCGGCGTCATCATCATTCAGGCGCAGCGCTTCCGCACCCAGGAACGCAACCGCGAGGATGCCGTTGCGCGGCTGGTCGAGCTCATCCGCAGCGCGACCATCGTGGCACCGATCCGCCGGCCCACCCGGCCCACTCTCGGCTCCAAGGAACGACGCCTCGCGGCCAAGGAGCGGCGCGGCGAAGTCAAATCCCTGCGCCGCGACAAGCCGCAGGCGGACTGATTCGGGACGTCCCGGCGGTCGCGAAGGGGCCACACCACGCGATCCGCTCCCAGAAATTCAAAGCACGGGTCCGGCGCCCGAGCGCCGTCTACCGTGCGGCCTTCAGCAGGCGGTCGGCGGCGGCACGGGCTTCGGCGGTCACGGTGGCGCCGGCCAGCATGCGCGCGATTTCCTCGCGCCGGGTGGTGGCATTGAGCGGCGCGACGCGCGTGGTGACCGGCGCGTCCTCGGCCAGACCGTCCTGTCCCGGCGCGCCGTCCGCGGAGGCCTTGGCGATGAGCAGATGGTGACGCGCCCGCGCCGCCACCTGCGGCGCATGGGTCACGCACAACACCTGCACCTTCTGAGCGAGCCGTCCCAGGCGCTGGCCGATGGCATCCGCCACCGCACCGCCGACGCCGGTGTCGATCTCGTCGAAAATGAGGGTGGGGGCCGAGCCGCGATCCGCCAGCACCACCTTGAGCGCCAGCAGGAAGCGGGACAGTTCGCCGCCGGACGCCACCTTCATGAGGGGCCCGGGCCGCGTTCCGGGATTGGTGCGCACCCAGAATTCCACCTGGTCGTAACCGTCGGGCCCGGCCGAGGCCGGATCGCTGGTGACCTTGGTGATGAAGGCGGCGCGCTCCAGCTTCAAAGGCGGCAGTTCCGCCACCACCGCCGCGTCGAGCACGCCGGCCGTGGCCTGGCGCTCCGACGACAAAGCGGCGGCCGCCGCGCGATAGGCGGTTTCCGCCTCGGCAACCGTCTTCTCCAGGCGGGCGAGGGTGGCCGCGCTCTGGTCGAGACGTTCGAGTTCGGCGGAGAACCGCGCGGTAACCGCCGGCAGGTCGTCCACGCTCGCCGCATATTTGCGGGCCGCCGCGCGCAACGCGAACAGGCGCTCCTCGATTCGCTCCAGTTCCGCCGGCTCGAAAGCTGCATCCGCCAGCGCCGCCTCGAGATGCGCACGGGCGGTCTCCAGCGCGTCGAGAGCCTGGTCGATGGCCTCCACGGCGGGTCGTACCAGATCCTGCGCCTCACCGGCGCGGCGCTCCAACCTGCGGACGGCGGCGGCCAGCGAAGGCACCGGCGAGCTGCCACCGGCCACCGCGTCCAGCGCCTCGTCGAGGTCGGCGGCAATCTTTTCCGAGCGCATCATGCCCGTGCGCCGTTCGGATAGCGCCGCCTCTTCCCCGACCTCAGGGGCGAGGGCCGTGAGTTCCTCCACCGCATGACGGGTGAAATCGGCCTCGCGGGCGGCGATCTCCAGCCGCTCCCGCTCGGCACGGGCGTCCGACAGGGCGGCACGCCATGCTTTCCACAGGGCGCCGACGGCCTCCGCCTGGGGGGCGAGGCCACCGAAGGCGTCGATCACGGCGCGATGGCTGGCTGGATCGACCAGGGCACGGTCATCGTGCTGGCCGTGCAGCTCGATGAGGCTTCCGCCGATGAGCCGGAGCGTCTGCACGCTGACCGATTCTTCGTTCACGCTTGCCCGCGTGCGGCCGTCCGCCATCTGGATGCGGCGCACCACAAGGGGGCCTTCATCCGGCAGCTCGGCGGCAGCGAGGATAGCGTGGGCGGGATGATCGGGGGCGAGGTCGAAGGTAAGCGTCACCTGCCCCTTGGGCAGGCCGTGCCGCACCAAGGCGCCGTCGCCACGCCCGCCGAGGGCGAGGGAAACGGCATCGAGCAGGATCGACTTGCCAGCACCCGTCTCACCCGTGAGGACCGTAAGGCCTTCCGAGAGGGTGAGATCGAGCTTCTCGATGAGGACGATGTCCCGGATCGAGAGCGCTGCCAGCATGGATGATCAGCCAAGCCCCATCTTCTTGAACGCCTGGCTGATCCAGGACGCCTTGTTTTCCTGCGGCTCGACCCCTCCGGCCTGAACCAGCTTGTAGGCGTCCTTGTACCACGAACTGTCGGGGAAGTTATAGCCGAGTACGGCGGCGGCGGTCTGCGCTTCGCTCACCACGCCGAGGGCCATGTAGGCCTCGGTGAGGCGATACAGGGCTTCCTCCACCTGACGCGTCGTCTGGTATTGCGTCACCACGACCTTGAAGCGGTTGATGGCGCCCGTGTAGTTGCGCTGCTCCAGATAGTAGCGGCCGATCAGCATTTCCTTGCCGGCGAGCTGGTCGCGGGCAACCTCGATCTTCTTCTTCGCCGTGGCTGCGTATTCGGTGTTGGGATACTTGCGCGCCACATCTTCAAGCGCATCAAGCGCCTGGCGGGTCTTGCGCTGGTCGCGGGTGATGTCGGGAATGTTTTCGTAAAGTGCGGAGGCGACCAGATAATGCGCATAGGCCGCATCCTGCGATCCGGGATAAAGCGCGATGTAGCGCTTCCCGGTTGCGATGGCCTCGTCGTATTTGCCGGCCTCGAAATAGGCATAGGTGGTCATGAGCAGCGATTTGCGCGCCCATTCCGAATAGGGATGGGTTTTGTCCACATCCTCGAAGCGCTTGGCGGCCTTCTCCGGCTCCTGCCGGCGCAGCAGGGTCAGACCCTCGTTGTAGATCTTCTCCGCCGGCTCGTCGGGGGGCAGCACATCGTCCTTGTCGCTGGCGCAGCCGGTGACAAGCAGGCCCATCGCCAGAGCGAGTGCCAGCGCTCCGCCGCGGACGACGGCGCGCACCTTCAGGACCTCGTAAAAGAATCGCATCACGGTTCAGCTTCCGTCCCGCGCCCCAGGGCGCTGCTTGTAAAGGAGGATTGCCGGCCGGAACATGGCGCCACGATGGCACCGCCCGGCCCTGGTCCTCACCCCGTCGTTGGCGCCTGTTCCCATATCCGGCTCAAGGCGCCGGCAATGGAACACGCACCTGCCACAGCTTCGTCCCCGCCGCGTCTTCCCCACCCGGCCCCGCCCGCCGGGCCGGAGGAAAAAATTTCCGTCTCCGCGCTATCGGGGCTTTCCGTCGGCAATGTGGCGGCGCGGCGGCATGGCCGTGCCCATGGTCGGCCAATGCCGTACTGTGGCGTCCCCGCAACGCCGGCTCACGACCTGCCCGGCCCCGGCCGGATGACCCCGTCAGAGCCGAGTTTTCGCTGGGCTTCGGGTCCACTTGCGCAGATCCGTCCACAATGAACGGGAATCCAGGTTAAAAAACCGCAAGCGCCGGTCCGAGCCGCCCGCGAAGGCCGCCTCAAACGCAAACGGCGCCCGCGTGGGGCGCCGCTTCAATGCGATCAAAGAGCCGATCAGACTTCCGGAGCGAACACCGGCACCGGGGCCGAGACACCCATGTCGGCACCCACCGTGTCGCGCACGGGACGGGCCGGGGCCTCCACCACCGCATAGGCGGAGCGGTCGGAGAAGAGGGCGTCCACCACCTGGTAGTTCAGCTTGTGGCCGCCGCGGAAGGAGCGATAGCGGGCGAGCAGAGGCAGGCCGGAAAGGGCCAAGTCACCCACCGCGTCGAGGGCCTTGTGCCGCACGAATTCGTCGGTGAAGCGCAGCCCGCCCTCGTTCATCACGCCGGCCTCGTCGAGGCACACGGTGTTCTCCAGCGCCGCGCCGCGGGCATAGCCGGCAGCGCGCAGGCGCTCCACATCCTTCAGGAAGCCGAAGGTGCGGGCACCGGCCAGTTCGCGGCGGAACACGGCGGGGGACATGGTGGCGGCAAAGCGCTGACGGCCGATGGCGTCGTGGGCGAACTCGATTTCCACTTCCAGGCGGAAGCCCGCGTCATAGGGCAGAAGCTCGCCGAAGGAGGCGCCGTTCTCCACCCGAACCGGCTTCAGCACCTTGAGATACTTGCGGCGGCCACGCACCTCGGTGACGCCGGCGGCATCGATGGCGGCCACGAACTGGGCGGCGCTGCCGTCGAGGATCGGAACTTCCGGCCCGTCGATCTCCACCAGGGCATTGTCGATCGCCAGGCCGTGGAAGGCCGCGAGAAGATGCTCGACAGTGGAGACAAGGGCGCCGGAGCGATCGCCGAGGACGGTGGCAAGGTCGGTGGCCTGAACCGAAGTGCGGCTCACGGTGGCCTTGCGGGGCGCCTGATCGGCGAAGGAGCGGACGAAGACGATACCAGTGTTCGCGAGGGCAGGCTTCAAAGTGACGGTGGCGTCGACAGCCGCATGGACACCCGCACCTTTGAGCGTGATCTCGCGAGCCAGTGTCGTCTGCATGTCGATGCGTCCCGTATCGGAGATGGGGTCCGGTGCCTCATGGCCGCCGCAACCCGTCCCTCAAACCTTCACCTTGCGTTCCCACTTTCGCCTCGGTTGTACCAACAAACTGTCAACGCGAGACGTGTGGAACCTTTGGAATGGGTGCACCCTAGTCGCCGGAACAGGCGACGCCAAATCACGCTTGCCTACCAACTGTTACCAAGCTTTCGCTTCAATTTTTCATTAACTATCAGATCGTTAGCGGATCCGGCGCCAAGCGCCTCGCGGCGACTGTTACAGGCTGCGCAATACCGTTGCAGGCCGGCCGCGCCCGAATCACGATGGCGCCACGCCCCCGCCGATGTGAAAACGGCACCGGTCTTTCGACCGATGCCGGCATCACAACAAAGCCTCAGGTTGCATCCGGACGGAGGATGGGGGGGACACCTCCCGACCGGTCGCCTCATCCGCGATCCCGCAGATGCGAGGGCATCCGGGATCGCGTCTGGTCAGGGCTCGGTCCCGACTTCTTATCCCGTCGGCCTCGGTCTTCGACCGATGCCAAGGGGGTCCGCTCAAGCGCCGCGCGGGCTTGAGCCATGACCCCTGAGCGAAACTCAGGGGCCATGGGGTCTCAGTTGGCCTGGCGGCGCAGGAAGGCGGGGATCTCCAGCTGGTCGTCCTCGTGGTGCGGACCCGGACGGGATGGCACTTCGGCGGCCGGACGGGCCGGCGGACGCTTGGCGAATTCCGACACCGGCGGCTCGCCGGCCCGGCCCGGAAGGGTCGGACGCACGTCGCGAGTCTCCTGCCGGGGCTCAGGCCGGGCTTCTTGCCGCGGCTCCACCGGACGGCGCTCGGGGGCGCGCATGCTCGGCTGGTCGCGACGCTGGGGCTCCGGCTCCTCCTCGCGGCGTCCCACATGGGCGAGACGCTGCAGCAGGGTCATGCGCTTCTTGTCGGGCTGCGGCTGCTCCACCGGCGGCTCGCCACGCTGGGCGCGGATCTGGTTCTGGCCGGGCAGCGGCAGCTCGTCCACGCGCGGCATGCGCTGGCTGCGCGGGCGCTGGCCCTGCGGCGGGATGTAGGGCGCGAACTCGTCCTCCACCATGGGCGCGGGGGGAGCTGCAGGCTCCGGCTCGGCGAAGTAGGAGGGCTTGGGCGCGGCGGCACGGATGGTCACGTCGTCAATGGCGACGGCCTGCTGGGGCGCCGGGGCAGCGGGGGCGAAGGACTGAGGGGCATAGGCCGCATGAGCCTGCGCCGCCTGGGCCTGGGCGTCCTCCATGCCGATGAGGTCCTCGGCCGAGATGGAGGCGACGGCGGTGCGGATCTGCGCCTCGCGGGTCGCCTCGACGGCGGCGCGGCCGGCGTTGGAGATCTTGCGGCCGGCAAGATCGGGGAAGCGCTCGGCGCCGGGGCTGACCTGGTCGGGGATGACCGCCGGATCGATGCCGGTGGCCACCACGGAGACGCGGATGATGCCGTCCAGCACTTCGTCGAAGGTGGCGCCGAGGATGATGTTGGCGTCGGGGTCCACTTCCTCGCGGATGCGGGTCGCCGCCTCGTCCACCTCGAACAGGGTCATGTCCTTGCCGCCGGTGATGGAGATGAGCAGGCCACCGGCCCCGCGCATGGAGGTCTCGTCCAGCAGCGGATTGGCGATGGCGGCCTCGGCGGCCTGGATGGCGCGCTTGTCGCCGGAGGCTTCGCCGGTGCCCATCATGGCCTTGCCCATGTCGCGCATCACGGCGCGCACGTCGGCGAAGTCGAGGTTGATGAGGCCTTCCTTCACCATCAGGTCGGTGATGCAGGCGACGCCCGAGTAGAGCACCTGGTCCGCCATGGCGAAGGCGTCGGCGAAGGTGGTCTTCTCGTTGGCCACCCGGAACAGGTTCTGGTTCGGGATGACGATGAGGGTATCGACGCTCTTCTGCAGCTCGCTGATGCCGTGCTCGGCGACGCGCATGCGCCGGGCGCCCTCGAAGTGGAAGGGCTTGGTCACAACGCCCACGGTGAGGATGCCGAGCTCGCGGGCGGCCCGCGCCACCACGGGAGCGGCCCCGGTGCCGGTGCCACCGCCCATGCCGGCGGTGATGAACACCATGTGCGAGCCGGAGAGGTGATCCCGGATCTCGTCGATAACTTCCTCGGCCGCGGCGCGGCCCACTTCCGGCTGCGAGCCGGCGCCGAGACCCTCGGTCACCGCCACGCCCATCTGCACCACGCGCTCGGCCTTGGTGAGCGAGAGCGCCTGGGCGTCGGTGTTCGCCACCACGAATTCCACCCCGTGGAGGCCGGCGGTGATCATGTTGTTCACCGCGTTGCCACCAGCGCCGCCCACACCGAACACCGTGATTCGGGGACGAAGCTCACGAATGTCGGGCATCTGAAGATTGATCGTCATGCTTTTGCTCCGTCGAACCCGATCGGCCTGTCCGCCTCTCACGAATCCTGTCTGACCACTTTGTTAGCCCAGGCTTCGTTAACCATGTCTAAAAGCTGTCCTTCAGCCAGCGTCCCACGCGGCCGAAATAATTCGGGCTTTCGCCCACCACCGCCTGCCTCCGGCGGGGCTCGAAGTGTTCCAACCCTGCCACCTGAGGGTAAACAAGAAGGCCTGCCGTCACCGCGAATGCAGCGCCGCGTGCGGCCTCGGGAAGCCTGGAAACGCCTAGCGGGCGGCCGATGCGCACCTGAGGCCCGATGAGCCGCGCCACGAGGTCCGGCAGGCCCTGGAGCTGCGCCGCGCCCCCGGTGAGCACGATGCGTCGGCCGGCGTCGCCGGCGTGTCCGGAGGCCTTCAGGCGATCGCGCACCAGTTCGACAATTTCTTCCGCCCGAGGGCGGACGATGGTGACGAGGCGCGATTTCGGCACCATGTGCGGCTGATCGCGCGAATCACCCGACAAGGGCGGCACGGTGAGCATGTCGTGGTCGTCGGAGGAGACTGCCACCACGGCGCCGTGCAGGGCCTTCATGCGCTCGGCGTCGGCAAGGCGCGCCGGCAGGCCGCGGGCCACGTCGTTGGTGATGTGCTGGCCGCCCAGGGCCACGCCGTCCACATAGAGGCAGTGGCCGCCGGCGACGATGGAGAAGGTGGTGGTGCCGGCCCCCATGTCGATGAGGGTGACGCCCAGCTCCATCTCGTCGTCGGTGAGCGAGGACAGCGCCGCCGCATAGGGCGCCGCCACCATGGCCTCGATGGAGAGATGGCAGCGCTCCACGCACAGCACGAGGTTCTTCAGCGCCGTGAGATCGGCGGTGATGACGTGCATGTCGGCGCCGAGCTGGCGCCCCAGCATGCCGCACGGTTCGCCGATGCCGCGCCGCCCGTCCAGCGAATAGCCCACCGGCAGCGCGTGCATCACCGCCTGCCCGTCGCCCACGCCGTAGGTGGAGGCGGCCTCAAGCACGCGGCGGATGTCAAACTCCTCGACAGCTGGAGCGGTGAGGCGCACGGCGGCCTCATAATGCTGGGAAGCAAGGCGCCCGCCGGAGACGCCCACCACCACGGAGGCGATCTGCACCCCCGAGGCGCGCTCGGCCATGTCCACCGCCTGGCGGATGGCGAGTTCCGCCTTGGCCATGTCCACGATCGCGCCGCCCTTGATGCCATGGGCGCGGGTGTGGCCGATGCCGAGCACGTCGATGGCGTGGGTGCGCCGGGTGAGCACATCCGATGCGCCGCGCGGCTTCAGCCGTGCGATGGCGCACACCACCTTGCTGGTTCCGATGTCGAGCACACCGACGATGCCGCTCTTTTTCGGCGGCATCGGGCGCATCTTCGGCGCGAAGCCCTGGGCGAGCCGGTGCCTCATGCTGGGCCTCCCTTTTTAGCCTTGGCCCGCGCCTTCAACATCTGCGCACGGGCGTCGGCAGCGGCATCCGAAAGTCGGACCACGACGCGGTCCGGCAGGCGCAGGTCCACGATTGAAACATCGCGGCTGAGCAATTTTTTCTCGCGGTCGAGATCCATGAGCGCCACCAGCGCCTCATCCAGGCCCTCTTCCGGCAGGCGCACGTCGATGCCGTTGCGCATCTTCAGAGTCCAGCGGCGCTCGGCGACGCGGATGGCGGCACGCACCTGGTCGCGCAGGGCCGGCACCCGGGCCAGCGCGTCCACCACCTCGCCCACCTTCTTCTGCGCGCCCTCGCCCACCACGATGGGCAGCTGCACGTAGCGTGGATCGTCCGAATAGGGCGCGATGGGGATGCCGTCGCGGGCGATAACCTTCAGCTCGCCGTTGACCTGCCACAGGGCGAAGGCCTGCCGCTCGGCCACCGCGATGTCGATGCGGTCGGGATAGAATTTGCGCACGCTGGCAGACTGGATCCACGGCAGCGCCTCGAGGCGCGCCCGCATCTCGTCGGCGTTGAGGAACAGGATGGAGGTGGAGGACTTGATGCCCGCCGTCTCCAGGATTTCCGCCGGCGTCACGTGGTTATGGCCGGAAATGTTGACTTCCTTGACCTTGAAGCCGGCCACGTTGCCGGCCGCGTCCGCCACGTCGATGACGATGCCCTTGGCCGTCTCGGCATGGCCGCCGAGCATGATGCCGTAGGCCGAAAAGCCGCCAACCACCGCGATGGTGAGCAGGCTGGCGCTGCGCCGGCCGAGGCGGGAAGCGCCGAGGCGCACCGTCAGGCGGCGCAGCAGGAGGGAGAGGCGGCTGGTGGGGCGCGGTTCCACCGGCAGGCGCTTGTGCCGGCCCGGCGGCGGCAGGGGAACCGGACGCTGCGGCGGTTTCCGCCCCGCCTCGGGGCGGGGTCTTAGCGCTCCAGCGAAGCGTCCTCCACCATCCATGTCACAAGCTCACCGAATGAGATGCCCGCGTGGGCGGCCAGTTCCGGCACCAGAGACGTCTCAGTCATCCCGGGCTGGGTGTTCACCTCGAGGCAGATCAGGCCGGAGCCATCCCCTCTCGAAGGGTCGAACCTAAAGTCGCTCCGCGACACCCCCCGGCATCCGAGAGCTCGGTGCGCCGTGAGGCTTAACATCTGCACCCGTTGGTAAATTTCGGGTAAAATCCGGGCCGGAAGAATGTGCTGCGAGCCGCCCGGTGCATATTTGCTTTCGTAATCGTAAAACTTCTGTGTGGACTCGATCTCGATCACGTCGAGCACCTTGTCGCCCATCACCGCGCAGGTGAGTTCGAGGCCGGGAATAAATTCTTCGGCGAGAAGATTTTCTCCGTGCGGCCAATCCTCACGGGTCAATTCCTGCGGCGGATGGGCCTGGTCTTCGCGCACGATGAAGACGCCGACGCTGGACCCTCCCGCATTGGGCTTCAGCACGTAGGGCGTCGGCATGATGTGCGCCTTTGCCGCCTCGGCGCGGGAGACAAGGCCGCCTTTCGCCACCGGGACACCAGCGGCGGCGAGCATGATTCGCGCCTGCGCCTTGTCCATGGCGAGGGCCGAGGCCAGTACGCCGGAATGGGAATAGGGGATGCGCAGGATTTCGAGGATGCCCTGGATGGTGCCGTCCTCGCCGGGCTGGCCGTGCAGCACGTTGAACGCCACGTCCGGCTTCAGGTGCGTCAGCACCTCGGCCACGTCGCGGCCCACG
Organism: Xanthobacter versatilis; assembly: GCF_043193975.1. Classification (NCBI taxonomy): domain Bacteria; kingdom Pseudomonadati; phylum Pseudomonadota; class Alphaproteobacteria; order Hyphomicrobiales; family Xanthobacteraceae; genus Xanthobacter; species Xanthobacter versatilis. Next base: position 120,193 of record NZ_JBAFVB010000007.1, on the reverse strand, counting down.
TCCACGCGGGTGACCCGGTAGCCTGCCGCCTCCAGCGCACCGGCGCAGGCGGCGCCGGAGCGCAGGGAGACTTCGCGCTCCGACGACCAGCCGCCCATGAGCACCGCCACGTGTTTCGCCATGATCTGAATTCCCGGTCTCTGTCCACGGCTCGGCCGCGCGCCCGATGACGCTCCTGCCCAGTGCCCCAAATGGCGCCTCAAGATGGCGCCATTGCCTTGCGCCTTTGCTAATGGCCCGCTCAGGACGCCGCAGGCAGGCCGATGCGCTTGATTTCCCACTCCAGCTCGATGCCGCACTGGGCCTTCACCCGGCGGCGCACTTCCTCGCCCAGCCCCTCGATCTCGGCGGCGGTGGCGCCGCCCAGATTGATGAGGAAGTTGGTGTGCAGCTCGGACACCTGCGCCCGGCCGATGGTGAGGCCGCGGCAGCCGGCGGCGTCCACCAGCTTCCAGGCGCTGGTGCCGGGCGGGTTCTTGAAGGTGGAACCGCCGGTGCGGCTCTTGATGGGCTGGGTCGCCTCCCGGCTTTCGGTGATCTTCGCCATCTCGGCGGCGATCACCGCCGGATCGCCGGGCCGGCCCTCGAACACGGCGCGGGTGAAGACCAGGTCCGCCGGCACGCCGCAATGGCGGTAGGTGAAGCCCATCTCGGCATTGGTGAAGCGCACCTTCGCGCCGGCTCGGGTCACGGCGTCGGCGCTGACCAGAACATCCTTGGTCTCGCCGCCATAGGCGCCGCCATTCATGCGCAGGGCGCCGCCCACGGCACCGGGAATGCCGCGCAGGAAGGAGAAGCCGGCAAGCCCCGCATCGGCCGCCGCCCGCGCCACCTTCACGTCCGGCACGCCGGCGCCGGCGATGATGCGGTTGCCTTCCACCGCGATATCCGTGAAGCCGCGGGCAAGGCGGATCACCACCCCCGGCACCCCGCCATCGCGCACGATGAGGTTGGAGCCGAGACCGATGACGGTCACCGGCACCTCCGCCGGCAGGCCGGCGAGGAAAGTGGCGAGGTCATCCTCGTCCGCCGGCACGAACAGCACCTGTGCCGGACCGCCGGCCCGGAACCAGGTGAATTCGGCGAGTGGCGCGTTGGCCTTCAGGGAGCCGCGCAAGCCCGGAAGGCGCGCCTTGAGGCCGGGGACCAGGTCCTCGAAGCCCTGCCCCGCCGGGTGTGTCTGTGCCACGCTCATCCTGCCTGTCCGTCCATCATAGGGGTCGCTCTCCCATAACAGGGTCGCGAGGGCAAGCATCGCCGGCTTTTGCCGGGCCGCCATGACGTGGCATCATGGCAGTCCATTCGCCCTTCCCTTTCGCCTGGAGCTGCCCCCATGAGCGAAGACATTCACAGCGACATCGGCTCTGATCCGGCCCTGCCGCCCGATACCAAGCTCACCACCACCAAGCAGCGCTGGGCGCAGGAAGGGCGCTTCCTCACCGGCCGCGTTACCCGCCCGGAGACCGAGCGCCTGCCTGCCGGCCAGCATCTGGTGAAGGACTGGCCGGTGCTCGACCTCGGCATGACGCCGGTGGTGACGCGGGAGGCCTTCCGGCTCGATGTGACCGGGGCGGTGGAGACCGCCCTGTCGCTGGACTGGGACGCGTTCCGCGCCCTGCCGCAGACGCGCAATGTGAGCGACATCCACTGCGTCACCACCTGGTCGCGCTATGACAACGCCTTCGAGGGCGTCTCCACCCGCGAGCTGCTGGAGCGGGTGCGGCCGGCGCCCCACGCGGCGGCGGTGATGCTGCACTCCTACGATGGCTACACCACCAACCTGCTGCTGGAGGATTTTGCCGCCGAGGACGCGGTGATCGCCCATTCGTGGGAAGGCGCGCCGCTCACCCGCGAGCATGGCGGGCCGGTGCGGCTGGTGGTGCCGCACCTGTATTTCTGGAAGAGCGCCAAGTGGCTGAAGGGCATCGAGTTCATCGCCCGCGACAAGGCCGGCTTCTGGGAGGAGCGGGGCTACCACATGCGCGGCGACCCATGGGCCGAGGAGCGCTATTCGGACGATTGAGACGCGCGCGCCGGCCTCGCCGGGATCACGCCGCCCGGCGGGCGAGGTCGGAGCGGGCGAACAGCTCCGCCACCCAATCCACGAACACTCTCAGGCGGTTGGAGAGGTGGCGGCTCGGCGGGTAGACCACGTGGATGGGCATGGTGCCCGCAGTCCAGTCGGTGAGCACGCGCACCAGCGCGCCGGAAGCGAGGTGCTCCTCCACCTGGAACACGGGGGACTGGATCACGCCGAGGCCGGCAAGGCCGGCGGCGATGTAGGCGTTGCCATCGTTACAAGCCATGCGGTAGTCGCCCGTCACTTCCACCACCTCGGAGCCCCGGACGAACTCGAACGGGTGGTAACGCCCCGTGAGCGCGCTGAAATAGCGGACCACCACATGGCCGGCCTCGAACTCCTTCGGGTGTGAGGGCACGCCATATCGGGCGATGTAAGCCGGTGCTGCCACCGCCTCGAAGCTCAGCTCGCCGATGCGGCGGGCGACCAGATTAGGGTCGTGGATCTCGCCAACGCGGATCACGCAGTCCACGTTCTCGCCGAGCAGATCCACCGGCCGGTCGGTGCAGCCCACGTCGAGGGCGATGTCGGGGTAGCGGGCGAGGAAGTCCGGCAGCGCCGGGATCAGCAGGCGGGTGGCCAGCGACGGCGACAGGTCGATGCGCAGCCGGCCCTGCGGCAGGGCCTGCGCCGTGGACAGCGAGCCGTCCAGCTCGTCGAGATCGTTGAGGATCAGCAGCGCCCGCTCGTAATAGGCCGCACCATCGGGGGTGACCGTGACACGCCGCGTGGTGCGGTTGAACAGGCGCGTGCGCAGGTGCTGCTCCAGCGATTGCACATGCTTGGTCAGTGTCGCCTTGGGCATGTCCATGAGGTCGGCGGCGCGGGTGAAATTCCCGGTCTCCACCACCCGCACGAAGGCCCGCATCGCAGCAAGCTGGTCCATATTGCAACCTTCCGCCCCGAAAATATGCACAAATTATTCACATACATGAACAATGATACCATATTTCGCGGCTTTATCGGCATATTATAGATCAATATCGTTCTCGCACTGCACAAGGCGGACGGTCCCGCCGGCATCGAGGACAGTTCGCGATGGCGCCCCACTGGCAAGAGACATCCCTGCAGACGCAAGCCGGCCCCATGCCGGCGCGGCTGTATGGTGTCCGCCCCAGCAAGGGCGCAGTGCCACTCATTTTACACCTGCACGGCGGCGCTTTCACCGGCGGCACGCTGGAGTGCGGCGCGTATGTCGCCGCCCTGCTGGCGGAGGCCGGTGCTGTGGTGGTCTCGGCCGATTATCCGCTGGCCTGCGAGCGTCCGTTCCCCTTCGCCCTGACCGCCGCCTTCGGCGCCCTGGCGGCGCTCTACGGCCGCCGGGCCGAGTTCGCCGGCCGCAACGCCCCGCTCTACGTGGCCGGGGAGGAATCGGGTGGCAACCTTGCCGCCGGCCTCGCCATGATGGCCCGTGACCAGCAAGCGCCGCCCCTCGCCGGCCAGATCCTCATCTCGCCCATGCTCGACCCCAGCCTCGCCACCGCCTCGCTGCGCGCCGCCGAAGCCGGCACCTGCGGCTGCAAGTGGGCTGACGGCTGGCAGACCTATCTGGGCTCCCCCGAGAAGGCCGCCCACCCCTATGCCGCGCCCCTCGCCTCCTCCCGCCTGCAGGGCCTGCCGCCAGCCCTGGTGGTGAGCGCGCAGGACTGCCCCATGCGGGACGAGAGCGCGCGCTATGCCTGCGCGCTGGAGAAGGCAGGTGTCGCCACCGAGCTTCACATCCTTCCCGGCCCGACCCACTGGCCCGAGGGCATTTCGGCACCGCCGGAAAAGCCCGAATCCTGGGCCGGCACCATGCGCACCCTGTTCTCCCGCTTCTTCGAAACGTCACGACCGCGTCGGCGCAAGCCGGCCCCGGCCGTCCTCTGACCGCCGAACATCCAGAACTCCCCCAGGATCTGCCCCATGACCGCCCCGATCAGCACCGCACCCCGCACCGCCCGCCTGCGCAACCGCCTCCTCCTCGGCACCGTGGCCCTCGCCGCCGTCCTCGGCACGCTCTACGGCCTGCCACAGACCCGCGCCCATGCGGAGAAGCCGGCGGCGGCAGCGCCCACAGCCGTGCCGGTCTCCGTCGCCACCGTGGAGCCCCGCGATGCGCGGCTGTTCGAGACCTTCTCCGGCCGCCTCGAGGCGGTGGAGCGGGTGGAGGTGCGCTCCCGCGTCGCCGGCGCCATCAAGGCCATCCATTTCCGCGAGGGCGCTCTGGTGCGCGAAGGCGAATTGCTCGTCTCCATCGATCCCGAGCCGTTTGAAGCGGAAGTCGCCGAGGCGGAGGCCCAGGTTGCCGCCGCCCAGGCCCGCGTGGAACTTGCCCGCAACGAGCTGGAGCGCGGCCAGCGCCTGTGGACCTCCCGCACCGTCTCCCAGCGCGATCTCGACGAGCGCGTCAACGGCCAGCGCGCCGCCGAGGCGGCCCTGCGCGCGGTCGAGGCCAAGCTCACCTCGGCCAAGCTCAGCCTCTCCTACACCCGCGTCCGCGCCCCGGTGTCGGGACGGGTGGGCAAGTCGGAGATCACGGTGGGCAACCTGGTTGCCGCCGGCCCCGGCGCGCCGGTGCTCACCACTTTGGTGTCGGTGGACCCCATCTATGCCAGCTTCAATGCGGACGAAGCCACCGTCTCCCGCGCCCTCGCCGGGCTCGGCGCCAGCGCGGATGTCTCCGACCAGCTCGACCGCATCCCCGTGCTCATGACCACCTCCGCCGGTGGCACGCCGGTGGAAGGCCACATGCAGCTGGTGGACAACCAGGTGGACGTGCGCACCGGCACGGTGCGGGTGCGCGCCCGCTTCGCCAATGCCGACGGGCGGCTCCTGCCCGGCCAGTTCGCGCGCCTTGAGATGGGCCAGCCTGTCAGCGAGCCGGCCCTTCTCGTGAGCGAGCGGGCGGTGGGCACCGACCAGGACAAGAAGTTCGTCTTCGTGGTGGATGCCGCCAACACGGCGGTGTGGCGCGAGGTCACGCTCGGCGCCCCCGTGGACGGCCTGCGCGTGGTCACCAGCGGGCTGAAGGCGGGCGAGCGCATCGTCGTCAACGGCCTCCACCGCGTGCGCCCCGGCGCGCCGGTGGCACCCCAGAGCGTGCCCATGCGGGTGACGGAAGCGGCGTCCGCGACCATCGCCAACTGACGCCTCGCGCCGTTACCCCCCGGCCGGACCGGGGAATAACGCGCAGCGTCTGAACCGGATTTAGATCCCTCTCCCCCGCATGGGAGAGGGCGGGTGAGGGGCGGGCCGTGCGCTGCGCCCCCGGCAAGCGGCATCGCCCCTCACCCACCTTTTCGTCCGCCCCTCCCGCACGGGACCGAGCAAGGACCCGTGGCGTCCCGCGTTCCCTATCCCATTCAGCCACCCGCATCATCGGGAGGGTCCCATGAACCTGTCCAAGTTCTTCATCGACCGTCCCATCTTCGCGGGCGTGCTGTCGGTCCTCATCTTCCTCGCCGGCCTCATTTCCATGCGGGCCATGCCCATTTCCGAATATCCGGAAGTGGTGCCGCCGCAGGTGGTGGTGCGCGCCACCTATGCCGGCGCCAACCCCAAGGTGATCGCCGAGACCGTCTCGACGCCGCTGGAAGAAGCCATCAACGGGGTCGAGGACATGCTCTACATGTCCAGCCAGGCCACCACCGACGGCCTGATGACGCTGACCGTCACCTTCAAGCTCGGCACCGATCCGGACAAGGCGCAGCAACTGGTGCAGAACCGCATCTCCCAGGCGGAACCCCGCCTGCCGGAAGAAGTGCGGCGCCTCGGCGTGACCACAGTGAAGTCTTCGCCAGACCTCACCATGGTGGTTCACCTCATCTCCCCCAACAATCGCTACGACACCACCTATCTGCGCAATTACGCGGTGCTGAACGTGAAGGATCGCCTCGCCCGCATCGAGGGCGTGGGGCAGGTTCAGCTGTTCGGCGCCGGCGATTATTCCATGCGCATCTGGCTCGACCCGCAGAAGGTGGCCGAGCACGGGCTTTCCGCCGCCGACGTGGTGCGCGAGATCCGCGCCCAGAACGTGCAGGCGGCGGCCGGCGTGGTGGGCGCTTCCCCCGGCGCTCCGGGGCTCGACCTGCAACTGTCCATCAACGCCCAGGGCCGCCTCGCCAACGTGGAGGAGTTCGGCAACATCGTGGTGAAGAGCGGCACCAACGGCGAGATCGTGCTGTTGAAGGATGTGGCGCGGGTGGAACTGGGCGCCTCCGATTATGCCCTGCGCTCGCTGCTGAACAACACCCAGGCGGTGGCCGTTCCCATCTTCCAGGCCCCCGGCTCCAACGCCATCCGCATCGCCGACGAGGTGCGCCGGGTGATGGAGGAGATCAAGGCCAACATGCCGGAAGGCGTGGATTATTCCATCGTCTACGACACCACCCAGTTCGTCCGCGCCTCCATCGACGCGGTGGTGCACACGCTTCTGGAAGCGGTGCTGCTGGTGGTGCTGGTGGTGATCGTGTTCCTCCAGACCTGGCGGGCCTCCATCATCCCGCTGCTGGCGGTGCCGGTGTCGATCGTCGGCACGTTCGCGGTGATGCACCTGTTCGGCTTTTCCATCAATGCCTTGACCCTGTTCGGACTGGTGCTCGCCATCGGCATCGTGGTGGATGACGCCATCGTGGTGGTGGAGAATGTGGAGCGCAACATCGAGGGCGGCCTCTCCCCGCGTGAGGCCACCTACAAGGCCATGCAGGAGGTGTCCGGACCGATCATCGCCATCGCCCTGGTATTGATCGCCGTGTTCGTGCCGCTGGCCTTCATCACCGGGCTAACCGGCCAGTTCTACAAGCAATTCGCCCTCACCATCGCCATCTCGACAGTGATCTCGGCGATCAATTCCCTCACCCTCTCCCCCGCCCTCTCGGCGCTGCTGCTGAAGGGGCATGATGCGCCGAAGGACCGCCTCACGCGCCTCATGGATTTTGCTTTCGGCTGGTTTTTCAAAGGCTTCAACAAGGCCTTCGTGAAGGGCTCCAACGCCTATGGCGGCGTGGTGAAGCGCACCATCGCCCACAAGGTGATCATGCTGGGGCTCTACCTTGTTCTGGTGGCCATGACGGCGGTGCTGTTCCGCGCCGTGCCGCCCGGCTTCGTGCCCGGACAGGACAAGCAGTATCTCGTTGGTTTCGCTCAACTTCCCGACGGCGCTACGCTGGACCGGACGGAAGAGGTGATCCGCCACATGAGCGACATCGCCCTCAAGCAGGAGGGCGTGAAGTCAGCCATCGCCTTCCCCGGCCTCTCCATCAACGGGTTCACGAACTCCTCCAACTCCGGCATTGTTTTTGTCGGTTTGGACGAGTTCGAGGCGCGCAAGTCCCCGGCCCTGTCCGGAAACGCCATCGCCTTGGCACTGAACCAGAAATTCGCATCCATCCCGGATGCGATGATCGCCATGTTCCCCCCACCCCCGGTCCAGGGGCTCGGCACCATCGGCGGGTTCAAGTTCCAGATCGAGGATCGCGCCGGCCGCGGCTACGAGGCGCTCGACGCGGCCACCAAGGCCTTCCTCGCCAAGGCCGCCACCGCGCCGGAGCTGGCCGGCCTGTTCTCCTCCTACCAGGTGAACGTGCCGCAGCTTTTCGCCGACATCGACCGGGTGAAGGCGCGCCAGCTGAACGTGGCGGTCACCGACGTGTTCGAGACCATGCAGATCTATCTGGGCTCGGCCTATGTGAACGACTTCAACACCTTCGGCCGCACCTACACGGTGCGGGTGCAGGCCGACGCCCCGTTCCGCGCCCGGCCCGAGGATGTGGGCACCCTGAAGGTGCGCTCGGCCAGCGGCGAGATGATCCCGCTCTCGGCGCTGCTCAAGGTGCGCTCGGCGGCGGGGCCGGAGCGGGCCATGCGCTACAACGGCTTCCTCTCGGCGGATGTGAACGGCGGCGCCGCCCCCGGCTTCTCCTCCGGCGAGGCTCAGGCGGCGGTGGAGCGCATCGCGGCCGAGACGCTGCCCAAGGGCTTCTCCTTCGAATGGACCGAGCTGACCTATCAGGACATCCTGGCCGGCAATTCGGCGGTGTGGGTGTTTCCGCTGGCCATCTTCCTCGTGTTCCTGGTGCTGGCGGCCCAGTATGAAAGCCTGGTGCTGCCGCTCGCCATCATCATGATCGTGCCCACGGGGCTGTTCGCGGCCATGACCGGGGTGTGGCTCGCCGGCGGGGACAACAACGTCTTCACCCAGATCGGCCTCGTGGTGCTGGTGGGACTGTCCGCCAAGAACGCCATCCTGATCGTGGAGTTCGCCCGCGAGCTGGAATTCGCCGGCCGCACCCCGGTTCAGGCGGCACTGGAGGCGAGCCGGCTCAGGCTGCGGCCGATCCTGATGACCTCGCTGGCCTTCATCATGGGCGTGGTGCCGCTGGTCACCTCCATCGGCGCCGGGGCGGAGATGCGCAATGCCATGGGCACGGCGGTGTTCGCCGGCATGATCGGCGTGACCGCCTTCGGCATCTTCCTGACGCCGGTGTTCTACGTGATGCTGCGGGCGCTTGCGGGCAACCGCCCCCTCACCCAGCACGGCCACGGCACGTTGGCGCCGGACGCGCATCACGGAGCACCCCAAGGTGCGGGCCACGGAACCGCGACTCCTCCGGCACTTCAGCCGGGGGAGTGAGCGGGCCGCTGGTCCGTTCCCGGAACGATGGCCCCTCGCAACGTCATGCCCGGCCTCGTGCCGGGCATCCACGCCCGGGGGGCCGGACGCGATGTTGGACGTATTGCGCCGGCGGAGCACCGTCATGGCCGGGACAAGCCCGGCCATGACGGTGGTGAAACTGGCAAGTCGGCCAAGCAATCCGAAGGGCATGTACCCCGGCGCGGACAGCCCCCCTCCCTCACCCCGAGTTGCGCAGGCCCGCCGAGATGCCGTTGATGGACAGCTGGATGCCGTGCAGCACCTTGTCGTCGCCGGAATTGGCGCGGTGCTGGCGCAACAGCTCGATCTGCAGATGGTTCAGCGGATCGAGATAGGGGAAGCGGTTGCGGATGGAGCGGTCGAGCAGCGGGTTGTCCTCGAGCAGCTTCTGCTGGCCCATGATGGCGAGGACGTACTTGATGGTACGCTCGTATTCGGCACGGATGCGGCCGAAGATCTGGGTGCGCAGCTCCACGTCCGGCACCAGTTCCGCATAGCGCGAGGCGATGGCGAGCGAGGACTTCGACAGCACCATGTCCATGTTGGAGAGCTGGGTGCGGAAGAAGGGCCATTCGCGATACATGGCCTGCAGGAACGACAGGCCATAGTCCGGCCGCCGCTCGGCGAAGGCTTCCACCGCCGAGCCGAAGCCGTACCAGGCCGGCAGCATCAGCCGGCACTGGGCCCAGGAGAACACCCACGGAATGGCCCGCAGCTTCTCGATGGAGCGCGTCTTCGCCCGCGAGGCCGGGCGCGAGCCGATGTTGAGTGTGGCGATCTCGCTGATGACGGTGGAGGACCAGAAATAATCCTCGAAGCCCTCGGTCTCGTAGACGAGGTTGCGGTAGGCGCCGAAGGCGGTATCCGAGATTTCCTCCATGGCGGTGAGGAATTCTGTGCGCGGGGCATTGAACTGGGGCTGGAGCAGGGAGGCTTCCAGCGTTGCCGAGACCAGGATCTCCAGGTTGCGCCGGCCCATGTCCGGGTTGGAATATTTGGAGGCGATGATCTCGCCCTGCTCGGTGATGCGGATCTGCCCGTTCACCGCCCCGCCCGGCTGGGCGAGGATGGCGTCATAGCTCGGCCCGCCGCCGCGGCCCACCGAGCCGCCACGGCCATGGAACAGGCGCAGGCGCACGTTGTGGGCGCGGAACACCTCGATGAGCCCGATCTCGGCCTTGTACAATTCCCAGCCGGAGGTGACGAAGCCGCCATCCTTGTTGCTGTCGGAATAGCCGAGCATCACTTCCTGCTCGTCGCCGCGGCTCGACACCAGCTTGCGATAGGCCGGGATGGACAGCACCCGGTCCATCACCTTGGCGCAGACCTGAAGGTCGCCGATGGTCTCGAACAGGGGGATGATGTTGAGCGCCGTGGTGCCGTCGGCGGTGACGAGGCCCACCTCCTTCAAGAGCAGCGCCACCTCCAGCAGGTCGGAGACGCCCTCGGCCTTGGAGATGATGCAGTTGGGGATGACCTCGCGCCCGAGCGCCCGATGCGCCTCGGCGGCCATGCGCAGGATGGCGAGTTCCGACTGGGTCTCGTCCTCGTAGGCGAGGAAGGGCGAGGCCAGCGGCCGGGCGGTGGCCAGTTCCTGCAGCAGGAGGGCGATGCGCGCCTCCTCGTCGAGGCCCACGTAATTGGTGCCGGGGGCCACCTTCTCGAACAGGTCCGCCACCACGCGCTCATGCACGTCGGAATTTTGCCTGAGGTCGATGCAGGCGAGGTGGAAGCCGAAGCAGTCCACCGCGCGCCGCAGCAGACGGAGCCGCCCGCGGGCCAGCACCTTCGATCCGTTGTCGCAGAGCGAAGCGTAGATGATGTCGAGGTCGGCCTTCAGCGCCGCCGCGTTCACGTAAGGCGCGAGGCTGCCGGCGTCCTCGGCTTCCGTGCCCTCCGGCGCCTCGCCCTTCAGGTGGCGGGCGGTGAGCCTGAGCCGCCCGAGCACATAGGCGAGCGCCAGGCGATAGGGCTCCTCGCGGTGCTCCTGGGAGCGGTCGGGGGAGCGGGCGGCCAGTTCCGCCAGCTCCGGCGAAACCTTGATGAGCCGCGCGCCGAGGGACAGTTCGGCGCCCAGCTCGGTCAGCTCCTGCTCATAATGGGCGAGGATGCGGTCGCGGTGGACGCGCACGGTCTCCTTCAGCACGTCGGCGGTGACGAAGGGATTGCCGTCGCGGTCGCCGCCGATCCAGCTGCCGATGCGCAGGAACGAAGGTAGCGCTACCTCGGAGCCGCCCTGCGAGACATGGTCCTCGATGGAGCAATAGAGGCGCGGCAGCTCGCTGAGGAAAGTGTAGTCGTAATAGGACAGGCCGTTGGCGACCTCGTCCAGCACGGTGAGCTTGATCCGGCGGAGCAGCGCGGTCTGCCACAGGGTCAGCACGGCGCGGCGCAGGGTTTCCTCGTCCTGCTCCTGCTCCGCCGGGGTCGGCACCACGCGCTCGCGGCGGTCCAGCAGGGCGGCGATTTCCATCTCCCGGTTGAGGGTGCTCTTGCGGCGCACCTCGGTGGGATGGGCGGTGAGCACCGGACTCATGTGCGCGCCGGAGAAGAACTCCGTGAGCTGCTGCGGCCCGATGCCCAGCGCCTCGGCGCGGGCGAGGGAATAGGCCAGGCTCCCGGCCCGCGGCGCCGAGCCGGCGATGGCATGGGCGCGGTTGCGGCGGATGTGGTGCTCGTCCTCGGCGATGTTGGCGAGGTGGGAGAAATAGCTGAAGGCGCGGATGATATCGACGGCGCGCTGGGAGGAGAGCTGCTCCAAAAGCGCGCCCAGCTCCTCGCGGGCCGTCTCGTCGTCGTCGCGGTGGAAGCGGATGGAGGTCTGGCGGATGCGCTCCACCAGCTCGAACACCTCCTCGCCCTCCTGCTCGCGCACCGTATCGCCGAGGATGCGCCCCAGCAGGCGAATATCCTCGCGCAGGGGCCGATCCTTCACTTCCTCGTCGCCCGGCGCCTCAATGGACCAAACCGCACTCGTCATCTGGCAACCCTTCCCCCGGAGCGGATCGCAGCCGCTTTTCGACGTTAGTCTTACGGAATTTGTGCAGGAGCGAAAGAGCAACGCGACGGCACAACACTGTTGCTTCTGCACGCTTGAGAGGCAGGCCCGGGTGCTGCCCTTGCGCCAGCGCGGCCGCTCCGGCATGGCTGGCCCGCGGCTCCCGCGCTTGCGCGCCATGGCACGGCGGCGGTACAGCCGGGGACCGGCCGGCGGCATGGCCCTGCGATACCGCCTGACGGATCGCGCGCCCGCGATTCGCGCGGGCGGCGCAGGTGACCCCTCCTCCCACGCCAGACAGCCCCGATGCCACTGACCCCCGACGCGCTCCTCGACCTGCTTGCCGCAAACGGCATCGCCGCCACCACCCATGCCCATCCGCCGGTGCACACGGTGGCCGAATCCCAGGCCCTGCGCGGCGACATTCCCGGCGCCCACACCAAGAACCTGTTCCTGCGCGACGGGAAGAAGACCTATTTCCTGGTGGCCATCGCCGAGGACACGCCGGTGAACCTCAAGGCGCTGAAGGGGCCGCTGGGGGCCAAGGGCTCGCTGTCCTTCGGCTCGGCGGAGGCGCTCTACGAGCTTCTGGGCGTGCTGCCGGGATCGGTGACCCTGCTCGCCGCCGCCAATGATGCGGCCGGCCTCGTGACCATCGCCATCGACGCCGCGCTGCTGAAGGCGGAGGCGGTGTGCTGCCACCCCCTCACCAACGAGCGCACCACCTCGCTCACCCCGCAGGCCCTCGACGCCTTCTTCCGCCTCACCGGCCATGAGCCGCTGGTGATCGAGATCCCGCCGGCGCTCGAGGCGTAAGGCTCCTCAGCCGGCACAGGCCTTCATTGCGGTTTCGTCGGAGCCGGCCTGGGCCAGGAGGCTGCGCAGATCCACGTCCCGGATCAGCGGCACGAAGTTTCCGCCCGGCTTCAGCCGCAGGTAGGTGCTGAGCAGCAGCGGGCCCGCGGGCAGCGCACCCCGGACGCAGCCCTCCGCGGACACGGCGAGGGAGCCGTGGAGGCGGCGCCCCTTGGCCAGCTCGTCGGACTTGAGCGCCAGCATCTCGCTGCGGGCGGCCTCAAGCTTGCGGCGCCCCTCGTCGGTCAGCCGGAACACGGTGATGCGCTGCCCCTCGCGCTCCTCCTCCTTCAGGGCGGCGAGCGCCCTCGGGTCGGCCTCCACCTCCAGCGACGCCTGGACGGTGGTCTTGCGACCCTCCTCGCCCTGGCGCCAATAGGACATGCTCACGAATGCGCCGCCGGGCACCGGCGCGATCTCCTTCGGCGCCCGCACGGCGGCGCGCAGCACCGAGAGATCCGCCGTATCAAGATCGAGGCTCGCCAGCTGCGGCAGGCTGCTGACGGGAACATGCGAGCAGGCGCCGACGGACAGGGCCAGCGACAGCAGGAGCAGGGAGCGGCGGACAAAGGCACGGCCGAGACGCATGTCATTTCTCATTAGCGATTGCATTATTATTGCTTTACGATAAATTTTGATTGCGTCAAGAAAAGGCTCCCCATGTCTTCCACGCCTCTCGACCCCCGCCTTCGTCGCCTCGTGCGGCTTGGCCGCACGCTCTCCCTGGTCACCCTCGTGGTGCTGTTGCTGCTGGTGGCATCGGGCCTCGGCATCTGGCTGCGCCCGGCCCTCGTGGAGCAGATGGTGGTGCCGCGCCTCGGCCTCGCCGGGCACCGGGTCTCGCTTGACGGCGCGAGCCTGTGCGCCGGCCTCGTCATCTCCGCGGTGCCGCTCGGCATCCTGGCCTATGGATTGCTGCAGGTCCGCCAGATCTTCCGCGACTTCGGACGCGGCGAACTCATCTCGCAGATGCTGGCGCACCGCCTCGAACGCTTCGGAGCGGCGGTTGCCGTTCAGGGACTGATCAGCCCGTTCGTCGGCGCTGCGCTGAGCGTCGCGCTCACCCTGGGCAATCCCCCTGGCGAACGCGCCCTCGCCGTGTCGCTGTCGAGCCACGACGTGGTGGCGGTGATCGTCGGGCTGTTGATCATCGGCGTCGGCGCGGTCATGCGCGAGGCGGCGCGAATCGCCGAAGAAAATGCAAGCTTCGTCTAGAGCACGATCCGATCAGATTCGTCACGCGAACCGGTATCCACCCCGCTCGAAAACGCTCTGATGCGAAGGGCTATGGGAGCAACATGCCCATCATCGTCAATCTCGACGTGATGCTGGCGCGCCGCAAGATGCGATCGCGCGAGCTTGCCGAGCGCATCGGCATCACCGAACAGAACGTCTCGCTGCTGAAGTCGGGCAAGGTGAAGGGCGTGCGCTTCGACACGCTGGCGCGCATCTGCGAGATCCTCGGCTGCCAGCCGGGGGACATCCTGGAATATGTGCCGGGGCCGGAAGAGGAGGCGGACTAGCGCCGTCCCGCTGTCCCCTCACCGCACGATGGAATCATAGGCCTTCTGGGCTGCGAGCACGGCATCCATGTTGGCCTCGGCCCAGTGGGCGAGCGCTGCGACGGTGTCGGTGAGGGTGCGGCCGAGGCCGGTGAGGGCGTATTCCACCGTCACCGGCACGGTGGGGAACACCTGCCGCGAGATGAGGCCGTCCCGCTCCAGCTTCTTCAAGGTCTGCGACAGCACCTTCTGCGAGATGCCGGCAATGTCGCGCCGCAGATGGTTGAACCGCACCGGGCCATCCCGCAGCCGGTCGAGGATCAGCAGCGCCCATTTGTCCGCCAGCCGGTCCAGAACCATGCGGGTGGGGCAGCGATCCTGATAGACATCATAGAGCTGATCCATGGTCCCTCCCACCCGGTGGCCGGTTTCCCGGCGGTGACCATGTGAGCTTCAGGTGCTCTCTTCCGGGCCGCCGGCAAGGCTTGTATGTATCTCCCCGACACATGGTTTCCAATAGAAACCTATCCGGCAGCATTTCGGGAGCAGGACATGAGCGACGCGATTCTGGTGATCGGGGCCACGGGCAATGTGGGCCGCCCTCTGGTTGAGGCGCTCAAGGCGCGGGGCGCCCGGGTCAGGGCCGCCTCGCGCTCCGGCAAGGCGGTGGACGGGGCCGAGGGAGTCGCCTTCGATATCGCCGATCCTGCTACCTTCGGCCCGGCCCTTGCCGGGGTAAAGAGCGCCTTCGTGATGCTGCCCACCGGCTCCATGGACCCCAAGGGCCAGCTTCTGCCGCTGATCGCGGCCGCTGCCGCCCGCAAGGTGAAGGTGGTGTTCCAGAGCGTGCTTGGCGCCGATGCGGATGAAGCCATCCCCTACCGGCAGGTGGAGCGGTCGCTAGAGGCGTCAGGCACGCCCTATGTGATCCTGCGGCCCAACTGGTTCGCGGACAATTTCCACACCTTCTGGAAGCCAAGCCTCGACCACGGCGTCATAGCCGTGCCGGCGGGCGCGGGCAAGTCCAGCTTCATCGACACCCGCGACATCGCCGAGAGCGCCGCGGCGGCGCTGACCTCCGACCGTTTCGACGGCCGCGCCTTCAACCTCACCGGCCCCGAGGCGCTGGGCTATGGGGACGCGGCGGCGATCCTCGCCACGGTCATCGGCAGGCCGGTCGCCTACACCCCCATCGACGACGACACCTTCGTCGGCATCCTCACCGGCGCCGGCGTGCCGCAGGACTATGCCCGCTTCCTCGCCTCCATCTTCGTGCCGGTGCGCGAGGGCTGGACCGCCGCCGTCACCACGGACGTGGAGACCTTGACCGGCCACGCTCCGAGGTCGCTGGAGACCTATGCGAAAGACAATGCCGACCGCCTGAAATAGGCGCCGGAAGCGCCGCCCGAGCCGTCACAGCTCCATGCGGTACCTGACGAAATCGTCGGCCTCGACAAAGCGGTCGTAGAGCGCGCGCGCCGGGTTATCCCGGCGGGTGTGCCAATAGAGGCGCGACCAGCCCCGCGCCTTGCCGAGGCTGACGAGATCGGCGATCAGGCTGCGGCCGATGCCGAGGCCACGGCAGGCGGGGTCCACGAACAGGTCTTCCAGATAGCAGACCGGGGCCACCACCCAGGTGCCCTCATGCAGGACGCTGATTGAAAATCCCGCCAGCCCCCCGCCGCGCCGGGCCACGCGGCCCAGCAGGGGAGAGGCGGGATCGAGCATGCGCTGCCACGTACGGTCGGTGACCTGCGGGGCGACGCTCGCCTCATAGAAGGCGTTGTAGCCCGCCCAGAGCCGGCGCCACTCGGCCTCGTCCGCCGGCCGGGCATCCTCGATCAGCACGGCCTCGCTCATGGTCCGCGTCCCGGCGACGGAACAGGCCTCAGTTGCCGCCGTCGAGCAGGCGGCGGGCAATCACCTGCGCCTGGATCTCGGCCGCGCCCTCGAAGATGTTGAGGATGCGCGCGTCGCACAGGATGCGCGACACCGGATATTCCAGCGCGAAGCCGTTGCCGCCGTGGATCTGCAGCGCATTGTCCGCCGCCGCCCAGGCGACGCGGGCGCCCAAGAGCTTGGCCATGCCGGCCTCAAGGTCGGTGCGGCGCCCCTCGTCCTTGGCGCGGGCGGCGAAGTAGGTGATCTGGCGGGCGATCATGGTCTCCACCGCCATCATCACGATCTTATCGGCGACGCGGGGGAAGTGAATGAGGGCCTTGCCGAACTGGATGCGCTCCTCGGCATACTTCAGGCCCACCTCCATGGCCGCCTGGGCCACGCCCACGGCGCGGGCGGCGGTCTGGATGCGGGCGCTCTCGAAGGTGGTCATGAGCTGCTTGAAGCCCTGCCCCTCCTCGCCGCCCAGCAGGTTGGCCGCCGGCACGGTGAAACCGTCGAAGCCGATCTCGTATTCCTTCATGCCGCGATAGCCGAGCACCTCGATCTCGCCGCCGGTCATGCCCTCGGCGGGGAACGGATTCTCATCCGAGCCGCGCGGCTTCTCGGCCAGCAGGATGGACAGGCCCTTGTAGCCCGGCTCGGCCGGATTGGTGCGCACCAGCAGCGTCATCACGTCGGCGCGGACGGGATGGGTGATCCAGGTCTTGTTGCCGGACACCTTGTAGACATCTCCCTCCTTCACCGCGCGGGTGCGGAGCGAAGCCAGGTCCGAGCCGGTGTTGGGCTCGGTGAACACCGCCGTGGGCAGGATCTCGCCGGCCGCGAGCTTGGGCAGGTAATGGGCCTTCTGGTCGTCGGTGCCGCCGGCGAGGATCAATTCCGCCGCGATTTCCGAGCGGGTACCCAGCGAGCCGACGCCGATATAGCCGCGCGACAGCTCCTCGGTGACCACGCACATGGCCTCCTTGGGCAGGCCGAGGCCCCCGAATTCCTCGGGAATCGTGAGGCCGAACACGCCCATCTCGGAGAGGTGGGTGATGATCTCCAGCGGGATATAGTCGTTCTTCAGGTGCCATTCGTGGGCGTGGGGAGCCACCTCCGCCTCCACGAAGCGGTGCATCTCGGTGCGCATGGCCTCGGTGGTCTCGTCGAGGCCGGCTTCGCCGATGGTGCCGGTGGGGTGGGCGCCGCGGATGATGTCCGCCAGCGCCGCGCGGCTCGCCGCCGTATTGCCCTTGGCGGCGAGGGTCGCGATGGCCGGGTCGGTGCGCAGGGCGGCCTCGGTGTCGTCCGAGACGTAGAGGTCGCCGAGGCGGACGATCTCGCCCTGGCTCATGGGAATGCCGCCGAGAATCTGGGCGACGTATTCGCCAAGGCCGATCTGCACGATCAGCTTTTCGGTGGCGCCGAACTTGCCCATCTCGGTGAGGCGATCGGCATAATGCACCAGCTCGCGCACCGAGAAGACATAAGTTGCGAGCCACGCAAGGCCATGGGTCGAGCGCTGCTCGCGCTCCAGCAGCGCCGGGGAGATGCGGCCACCCTCGGTCACCTGCGCCTTGACCAGGGAGGTGGCTTCCGCCAGCAGGGCTTCCAGCCGCGCCGTGGCCGTGCGGCCGAGCGCGACGGCATCCAGGGTGTCGGTGGCGACGGTCTGAAGGGCGGCGCTGGCGCTCATGAAGGCTTTCTCCCGGATTGTGCGTTGCAGAATTGGCTTATCCTTGCCTTGGAACCGGCCCAAAGCAACGCCTGATTACGGCGGCCGCGTGCGCCGCCACAGGCGACGCGGTGCCGGCGACTTAGAGAGGAATTCGCAGGACCGGTCGATCCGACCTTCTTCCCATGCGCTGTGCTGCGTGCGTGGCTTATTTTCCACTGGAAAATAAATTGTTTCCAGCCAGAAGAATCATGACTGCGGATCTTGCTACCGCTCCGCCTCGACCTCGTCGAAGCGGGCGGCGAGATCGTCCAGGTTCTCGCGCACATGGTTGCAGGCGGAGACCGCCGCAAACAGCGCGGTGAGCGTGTCGGCGCCCGCCGTCTCCAGCACACCCTCGCCGTTGAGGCGCTCGGCCTCGGCCTCCAGCGCCGCCACCGCCGCCCGCGCAGCCTGCGCCTTCTGCTCCAGGCCTTCCACCTTCTGGCCATCCAGGCGATCTGCGAGGGCGAGCATATGGCCGTTCAGCCCGGCCACCGCGGCATCGAGGCTCGGGGCGACGCGAGTGGCGACCTCCGTGTCCATGGGCCGGTCGGCGCCGCGCAGCAGGATGATCACCGAGTGCCAAAGCCGGCGGCAACACCGCACCACCGGCGCCGGATCCACCTGCCCGGTCCATCCACCCACCTGCTCGCGCAGCGCCTCGGCGATGCGCGCATCGGCAGCGCGCAGGGCCTGGCGCGCGCCGGAATTCAGCCGGTCGAGGGCGCTGGGGTCGAGGCCACGGCCCAGCAGACCATCGCGGCCCAGCTCCAGCAGCCCGGCATTGAGGCGCAGGGCCTTGGCGCAGAACGGAAACAGCCGCAGCAGCGCGCGCTCGGGCAGGATCAGGATGGACGAGGCCATGCCCACCACCCCGCCCACCGCGATCTCGAACACCCGGTGCAGGCCGGAAAGCCACGGCTCCAGATGGCTGGGGTCCGCCAGCAGCACGATCACCACCGTCACCGGCGCCAGCTTGAAGCTGGCGGAGCGGGCCGACAAGGTGGCGGTGAAGAACACGGCGATGCCCAGCGCCACATAGGTCAGCGTCGCCGAATTGCCCGCCAGCATGGCCGCCGCCACGCCCACCACGCCACCCACCACCGTGCCCAGCGCCCGGTCGATGGCGACCGTCAGGCTCGCACCGATGGTGGCCTGCACTACCAGTACCGCGGTGAGCACCGCCCAATAGCCGTTGGGCAGGGCAAGGCCGGTGGCCAGCCCGTAGGCCACGAGCCCGGCGACGGCCGCCCGCAGCCCGAGCTTGAAATGGCTGGGGCCCAAGAGGCTGGAGAGACGCTCCATGAGGCTGGAGAGACGCTCCATGAGGCTGGGCAAGGCGGGTCCCGGCTCGGGGCTCGGCATGGTCCTATCCGCAAACGCTCGGGCGCGGCAGCGCAGGTGCCGCCTGACCCCGTTCCTATCCCATGGCCCCAGCCTCCGCCAGCCGGCGCGGCGGGCGGGAGGCGCACGGCAGGTGTGCCTGCGCGCGCTTGCCAATCACCGAGGAAAGCCCGATGTGGGAGGAAAC
The DNA here is from genome assembly GCF_043193975.1 of Xanthobacter versatilis. Lineage (NCBI taxonomy): Bacteria > Pseudomonadati > Pseudomonadota > Alphaproteobacteria > Hyphomicrobiales > Xanthobacteraceae > Xanthobacter > Xanthobacter versatilis. The sequence continues at coordinate 100,992 of NZ_JBAFVB010000007.1, read as the reverse complement.
GGGAGTCCCCATGCTGCGGCGCATCATCCATATTCCGCTGGATGCGTTCTGGACCTTCGCCGCCGACGACGGCTGGGCGATCGCCAGCCATATCGCCCTCTCGGCGCTGATGTCGCTGTTCCCGTTCCTGATCTTCGTGACCGCGCTGGCTGGCTTCCTCAACCTCCAGCCTTTGGCCAACGAGACCATCCAGCTGATCCTGGAGACCTGGCCCCAGCAGGTGGCTGGCCCCATCTCCCGCGAGATCTACAATGTGGTGAACCAGGTGCGCACCGACGTGCTCACCTATGGCGTGGTGCTCGCCATCTACTTCTCCTCCAACGGCATCGAGAGCCTGCGCATCGGCCTCAACCGCGCCTATGGGGTGAAGGAGATGCGCTCCTGGTACTGGCTCAGGCTGGAATCCATCGGCTACGTGCTGCTCGCCGCCGTCTCCATGCTCGCCCTGTCGTTCCTGGTGGTGCTGGGGCCGCTGCTGTGGCAGGCGGCGGTGGCGCAGGTGCCGGCGCTGGCCCCCTTCTCGGGGGCCATCACCCTGATCCGCTTCGGCGCCACCGCCATCATCCTGGTGGTGTCGCTGGTGGTCGCCCATCTGTGGCTGCCGGCGGGGCGGCGCTCGCTCGCCGAGGTGGCGCCGGGGATCTTGGTGACATTGGTGCTGTGGCTGGTGGCGGCCACCGCCTTCGGCTTCTACCTCGCCGAATTTCCCGCCAATTACGTCAGCACCTATGCCGGCCTCGCCTCGGTGATGATCGCCCTCGTGTTCCTCTATCTGACCGCGTCCATCTTCGTGTTCGGCGGCGAGCTCAACGCCGCCATCAAGCGCGGCTTCGCCGCCACCCCCGCCGAGGCGGAAGCTGGCGTGACCCCGGTGGAAGCCAAGCGGTGAGGGAGCTTTTGCCCGAACTGCGGCCGGACGGGCGCCAGTCGGAGACGGCGCGGGCGGTGCAGCGCGGCGTGCTGCGGCATCTGGCGCTGGCAGGTCTGGCGGGTATTCCGGAATTCGCGCTGGTGTCGGGCCGCCGGGCGGACATTCTGGCGCTGGGGCCGAAGGGCGAGATCACCATCATCGAGATCAAGTCGTCGGTGACGGATTTCCGCACCGACGCCAAGTGGCCGGAGTATCGCGCCTTCTGCGACCGGCTCATGTTCGCCGTGCCGCTGGATTTCCCCGTGGAGATCCTGCCGCAGGAGACCGGGCTGCTGGTGGCGGACGCCTTCGGGGCGGAATGCCTGCGGGAACCGCCGGTGCATCCCCTGCCGCCGGCCACCCGCAAGGCCCTGACCCTGCGCTTCGCCCGCGCCGCGGCCACGCGGCTGGCCGTGCTCTACGACCCGGACCTGCTCCGGGGCTGATGTAGGGCGGCGGAGGGCATCTCGCGGCCTGAGGGAGCGCAGCGCTCCTCGCTCTCCACCCCCTCGCTCTCCGCCCTCTCCCGCACCAGTCAGCCCCCTCGCCCGCGTGCGGGGAGGGTTGGGGAGGGGGCAGAGCGCCGGGGCATGAACACCAGCGCCGGTTTAGCGGAGGGGTCGTCCCAGCCCCCACCCTGCCCTAACGCGGCGCGCGCTTGGCCAGGATGCGCTGGAGGGTGCGGCGGTGCATGGAGAGGCGGCGGGCGGTCTCGGAGACGTTGCGGCCGCACAATTCGTAGACGCGCTGGATATGCTCCCACCGCACCCGGTCGGCGGACATGGGATTTTCCGGCGGAATCGGCTTGTGGTCGGCGTTTGCGAGCAGCGCGGCCACCACGTCGTCGGCATCGGCGGGCTTGGCCAGATAGTCCACCGCCCCGAGCTTCACCGCCGTCACGGCGGTGGCGATGTTGCCGTAGCCGGTGAGCACGATGGCCCGCGCGCCGGGCCGGTGCCGCTTGAGCGCCGAGATCACGTCGAGCCCGGTGCCGTCGCCGAGGCGCATGTCCACCACCGCATAGGCGGGAGCCGAGGCCTCCACGCGGGCGAGGCCGTCGGCCACCGTCTCCGCCGTGGCAACCTCGAAGCCGCGCGCTTCCATGGCCCGCGCGAGGCGCTGCAGGAAGGAACGGTCGTCGTCCACGATCAGAACCGACCGGTCTTCCCCTACGTCGGGCGGCGTCGTCTCATTCATAACGTCTTCCTCAAATCCAGTTCCGGCAGGGCCGGTTACGAACAGAACTGGCTGCGGCTTTCTACGCCGCCTGCCCGGTAGATTAATCTGATCCGCGTCCCTTTGTCGCGTATTCATCCGTCTCTATGGCCAGCGCCTTGCGCGGCCAATGCATGCGGATGACGGCGCCGGTCTCGGGCGGGAAGCGGTTCTGGAAGCTCAGGGTCGCCCCGGTCCGCTCCAGCAGGGTCTTGGCAATGAAGAAGCCGAGACCGAGCCCGCTTTCGCCGTCCTCTTCCAAGCGGTCGCGGGCGCGGGATGTCACGTAGGGCTGGCCGATGCGCCCGCTCACCTCCGGCGAAAAGCCCGGCCCGTCGTCCGCCACCACGATGTCGAGGCCGGCGAAACTCCACTGGGCGCTGATATCCACCCGCGTGGCGGCGAAATCCACCGCATTCTCCACCAGGTTGCCCAGGCCGTAGAGCAGGCCGGGATTGCGGGCGATCACCGGGGCGTCCGGATCGTCCTTGACCTGGACGTTGATGGCGATGCCGAAATTGCGGTGTGGTTCCACCACCTCCTCCAGCAGATGCGCAAGCGGCATGCGGTCGAACGGCGCGTCGCCCGAGCTCAAGGAGGTGAGCTTCTGCAGGATGTCGCGGCAGCGGTTGGCCTGATCGCGCAGCAGCGCCACGTCCTCCGCGAGGGGATCATTCGCGGTCATGGCGCGCTGCATCTCCTTCACCACCAGGGCGATGGTGGACAGCGGCGTGCCCAGTTCGTGGGCGGCGGCGGCGGCAAGGCCGTCGATGGCGGACAGGTGCTGCTCGCGCGCCAGCACCAGCTCGGTGGCGGCGAGCGCGTCGGCCAGCTCCCGCGCCTCCTCGGCCACTCGCCAGGCGTGCAGGCCGATGAAGCCCACCGCCACCGACAGGGACACCCAGATGCCGGCGAGATAAAGGTCCGGCAGCACCGGCAGGTTGCCGCCCGCCCACGGCAGCGGCCGCGCCCACAGGCCCACCGTCCCGGCGCAGGTTACCGCGAGCACCCCCAGGAGCACCGTGGTGCTCCACGACAGGGCGGTGGAGGAGATCATGACCGGAGCGAGGTACAACAGTACGAACGGGTTCTTCAGTCCGCCCGTCAGATAGAGCAAAGCGGTGAGCTGGAGCACGTCGTAGGCCAGCAGGGGCCCTGCGGCGGCATCCCCGAGCCGGCGGGCCACCGGATATTTCACCCGCAGCAGCACGTTCACCAGTGCCGACAGGCCCACGACGGCGAGGCACGGGGTCAGCGGCAGCGGAAAGCCGAGCCCGAGGTTCACCACCACAAGGGCCAGGATCTGTCCGGACACCGCCAGCCAGCGCAGGCGAATCAGCGTGTCGAGGCGCAGCCCGAAGGAGCGGCCGTGGGGCGGCGTGACGAAGGCGGTGCTCATGAGAGAGCGCCTTTCCGATCAGCGGCTTGAAGGCAGTCCGCGCAGCATGGAACCCGCCCGCCCGCCAAAGTGACGTTAGGGAATAGTGGCCCAGATACCATAAGCTTGCGCGAAGCGGACTCTATGTCTTTTGTCGGCATTGACCAAACCTGCAAGTGCGCTCACGTTTTGGGGAAGGCGCCACCCGTAACGGAGCGCACTAATCGTGAGGAGCGCAGATGGCAATCGGTGAGTTCGCGAGCGCGCTGCGTTTACCCCGCCAGGGTGACGTCGGCCTGTCGACCCCGCTCTACTGGATGTATGAGATGGGTTACGCTGCGCTCAACCCGTCGCGGGCGGTGGCGGATGCCAGCCGGGCGGTCCTCAACAACCCCATCAATCCGGTTTCCCACACCACCCTCGGCAAGTCCATGGCTGCCGCCTGCGAGCTGTTCGAGCGCACCACGCGGCGCTATGGCAAGCCGGACTGGGGCATCACCCACACCACCGTGGGCGGGCAGAAGGTGCCGGTGCATATCAACACCGTGTGGCAGCGTCCGTTCTGCAACCTGCTGCATTTCGAGCGCGCGTTCGAATATCCGCCGCGCGGGCCGCAGCCGCGCCTGCTCATCGTGGCCCCGGTGTCCGGCCACCACGCCACCCTGCTGCGCGGCACGGTGGAAGCCATGCTGCCCACCCACGATGTCTATGTGACCGACTGGGTCGATGCCAAGCTCGTGCCCCTCACCGAGGGCCGCTTCAGCCTGTCGGATTATGTCGACTACCTCATCTCCATCTTCCATCGCATGGGCGGCGACTGCCATGTGATGGCGGTGTGCCAGCCGGCGGTGCCGGTGATGATGGCGGTGGCGCGCATGGAGGCGGAGGAAGACCCCTTCGTGCCCAAGTCCATGATTCTCATGGGCGGCCCCATCGACACCCGCGAGGCGCCGACGGCGGTGAACGCCCTGGCCAAGGATCGCGGCATCGACTGGTTCAAGCGCCACGTGCTCACCACCGTGCCGTGGCCCCATGCCGGTGCCATGCGGGAGGTCTATCCCGGCTTCCTGCAGCTCAACGGCTTCATGTCCATGAATCTGGACCGCCACCTGCAGGCCCATTGGGACCTGTTCCACCATCTGGTGCAGGGCGACGGCGATTCGGCCGAGAAGCACCGTGACTTCTACGACGAATACCTGGCGGTGATGGACCTGACGGCCGAGTTCTATATTGAAACGGTTGAGAACGTGTTCATCACCCACGCCCTTCCCAAGGGTGAGATCCTGCACCATTCCCAGCCGGTGAAGCCCGACGCCATCCACCGCGTCGCGCTGATGACGGTGGAGGGCGAGAAGGACGACATTTCGGGCATCGGCCAGACCAAGGCGGCGCACAAGATCTGCCCGCGCATTCCCGAGGACAAGCGCGCCCACTACGAGCAGCCGGGCGTCGGCCATTACGGCGTGTTCAACGGCTCGCGCTTCCGCTCGGAGATCGCCCCGCGCATCGCCGACTTCATCCTGTCCCAGGAACTGCCCCGCGGTGCCACCGACCATGTGACCAGCGCACGGCCGGCGCCCGAGGCGGTTGAGGACGGCCCGGACATGTTTGCCCTCAACAAGAATGTGACCGCCTTTTATCCCCGGGTTGCTCCGACTTAGCACTGGCAGGGAGAGCCATTTGAGGGGAAGATGCGGTGGTAACGTCGCCACGGTTGCCGCCATGCTGTTTCGCCGTCAGGACCCAAAGCCGCCCGCGCAGCGGGCGGCTGAATGGATTGAGCTGTTGCTCGATGACGGACCCCTGCGCGTGGCGGTACGTCGAAACCCCCAGGCGCGCCGGCTCACCCTCAGGGTCCGGGCCGCCGCGCGGGACGTGACACTCACCGCCCCGCCCCACGTGCCCCTCGCCTTCGCCCGCGATTTCGTGCAGCGCCATCGCGAATGGGTGCGCGTGCGCCTCGTGCGCCTGCCGGAGAAGGTGCTGTTCGAGCCCGGCGCGCTGATCCCGCTCCACGGCACACCCCATCGCATCGTCCATTGCCCCCAGGCGCGTGGCACGGTCTGGGTGGCGCCGGATGGCGATGGCCAGCCCGCCCTGCATGTGGCGGGAGAAGCTCCCCATCTCGCCCGGCGGGTGCAGGACTACCTCAAGCGGGAAGCACGACAGGCGCTGGCCACAGCGGTCAGGCATTATGCAGGCGCGCTGAAGGTGGAGGTGGGCCGCATCACCCTGCGCGATACCGCGAGCCGCTGGGGCTCATGCTCGGCGCAGGGCGACCTGTCGTTCTCGTGGCGGCTCGTGATGGCGCCGCGCTTCGTTCTCGACTACCTCGCGGCCCACGAAGTCGCCCACCGGCTGGAGATGAACCACGGCCCGCGCTTCTGGCGGCTGGTGGAGCAGGTGTGCCCGAACCGCCGGGAGGCCGAGGCCTGGCTGCGCCGCCACGGCTCCGACCTCCATCGCTACGGTGGGGACTAGGGCGTTTTCGAGCGAAGCGGACACCGGTTCGCGGGAGGAAAACGCTTCAACGCAAGGCATTAGAGCGGCTTCCGTAAGCCGGGGCGCGCGGAAATCCCTCTAGGTCCTGATCAAGCCCCGCTGGCCCTCAGTTCCATTCCTTGCGGCCGAGGGCGAAGCGGCCCGGGCCGGCGGCGAAGTAAACCAGCAGGCCGCCGATGATGGCCGCATTCTTGAAGAAATGGATCTGCTGGCCGGCGGCTGCGGCCGGGTCCGGGATCAGCCAGAAAATGTGCGAGGTGGCGGTGGCGATCACCACGAAGCCGGCCAGCACCACCGCCACGATGCGCGGGATGAAGCCGAGGATCAGCAGCAGCCCGCCGCCCACTTCCACCGCGATGGTCAGATAGGTCATCAGGGTCGGCATGGGCACGCCCTTGGCCGCCAGGCTCGCCGCGAAGCCAGCGACGTTGCCGATCTTGCCGATACCCGCAGGCAGGAACAGGGAGGCCATCAGCAGCCGGCCCGCCAGCAGCGCCAGATCATCCAGAATACGCAAACCCGTTCTCCTTACTTACCGCCATGATGGCAAAAGGTAAGTCCTGTTAGGAGCGGACGGCGCGCACGGGCAAGCGCCGGACTGACGCAGCGGAACACTATTTCGTGTGCTCACCCTCCGGCGGACCGGCGTGGTGCGTTACCTCCTCCACCTCCTCCACCGCCGCGAACAGCAGCCGCGCCGCCACCGGCAGGGCCACTGAAAGTCCGGCGAAGCGGAACAAATGGTGGGCGCTCATGAAGGCCGGGTCGTAGCCCAGCGCGAAGCCCAGCGCCGTCATGGCCTCCAGCGCGCCGGGGGCGAAGGCGGTCACGAGCTTGCCGAGGTCATCCCCCGTCAGCCAGGCCGCCAGCAGCGCAAACAGGGTGGAGATGCTCACCGCCACCAGGAAGGCCCCCAGCGAGGCGAAGAAATAGGCGCGGATGGTGCCGAGTGTGGTGCCCAGGAAGCGCACCCCCACGCTCGCCCCCAGCACCACGAAGGCGGGCACGATGAAGGCCTGCGGCAGCACGGCGCTGGAGAGGCTGGTGGCGTGCAGCGCCGCGCTGCCGGCAAGGGCCCCGAGGATGAGCCCGCCCGGCACCTTCAGCCAGGCCGCGCCGAGCCCGGTGGTGACGCACACGCCGAGAAGGATCGCCACCTCCACCGCCGTCGAGACATGGGGCGGCGGCGGCAGGCCGCCGGCCGTGAGCCCGGTGGCGCCCAGCACATTGGGCAGCGCCGCCACCAGCAGGAACAGGCGCAGGGCCTGGGCGAAGGCCACCTTGCGCAGGTCGGCGCTGGTGTCGGCAGCCATGGCCACCACGGTGCCGAAGGCGCCGGGGGCGGAGGCCCAGAACGCGGTCTCCCGGCTCCAGCCGGCGACGCGATTGAGGAACAGGGCGCCCCCCGCCATGGTGGCGAGCACGCTGGCCCCGAGGCACGCCATGCTGATGGGCCAGGTGGCGGCGCGGGCGAAGGTCTCGGGCGTCAGCGCCGTGCCCATGGAGGTGCCGAGCACGATGAAGGCGAGGAAGCGGATCCATTCGGGCACGGCGATCCGCACCCCGGCCACGGCGAGGGCGATGGACACCACCAGCGCGCCGGAGATCCAGGCTGCGGGCAGGCCGAGGGCGGCGAACACGCCGCCACCAAGCGCGCCCGCCCCCAAAGTTATTGCCGCCGCGACGGCCGACCGCAGGTGGGAGGCAAGAGGCCTCACGCCGCGCCTGCTCCCGTCTGCCCGTCTCCTGTGAGCCAGGCCACGAGGCGGCGGCTCGCCTCGGCGAGCTGGGCATCGCCGCGGGCAAAGCACAGGCGCATGAAGCCCTCCCCTCCGGGACCGAATGCGGTACCGGGGGCAAGGCCCACATTGGCCTCGTCCACCAGGGTCAGGCCGAGGCTGCGCACGTCGCTCCGGCCCGCGATGCCGAAGAACAGGTAGAAGGCCCCCGGCGGCTTCACCAGATCCACCTTTCCGGTGGCGATGAGCGCGTCAGCGACGAGGTCGCGGCCCTTGCGGGCGCGGGCGATCTGCTGGGCGACGAAATCCTCGCCCTGATCGAGCGCCGCCACCGCGCCGCGCTGCATGAAGGCGGCGACGCCGGAGGTGGAATACTGGATCAGGTTCTCGATCACCTGCCCCAGCCGCGGGTCGGCCTCGATCCAGCCCACGCGCCAGCCGGTCATGGCCCAGTTCTTGGAGAAGGTCTGCACAAACAGGATGTGGTCGCCCTCGTCCATCACGTCGTGGAAGGAGGGGGCGCGGGGCTCATCCCCATAATAGAAGCGGCCGTAGATCTCGTCGGCGATGATCCACAGGCCGTGCCGGCGGGCCAGCGCCAGCACCGCCCTGAGGTCGTCGTGTGTGGCCACGAATCCGGTGGGATTGGCCGGGGTGTTGAGGAAGATGGCGCGGGTGCGCGGCGTTATGGCCTGCGCCAGCCGCTCATGGTCGAGGCTGAAGCCGTCCTTGCCATAGGCGAAGGGCACGTACACCGGCCGCGCCCCGGCCTTCTGCGCCGCCGCGGCGGCATTGGGCCAGGACGGCGAGGGAATGATCACCTCGTCCCCCGCCCCCGCCGTCATGGCCAGTGCGATATGGATCGCCTGCATGCCCGAGCCGGTGACGAAATAGCGGTCCGGATTTTCCGGAATGCCATAGGTGCGCGCCATGTATCGGGCGATGGCGCCACGCAGCTCCGGCAGGCCGCGCTGCCAGGTGTAGAAGGTCTCGCCCGCGTGCAGCGCGGTGGCGGCGGCCTCGCAGATGAAGGGGGGTGTGGCCACATCCCCCTCCCCGGCCCACAGCGGGATCATGCCGGGCCGGTCGCGGCCGTAATTCATCACCTCGACGATGCCGCTCTCGGGCAGGGTACGGATATGGTCGCGCACCCGCTCCAGATAGGGGTCTTCCCCCGCGCCGACGGGCGTCAGCGGCAGGTGGGAAGACTCAGGGGTGGCGGACGGATTTTCAGGCGCAGGGAACGCACGCGAATTCATGGCAGGCTCGCGGAACGGGGCGATCGGGACAGGCCGCGACTTATAGAGGCTTCGGCGGCGGAGCACCCATCAATTGCAGTGGAGAACCGATCAGCAGCGCTGATGCCAGCCCGCGTGCACCACTGCAAGGACGTACTTGCAAGCCGGGCCATTGTACCCCCGCCCGCGCCGTCCTACGTCCAGGACGACACTCCCCGACCCGGGACGCGCGGCATCAGGTTCTCGGCGCGCCACGGCTGCCCCAAGGACATTTCAGCATGACCACCAAGATCGATCAGGCCGCCATCGACCGCCTGTTCCTCGAAGCCCGCTCGCAGAACGGCTGGACCGACCAGCCAGTGAGCGAGGCGGAGATCCGCGCGCTCTATGATCTGGTCAAATATGGCCCCACCTCGGCCAACACCCAGCCTGCCCGCTTCGTCTTCGTCACCAGCCCAGAGGCCAAGGAGCGCCTGCGCCCGGCCCTGTCGCCCGGCAATGTGAAGGCGCTGGCGGCGCCGGTGATCGTCCTCATCGGCTACGCCCTCGATTTTCACGACAAGATTCCCGAAGTGTTCCCGCACAATCCGGGCTTCCGCGACATGTTCGTGAACAATCCGGCGGCCATCGAGCCCCACGCCTTCCGCAATTCCTCGCTGCAGGGCGCCTATCTCATCCTCGCGGCGCGGGCGCTGGGGCTGGATGTGGGTCCCATGTCCGGCTTCGACGCGGCCAAGGTGGATGCTGAATTCTTCCCCGGCGGCACGGTGAAGACCAATTTCATCGCCGCCATCGGCCACGGCGATCCGGAGAAGGTGATGCCCCGCCTGCCGCGCCTCGCCTTCGCCGACGCCGCGCAGATCGTCTGATACCCACGCCGCCGAGATTGACCCATCAGCATGGGTATAAGCCCGCACGGCGTTTGAGCGACATCCTCTCGGCGCCGGTCAAGGACCGGGACCGTTGGTATGAATGAAAAGGCCCGGCGCATCATCGCGCCGGGCCTTTTTTTCCGTCCTCAGTTCTGGCTGGTCAGTCCTGGCCGGGGTCGCCCACGAGGCCGGCGGCGGTGATGCCGGCGAGGGCGCTCGCCTCGTCATTGTCCGAGGTATCGCCGGAAATCCCCACCACGCCGATGATGCTGCCCGCCGCCGAGCGGATCAGCACGCCGCCCGGCACCGGGACCAGCGAGCCGCCGATGGCCGAGGTGGCGGCAGAGATGAAGAAGGGCTGGTCCTTGGCCCGCTTGAACAGGGACCGCGAGCCCATGCCGAGGGCCAGCGCGCCATTGGCCTTGCCGCGGGCGATCTCGCCGCGGTTGAGGCTGGTGCCGTCCTCCGCCGCATAGGCCTTGAGCGCGCCGCGGGCGTCAAGCACGCACACCGCGAGCGGGTTCATGGCGCCGGCGCGGGCGTGGGCAAGCGCTGCGGTGACGATGGTCTGCGCCGCCTCCAGGCTGAGGTCGGTGGCTGTGCTGGTCGCCGTGTTGGTCATGGGCCTCTCCTTGCCGGCATGCCGGCCGCGCGGCCGGCGGTCTTGCGGGAACCGAGGGCCCGTCTTTAGAGCAGATTCGCACCGGGTTGAATCGCGAAGCGCCGCCGTGACGGGCAATGCAGTCTTGCCGCGCCGCTTTGCCGTGCCCCGGTGCCGCGCGCCGTTACGATCGGCCACGCCCGACATTTTCCTCCCCCTCCGCCATCCCGGCGTGGCACCATGGGCGGGTCTGCCGGTTCCTCGCGCCCAACGGCGCCCCATCTGGGCCTTATGAATGCGCCGTCCTTCCCATCCCCCGGTCCGCCCGGCGCCGCGCCGGCCCCTGCCATGACCACGAGCGCAACGCCGCGCCGCAGCCGGGAACCCGGCCACCGCCGCAAGTTCCTGGTGGTGGTGGACGACACCCCCGAATGCGACCGCGCCATCTATTTCGCCGCCCGCCGCGCCGCCGGCACGCAGGGCGGCATGGTCCTGCTCGGCGTGCTGGAGCTGGAGGGCGTGGCCCAGCAATGGCTCGGCGTCGCCGACCTCATGCGCGCGGAAGCCCATGAGGATATGGAGGCGCGGCTGCAGAAATTCGCTGCCCGCGCCCGCCAGGTGGCCGGCATCTCGCCCGAGCTGGTGATCAAGGAAGGGTCCCCGGCCGAGGCCATCGCCCGGACGATCGCGGAGGATCACGACATCGCCATCCTGGTGCTGGCGGCCGGTGTCGGCAAGGACGGCCCCGGCCCGCTGGTCACCGTGCTGGCGGCCGGGCACGCGGCGCGGTTTCCGGTGCCCATCACCATCGTGCCCGGCGCGCTCACCGACGCCGAGCTGGACGCCATCGCCTGAGCCCGGGGAGCCGGCGCCGCCCCGAACCTGGCTGGGAAACCTGAGCGCAACCGCGCGCAGGGAAACCCTGACGCTGCGCTTGCGCCTTTGGCATTTCCGTCTATATTAGCGCCGTCCCTGATGAGGGATGCCTCAGCGCCATCGCAGTCGAAGGTGATGAGAGTGGGTCCCCACCGGGACCCGCTCCGTTTCTGCTTATCCGGCCTCGTCGGAAAGTTCGCTGCCGGGCCGCAGGGGGAGAACTGAGAGACGGATCCGCCGGCCAGGTCCATTCCACCGGGTCGGCTTCGCCTCTCGCGCACTATCCGGGCGCCGGTGCCGAACCGCCGCGTGCCCACCGGCCGAGACCGGCCGCAGTTCAGCTGTCCTGGAGGGACATGACCGAGATCCAAGCCGTGCTCGACGATCCCAACGAGCCGCGCCTCATCACCGAAACCGGGGTGGCCGCCCGCGTGGCCGCCATCGCCTCCGGCGTGCTCGGCGCGCTCGGCTACCGGCTTGTCCGCGTGAAGGTGACGAACCGCGACGGCGGCACGCTGCAGATCATGGCCGAGCGTCCCGACGGCACCATGAGCATCGACGATTGCGAGGCCGCCTCGCGCGCCCTGTCTCCGGTGCTCGACGTGGAAGACCCCATCTCCAGCGCCTACCGCCTTGAGATGTCCTCCCCCGGCATCGACCGCCCGCTGGTGCGCCAGTCGGACTTCGTCCGCTGGGCCGGCCATGAGGTGAAGGTGGAGATGGCCCGTCCCGTGGACGGCCGCAAGCGCTTCCGCGGCATCCTGATCGGCGCCGAGGACGGCATCGCCGTGGTCCGCCGCCTCGATGCGCCGGCGACCGAGGAGCCCACCGTGCGCCTGCCGGTGGCCGACATCCACGACGCCAAGCTCATGCTCACCGACGCCCTCATCCGCGAGGCCCTGCGCGCCGCCAAGGCTGCCGGCCAGGCCATCGACGAGGAGGCGGAAGCCTTCCTCGACGGCGAGGACGGGGACGCCACCGGCGTGGACGCCGGTGATCCGGACCAGGATGACGCCGACGACGCCCTCGCCGAGGCCACCGCCCAGCCGGCGGCGCCCTACAAGGGCCCCTCGCGCAAGGACGGCGGCAACAAGCTCGTGGGCCGCAAGGCCAAGGGCAAGAAGGCTTCGCCCAAGAAATCCAACGCCAAGAAGAAGGCCGGCCTGGAAACGGCCGCGTCCTCGGCCAACGCCAGCACCGTGAAGGAGACGCACTGATGGTTGCCGTCAGCGCAAACCGGCTGGAACTGCTGCAGATCGCCGATGCGGTCGCGCGGGAAAAGTCCATCGACCGCAGCATCGTGATTGCCGCCATGGAGGACGCCATCGCCAAGGCCGCGCGCTCGCGCTACGGCCAGGAGACGGACATCCACGCCGACATCAACGCCAAGACCGGCGAGCTGCGTCTGGCCCGCCATCTGCTGGTGGTGGACGAGGTGGAGAACACGGCCACCGAGATCACCCTGGACGGCGCCCGGCGCCACAACCCGGCGGCGCAGGTGGGCGACACCATCGCCGACACCCTGCCCCCGTTCGATTTCGGCCGCATCGCGGCCCAGTCGGCCAAGCAGGTCATCGTGCAGAAGGTGCGCGAGGCCGAGCGCGACCGGCAGTATGACGAATACAAGGACCGCATCGGCGACGTGGTGAACGGCCTCGTCAAGCGGGTCGAATACGGCAACGTGGTGGTGGACCTCGGCCGTGGCGAAGGCATCCTGCGCCGCGACGAGCTTTTGCCGCGCGAGACGGTGAAGACCGGCGACCGCATCCGCGCCTATGTCTACGACGTGCGCCGCGAGCCGCGCGGGCCGCAGATCTTCCTGTCGCGCACCCATCCCCAGTTCATGGCCAAGCTGTTCGCGCAGGAAGTGCCCGAGATCTACGACGGCATCGTCGAGATCAAGGCGGTGGCGCGCGATCCCGGCTCCCGCGCCAAGATCGCGGTCATCTCCCGCGACCAGTCGGTGGACCCCGTCGGCGCCTGCGTCGGCATGCGCGGCTCGCGCGTGCAGGCGGTGGTGAACGAGCTGCAGGGCGAGAAGATCGACATCATCCCCTGGAACCCGGACATCGCCACCTTCATCGTCAACGCCCTCGCCCCCGCCGAGGTGGTGAAGGTGGTGCTCGACGAGGATCGCGAGCGCATCGAGGTGGTGGTGCCCGACGCCCAGCTGTCGCTGGCCATCGGCCGCCGCGGCCAGAACGTGCGCCTCGCCACCCAGCTCACCGGCTGGGACATCGACATCATGACCGAGCAGGAGGAAAGCGAGCGGCGCCAGAAGGAATTCGCCGAGCGCACCAAGATGTTCGCCGAGGCCCTCGATCTCGACGAGATGATGGGCCAGCTGCTGACCTCCGAGGGCTTCACCTCGGTGGAGGAGATCGCCTACGTCCAGCTCCAGGAGCTTGCCTCCATCGAGGGCTTCGACGAGGACACCGCCGCCGAGCTGCAGGCCCGTGCCCTGAAGCACCTCGCCGAGGTCGAAGAGGCGCTCGACGCCCGCCGCATCGAGCTGGGCGTGGACGACGACCTGAAGAGCGTGCCCGGCGTCACCTCCAAGATGCTGGTCGCGTTCGGCGAGAACGACATCAAGAGCGTCGAGGACCTGGCCGGCTGCGCCACCGATGACCTCATCGGCTGGACCGAGCGCAAGGACGGCGAGACCGTCCGCCACGCCGGCGCCCTCGATGGCTTCGAACTGTCCCGCGAGGACGCGGAGGCCCTGGTCATGCAGGCCCGCGTCGCCGCCGGCTGGATCGAGGCAGACGAACCCGCTGCGGATGGCGATGACGCCGCCGCCGGCGAAGCCTGAGACTGGGAGATGACACACGGTGCCCGCTATGGTGGACGAGGACGAGACGGACGAGGGACTGCGCAGCCTTGCGGCGGCGCGGGCGCCCCTGTCGCGCCTGTGCCTTGCCACCCGGCGGGTCACCCCGGTCGCGGACATGCTGCGCTTCGTGATGGGGCCGGACGGCGCGATCGTCCCGGACATCACCCGTAGGCTGCCCGGCCGTGGCGCCTGGATCAGCGCCACCCGCGCGGACCTCGAGACCGCGCTGAAGCGCAAGGTCTTCGGCCGCGCCTTCAAGGGCAAGGGCACCACGTCGCCCGACCTTGCCGATCTCGTGGATACATTGCTGGAAAAGGACGCTCGCAGCGCCCTCTCCCTGGCCAACAAGGCCGGGAAGGTGGTGACGGGCACGACGAAGGTGGAGGCGGCTCTCGCCTCCGGTGACGTGCGGGTCCTCCTGCACGCCCAGGACGCACGCCCGGACGGGGTGCGCAAGCTCAAGGCCCTCACGCGCCAGGTCGAAAATGCCGGCGCCCGCCAGGTGTCCAGTGTCGATTGCTTTACCGGCATCGAATTGGACTTGGCGTTGGGGCGGTCAAATGTGGTACATGCGGCGCTGCTCGCGCATCCGACGACGGAAGGGTTTCTCGAGCGCTGCCACAAGCTCCTGCGCTGGCGGACGGGTACGTCCGGCACCGAGGAGCATGGGCAGGGCGAGGGTCACGCGCATGTAACCGGTCGGATGCAAGGAACGGATACGGAATGAACGATACGAAGACCCCAGGCGACAAGACGCTGCATCCCGCCACCGGCAAGACGCTCACGCTGAAGCGCCCGGTGGAACAGGGCATGGTGCGCCAGAGCTTCAGCCACGGCCGCTCCAAGGCGGTTGTGGTGGAGAAGGTGAAGCGCCGCGTCATCGCCCCCGGCGAAGCAGCCGGCCAGGGTACCGGGCAGGCGGCACCGGCCGCTCCGGCAGCGGCACCGGCCGCGCCGCGCCCGGCTGCGCCCGCCGCTGCTCCGTCCGCAGCGTCTGCTCCCGCGCCTGTCGCGCCCGCCCCGGCCCCGGTTGAGGCGAAGGCCCCGGTCGCCCCGGCTCCGGTGAGCGCCCCCGTGGCCCCGGCCCCGGTTGCGGAAGCCCCCGCGCCCCAGGTTGCCGCGCCCGTCGAGGCGAAGGCCCCGGCCGCTCCGGTGGTCGAGGCGCCTGCGGCGTCCGCCCCCGTTGTCGCGACGCCCACTCCGGCGGCTGCCGAGCCTGCTCCGCCCGCCCCCACGGCGGCGGCGCCCGAGGCCGCTGCGCCCCAGGCGCCTGCACCCCAGACTCCTGCGCCTCAGGCTGCCGCGCCCAAGCCGGCTGCCCCCAGGGCTGCCGCTCCGGCTGCGTCCGAGACGAAGCCGGCTTCGGCGCGTCCCGGCCAGTCCACGGGCGGCCGCTCCGACGGTCCGCGGACCGCCGCCGGCGCCTCCAGCCGTCCCGGGTCCCATTCCAGCGCGCAGGGCTCCCAGCGCCCCGGCGCCGGTGGCCCTCCCGGCCGTCCCGGCCAGCCGCCGCGCTCCGGCGGCCCCGGTGCCGATCGCCGTCCCGGTGCCGGTGGCCCTCCCGGCCGTCCCGGCGCCCAGCAGCGTCCCGGCGGTTCCGGCGTGGTGCTGCGCACCCTGACCGAGGAAGAGCGCAACGCCCGCGCCAGCGCCCTCGCCGACGCCCGCGTCCGCGAAGTGGAAGAGCGGCGCATGGCGGAAGAGCGCCGCGCCGCCGAGGAAGAGGCCCGTCGCCGCGCCGAGCGCGAGCGTGTCGAGCGCGCCGAGCGCGAGGCCGCCGAAGCCCGCAAGCGCGAGGAAGAATCCCGCCGCGCCCAGGAAGACGAGAGCAAGCGCCGCGCCGAGCAGGAAGCGCGCAAGCGCTTTGGCGGCGAGGAGCAGGGCAACCGTCCGGCCGGCGCCGGCGCGAGCACCGGCGGCACCGCCGGAGCGGGCGCTGCCGCCACCACCGCGCGGCCGCTGACCCCGCGTCCGGCCGGCACCGCCGAATCTGAGGACGAGGAGCGCCGTGCCGCCCGTCGCGGCCCCGGCGCGCGCGTCGCCCCCCCGGTGAAGGTGCCTCGCGCCCCCGCCGGCCAGGAAAAGCAGCGTGGCCGCCTGACCCTCGTCACCGCTTTGTCCGGCGACGACGAGCGCCAGCGCTCGCTCGCCTCGTTCCGTCGCCGCACCCAGCGCATGACCGGACACCGGGCGCAGGAGAGCAAGGAAAAGATCCTCCGCGAGGTGATCCTGCCCGAGACCATCACCATCCAGGAGCTCGCCAACCGCATGTCGGAGCGGGCCGTGGACGTGATCCGCATGCTCATGAAGCAGGGCCAGATGGTGAAGATCACCGACGTGATCGACGCCGACACCGCCGAGCTGATCGCCGAGGAACTGGGCCACACCGTGCGCCGCGTCTCGGAATCCGACGTGGAAGAGGGCCTGTTCGACACGCCCGACGCCCCGGAAAGCCTGGTGCCGCGTCCGGCCGTCGTGACCATCATGGGCCACGTCGACCACGGCAAGACCTCGCTGCTGGATGCCATCCGCAAGGCCAACGTGGTCTCCGGCGAGGCCGGCGGCATCACCCAGCATATCGGCGCCTACCAGGTGACTTCACCCTCGGGCAGCAAGATCACCTTCATCGACACCCCCGGCCACGCCGCCTTCACCGCCATGCGCGCCCGCGGCGCCAAGGTGACGGACATCGTGGTGCTGGTGGTGGCGGCCGACGACGGCGTGATGCCCCAGACGGTGGAAGCCATCAATCACGCGCGCGCCGCCAAGGTGCCGCTGATCGTGGCCATCAACAAGATCGACAAGCCCGGCGCCAAGCCTGAGCGCGTGCGCTCCGAGCTGCTTCAGCATGAAGTGCAGGTGGAATCCATGGGCGGCGACACGCTCGAGGTGGAGGTCTCCGCCAAGGAGCAGCTCAACCTCGACAAGCTGCTCGAGGCCATCGCGCTCCAGTCGGAACTGCTCGACCTGCGCGCCAATCCGGACCGTGCGGCCGAAGGCACCGTGGTGGAAGCCAAGCTCGACCGCGGTCGCGGCCCGGTGGCCACCGTGCTGGTGCAGCGCGGCACCCTGAAGGTCGGCGACATCGTGGTGGCCGGCGCCGAATGGGGCCGCGTGCGCGCCCTCATCTCCGACACCGGGGCCAACGTGGAAACGGCCGGCCCGTCCCTGCCGGTGGAAGTGCTGGGCTTCAACGGCACCCCGGAGGCGGGCGACCGCCTCGCCGTGGTGGAGAACGAAGCCCGCGCCCGCGAGATCACCGACTACCGCCAGCGCCAGAAGCGCGAGAAGGCGGCGGCGCGGTCCGCCACCGTGCGCGGCTCGCTCGAGCAGATGATGAGCCAGGTGAAGGCCACGGGGCGGAAGGAATTCCCCCTCATCATCAAGGGTGACGTGTCCGGCTCCGTGGAAGCCATCATCGGCGCCCTGGAGAAGGTCGGCAACGACGAGGTGCAGGCCCGCATCATCCATTCGGGCGCGGGCGGCATCAACGAGAGTGACGTGACGCTGGCGGAAACCTCCGGCGCCGCGATCATCGCCTTCAACGTGCGCGCCAACAAGGAAGCGCGCGACGCGGCCGAGCGGGCGGGCATCGAGATCCGCTACTACAACATCATCTACGACCTCGTGGATGACGTGAAGAAGGCCATGAGCGGCCTGCTCGCGCCCATCAATCGCGAGACCATGCTGGGCAACGCCCTCATCAAGGAGATCTTCGCGGTCTCCAAGGTGGGCAAGGTGGCCGGCTGCACCGTCACCGACGGCAACGTGGAACGCGGCCAGCATGTCCGCCTCATCCGCGACAACGTGGTGATCCACGAAGGCAAGCTTGCAACGCTCAACCGCTTCAAGGATGCGGTGAGCGTGGTGCATGCGGGCCAGGATTGCGGCATGTCCTTCGAGAACTACCAGGACATGCGCGCCGGCGACGTGATCGAGTGCTATCGCGTCGAGGTGATCCAGCGCTCGCTGTGAGGCGGGCGACAGGTCGCCAAATCCCTCTCCCGTCAAGGGGTTGAGCCCTCTCCTGCCTGCGGGGGAGGGTTGGGAGGGGGAAGGCGCTTTCGCCGGCAGGACCGTCTGACGACGGTGCCGGCGGCACCACCGCAGCCCGCTCCCTTCTTCCGCGCGCGGGCTCCGCAAGCGAAAGAAGGCGCAAGGCGTCGAGGGTGAAGAGAACCAACCGGAGCGGCACGGTCCAAACCCGTCCGCTCCCTTTTGAAGGAGAAGGTGCCCCGGCCACGGTCCAGCCAAAGCCCGGCACCCGCAAAGGCATTCTAGACCCATGAAACCTGATACCCGCACGGGGGGCGGCCCCTCCCAGCGCATGCTGCGCGTGGGCGAGCTTGTCCGCCACGCGCTGGCCGACGTGCTCCAGCGCGGCTCCATCACCGATCCGGTGCTCGCCGCCCACATCATCACGGTGCCTGAGGTCCGCATGTCGCCGGACCTCAAGATCGCCACCTGCTACGTCATGCCCCTCGGCGGCAAGGACATCACCCCGGTGATCAAGGCGCTGGCGGCCAATGCCCGCTACCTGCGCCTGGAGGTCGGCCGCCGCATGGAGCTGAAATCCGTGCCCGAGCTGCGCTTCCGCGCGGACACCTCGTTCGACGAGGGTGCCCGCATGGACGCCCTGCTGCGCTCGCCCAAGGTGGTGCGCGACCTCGATGACACCTCCTCGGATGACACGTCCCCGGACGCCAACACCGACACCGACAAAGAGACCGACGCCGAATGACCGCCCCCTTTGCTGCCGACGCCGCCGCCCCGATCCTCGCCGCCGAGGCTGACGCCCCCGTCGCGGCCGATGCGACCGCCGCTCAGGCCCTGCCGGACGGTGCCGAAGCCCCCCGCGCTTCCCGCGAGCAGGACAACCGCCCGCGCGCGCCCAAGCGCGACCTGGACGGCTGGGTGCTGCTGGACAAGCCCACGGGCATGACCTCCACCCAGGCGGTGGCGGTGGTGAAGCGCATCTTCGGCGCCCGCAAGGCCGGCCACGCCGGCACCCTGGACCCGCTGGCCTCCGGCTGCCTGCCCATCGCCTTCGGCGAGGCCACCAAGACCGTCCCTTACGTGATGGACGGCCGCAAGACCTACCGCTTCACGGTGCGCTTCGGCGTCGAGACCGACACCGACGACAGCGAGGGCAAGGCCGTGGTCACCTCCGACCATCGCCCCACCGACGCGGACATCGTCGCCGCGCTCGCCGCCTTCCGGGGCGAGATCATGCAGGTGCCGCCGGCCTATTCGGCCCTCAAGATCGGCGGCGAGCGCGCCTATGACCTCGCCCGCGAGGGCGAGGAGGTGGTGCTCCAGCCCCGCCCGGTCACCATCTTCCGCATCGAGCTGGTGGAGCGGCCCGACGCCGACCATGCGGTGCTGGAAGCCGAATGCGGCAAGGGCACCTATGTGCGCGCCATCGCCCGCGACCTCGGCCGCATGCTGGACGCGCGCGGCCACGTCTCGGCCCTGCGCCGGGCCTGCGTTGGCCCGTTCTTGGAAGAGGACCTGGTGCCCCTCGACGAGATGCGCGAGCGCGCCGAGGCCGGCGAGGAAGCCCTGATGGACGCCCTCGACCCGGTGGCGCTGGCGCTGGAGGAGATCCCCCAGATCGCCGTCACCCCACCCGACGCCCATCGCCTGCGCTGCGGCCAGAGCGTGATCCTGCGCGGGCGCGACGCGCCCATCGTGCAGGGCCATGCGGCCATTACCTGCCAGGGCGCCCTCATCGCCATCGGCGACGTGGACGCAGGCGAGATCTTCCCCCACCGCGTCTTCAACTGGGGCCAGAAGGACAAGAAGCCCCCGCGCCGCGGCAAGCGCTGAAGCCTGTTTGGCAATTCAAAAAGGGGCATCCCTCACCCCTGTCATGCCCGGCCTTGTGCCGGGCATCCACGCCATGCCGCTGGTCGCTCCGTTCGGAGCCTTCCGCGCGGCCCAACCACATGGATGGCCGGGTCAAGCCCGGCCATGACGACCCGTAAACGTCGGACCGGACTGCGCGCACCAAAAGGGCGAACCTTGCTGAGCTGAGCGTATCTGGCGCATTGCATACAATGCGGCATGCGTCTTGCGTTGCTTCCGTGGGGGCACTCCACGGAAGGACGTTTTCATGGCGTTTAGACATTCCCTAGCCGCTGCTTTTTTCGCCGCCGTTGCACTGGCGGCCCCGGCCCGGGCTGAAAGCGTGGTCCGCTACGGCATCTCCATGGCTGACATTCCCCAGACCACGGGACAGCCTGATCGTGGGGCAGGTGCCTATCAATTCACCGGCTACACCCTCTACGACCCGCTGGTGGCGTGGGAGATGAACGTGGCCGACCGCCCCGGCAAGCTGGTGCCGGGCCTCGCCACCGAATGGAAAGTGGACCCCGCCGACCAGAAGAAGTGGATCTTCACCCTGCGCAAGGGCGTGAAATTCCACGACGGCAGCGATTTCAACGCCGATGCGGTGGTGTGGAACCTCGACAAGGTGCTGGACGAGAAGGCGCCCCACTACGACAAGCGCCAGGCCGCCCAGGTGAAGACCCGCCTGCCCGGCATCGCCTCCTGGAAGAAGATCGACGATAATACCGTCGAGATCACCACCAAGGACGTGGACTCGTTCTTCCCCTACCAGATGCTGTGGTTCCTGGTGTCCAGCCCCGCCCAGTATGAGAAGCTCGGCCGCGACTGGGACAAGTTCGCCCAGAGCCCGTCCGGCACCGGGCCGTTCAAGCAGGACAAGCTGGTGCCCCGCGAGCGGCTGGAGCTGGTCAAGAACCCCGACTATTGGGACAAGACCCGCCTGCCCAAGACCGACCGCATGATCCTCATCCCCATGCCGGAGGCGCTGACCCGCACCAATGCGCTGCTCGCCGGCCAGGTGGACCTGATCGAGACTCCGGCGCCGGACGCCGTGCCTCAGCTGAAGTCGGCGGGCATGAAGATCGTCACCAACGTCACCCCGCACGTCTGGAACTACCACCTCTCGGTGCTGCCCGGCTCGCCCTGGACCGACGTGCGCCTGCGCAAGGCGCTCAACCTTGCCGTGGATCGCGACGGCGTGGTGGAGCTGATGAACGGCCTCGCCAAGCCGGCCAAGGGTCAGGTCGACGTGTCCAGCCCCTGGTTCGGCAAGCCGGAGTTCGACCTCAAGTATGATCCCGAGGCCGCCAAGAAGCTGGTGAAGGAAGCCGGCTATTCCCCCGAGAAGCCGCTGAAGGCTACCTTCATCATCGCCGCGGGCGGTACCGGCCAGATGCTCTCCCTGCCCATGAACGAGTTCCTGCAGGCGAGCTTCAAGGAAATCGGCGTGGACGTGGAGTTCAAGGTGGTGGAGCTGGAGGCGCTCTATACCGCCTGGCGCAAGGGGGCGAAGGACCCCTCGAACGCGGGCATCACCGCCAACAACATCGCCTATGTGACCTCGGACCCGCTCTACGCCCTCATCCGCTTCTTCGACAGTCGGCAGGTGGCGCCGGTGGGCGTCAACTGGGGCTTTTATGCCAACCCCAAGGTGGACGCGCTGATCGACGAGGCCAAGCACACCTTCGACACCCAGAAGCAGGACGCGCTGCTGGCCCAGGTGCACCAGACGGTGGTGGATGACGCGGTGCTGGTGTGGGTGGTGCATGACACCAACCCGCATGCGCTCTCGCCCAAGGTGAAGAGCTTCGTGCAGGCCCAGCACTGGTTCCAGGACCTGACCACCATCGGGATGCAGTAGCACCTTCTCCCGTCGGACCCGGCAGCACGGCAAACGCCGAGGTCGCAGCATCTGCGTTCAGGTCTGCGGCCTCGACCGGCCCACCGTGGACCCCTCTCCCGCGCTGAAGCCGGATGTTTCCGGCTTCAGCTCCGGGGAACGATCTCGGCAACAGCCGAGTTCGGGCGGGGGGAGTTGGCCGGCGCTGGTGCCAAACCACCCCCACCAGCCAGCGTGAACATTCCTCTGGTTTCACGGGGAAAACTGGATATAGTCCGCCGCGCGGACGGTGCCGAAAGGCGCCGCCGTCCGCGTTTTGCCTCGACCGTGCTGGACGACATCCCGGCCCGGCCGAGCGGAAGCCTGAACGGCCATCCGGCAACCCGGTGGCTCATCCCAAGGGCTTCCACCCCACTCTCGTTGAAAGGATGGACCGATGTCGATCACAGCAGAGCGCAAGCAGGCGCTGATCAAGGATTTTGGCGCGAAGGACGGCGACACGGGTTCGCCGGAAGTGCAGGTGGCGATCCTCACCGAGCGGATCACCAACCTCACCGGTCACTTCAAGTCCCATCACAAGGACAACCATTCGCGCCGCGGGCTGCTGAAGCTCGTGTCCCAGCGCCGCAGCCTTCTCGACTATCTGAAGAAGAAGGACGAAGGGCGCTACAAGTCCCTCATCGAGCGTCTCGGCATCCGCCGCTGACGCGGTGAGAATGACCCGCCCGGCACCGGTCGAAGACCCGCGCCGGCGGGTTCAGCAGCGGCCCGGCCCATGGAGGGCCGGCGCCGTGCGCGCCTTGAAGAGGCGTGCTTTACGCAGCGGGCATGGGGCCGGCTGCGGGTCCGCGCACGAAGGACAGGTCATGGCAGGATCGCCGGACGCAACCGTCGGAGCCTCCTCTTGAGGGAGCAGCTTCGCGCGGCGCGTCCGGCCGTCTTGCTCATGGCTTGCCTGCGTCGCGCCTGAATCAAGAAAGAACACTCATGTTCGACATCCATCGCGAAGAGCTGGACTGGGGTGGCCGCACCCTCACCCTCGAGACCGGCAAGATGGCCCGCCAGGCCGACGGCTCGGTGCTCGCCACCTACGGCGACACCAAGGTGCTCGCCACCGTGGTTTCCGCCCGCGAGCCCAAGCCCGGCCAGGACTTCTTCCCCCTGACCGTGAACTACCAGGAAAAGACCTACGCCGCCGGCCGCATCCCCGGCGGCTATTTCAAGCGCGAGGGCCGTCCCTCCGAGAAGGAGACCCTGGTCTCCCGCCTCATCGACCGCCCGATCCGCCCGCTGTTCCCCGAAGGCTACAAGTGCGACACCCAGGTGGTCATCACCGTGCTGGCGCATGACCTGGAGAACGACCCCGACGTGGTCGCCATGGTCGCCGCCTCGGCCGCGCTCACCCTCTCCGGCGTGCCCTTCATGGGCCCGGTGGGCGCTGCGCGCGTGGGCTTCATCGACAACGAGTACGTGCTCAACCCCACCGTCGACGAGGTGAAGGAAAGCGCGCTTGAGCTCGTGGTCGCCGGCACGGGCGACGCCGTGCTCATGGTGGAATCGGAAGCCAAGGAGCTGCCCGAGGAAATCATGCTCGGCGCCGTGATGTTCGGCCACCGCCACTTCCAGCCGGTGATCGAGGCCATCATCAAGCTGGCCGAGAAGGCCGCCAAGGAGCCGCGCAACTTCCAGCCGGCCGATGTCTCCGAAGTGGAGTCCAAGGTCCGCGAGATCGCCGAGGCCGACCTGCGCGCTGCCTACAAGATCAAGCAGAAGCAGGACCGCTACGCCGCCGTCGGCGCCGCCAAGTCCAAGGTGAAGAAGTATTACGAGGAACTGGCGCTCGACGGCACCAAGGTGCCCGCCGCCCAGGTCGTCTCCGACGTGCTCAAGGCGCTCGAAGCCAAGATCGTGCGCTGGAACATCCTCGACGACGGCATCCGCATCGACGGCCGCGACGTCTACACCGTGCGTCCCATCGTGTCGGAAGTGGGCATCCTGCCCCGCGCCCATGGCTCCGCTTTGTTCACCCGCGGCGAGACCCAGGCCCTGGTCGTCGCCACGCTGGGCACCGGCGAGGACGAGCAGTTCATCGACAGCCTGGAAGGCACCTACAAGGAGCACTTCCTGCTGCATTACAACTTCCCGCCCTTCTCCGTGGGCGAGACCGGCCGCATGGGCTCCCCCGGCCGCCGCGAGATCGGCCACGGCAAGCTCGCCTGGCGCGCCATCCACCCCATGCTGCCGGCCAAGCACGAGTTCCCCTACACCCTGCGCGTGGTGTCGGAGATCCTCGAGTCCAACGGCTCGTCCTCCATGGCCACCGTCTGCGGCACCTCGCTGGCGCTGATGGATGCGGGCGTGCCGCTGCGCCGTCCGGTGGCGGGCATCGCCATGGGCCTCATCCTCGAGGGTGAGAAGTTCGCCGTGCTCTCCGACATCCTCGGCGACGAGGATCACCTCGGCGACATGGACTTCAAGGTGGCCGGCACCGAGCAGGGCGTGACCTCGCTCCAGATGGACATCAAGATCGCCGGCATCACCGAGGAGATCATGAAGGTCGCCCTCACCCAGGCGAAGGACGGTCGCGTCCACATCCTCGGCGAGATGGCCAAGGCCCTCACCACCGCCCGCGCGGAACTCGGCGAGCACGCCCCGCGCATCGAGGTGATGAAGATCGCCGTGGACAAGATCCGCGAAGTGATCGGCTCCGGCGGCAAGGTGATCCGCGAGATCGTCGAGAAGACCGGCGCCAAGATCAACATCGAGGACGACGGCACCATCAAGATCGCCTCGGCCTCGGGCGACGCCATCAAGGCCGCCATCAACTGGATCAAGTCCATCGCTTCCGAGCCGGAAGTGGGCCAGATCTATGAAGGCACCGTGGTGAAGGTGGTGGACTTCGGCGCCTTCGTGAACTTCTTCGGCTCCAAGGACGGCCTCGTCCACGTGTCGCAGATGGCCAACGAGCGCGTGGCCAAGCCCTCCGACGTGGTCAAGGAAGGCGACAAGGTCAAGGTCAAGCTCATGGGCTTCGACGAGCGCGGCAAGACCCGCCTGTCCATGAAGGTGGTGGACCAGACCACCGGCGAGGACCTGGAAGCCAAGGCCAAGGCCGAGCGCGACGCCGCCCGTGCCGCCGCCCCGGCGGCCACCGGCGACGAGGCCGGCGCTGCCGAGTGATCCGGCACTGATCTGAAGCAAGCTGAAGGGCGGCCGAGAGGCCGCCCTTTTTGCTGGGTGCAGCCATGGCCGCGAGAATCGGAACGTCCCGGCCAAGGGTCATATCCCTGGTCACGTTCGGGGTCCCTCGCGGGGTCCCTCGCGGGGTCTCGCGCCGCTCGCGCTCAGGCCAAGCCCAAGTTGGAAGCCACAAGGTCGGGGCGCCCAAATATTTCCCATCGAAATGACATAAATCAAGAACCTAAAGCTATTCTAGATTTATGTTGGAAAGGTTCGCCTGACGCATCCGCAAAATATATCAGTTTGATGTCATCCCATAATATTGCGTGTGCGAAGTTTTTTTAAATTCTAGATCACCGGAATACCATCATGCCCATTATCACTTTCCGCTCGACCACCACCAAGGACAAGCGCGCCTACGCTACGGCCGGCGATACGGGCACCATCCTCACCGTCGCCCGCGCCAACGGGGTGAAGATTCCCTTCGAATGCCAGGAAGGCGAGTGCGGCTCCTGCCTCATCCGTGTGGAATATGTCGAGGGCAAGCCGCGCATGGCGATTGCGCTGACGGAGCGGGAAAAGACCAAGCTCAAGGAGCTGGGCAAGATTACCGAAGAGCAGATCACGGATGCGGAAGTCAACGATGTGGCGCCGCCCTATCGTCTGGCCTGCCAGTTCATCGCCCGTGAGGAAGAAGTCATCATCCATTACGAGCACTGCCCCGCCGAGGCGTGAAAAACGGGCTACGCCGGGCGTCTCAATCGCCGGCATGCCTGACACCACGTTTGATTGCTTTGGATTTCTGGAGGGTGCCACTTTGGACAGCGTCGGTGAATTCCTGGCTTATGCCGTAAAGCTTGAGGAGGAGGCGGCTCTTCGGTTCGGCGAACTTGCCGACGTCATGGAGAGCTGCGGCAACAAGGACGTCGCCAAGCTCTTCCGGCGGCTGTCGGATTATTCGAGGATGCATCTCGCGGATGCCCGCGCACGCGCGACGTTCCGCGAGATGCCCGATCTGAAGGCTGGTGAATACAATTGGCCCGATCTCGAAAGCCCGGAAACGGCGGGGATCTGGGCCGCAGACCCCTTCATCGGTCATGGCGAGGCACTCGAGATCGCCCGCGACGCGGAAGAAGCAAGCTTCCGCTATTACAAGAAGATCTTCGAGACGACCACTGACCCTGAGATCAAGGTGCTCGCCAAGGAGTTCTTCGAGGAGGAGTCCGAGCACGTCACGGAGATCCACAAGTGGATCGACGCCTACAAGGAAGGGCGGCGCGTTTCGGCCGGCTGACCCGGCGCCAGTCGCCGGTGGTGGTCCTCAGCCCCGCCGCGCCAGAAATCTCTCCGCCAGCCCCAGCGTACCCTCGGTGTAGGCCACTCCCATGGCCTGCGCCGTCGGCGTTTCAGCGTGGGAGGCGACCCAGGCGGTGAGCAGCATTCGCCGCAGCATCACGAACACGTCGAGGGCATCTTCGGCAGCGTCCGGCAGCGGCGCGCGGGTGCGGTAGCCCTCAAGCCACGCCGCCTTCAATTCCGGCACCACGGGCGAATGCTCGATGAAGGAGACGGCGGCGGCGAAGTCGTAGAGGAACCACGAGAAGCCGCAATCGTCGAAGTCGATCAGCGTCAGCTTCTCGCCTTCCACCAGAAGGTTGGCGAGGCGCAGGTCGGCATGGATCAGGCCGAAGCTGCCGGGCTGGGACAAGGGGCCGAGCCGGTCCTTCAGCACCCCGGCGGTTCGCTCCAGCAACGCGCGACCCGGCGCGTCGAGGCCCAGCGCCGCGCGAAAGTCGCCCCACAGCGGGCGCTGCCCCAGCATGCTCTCGAAATCCCACACCTTGCGGGTAAAGCCTTGCGGCCGGGTCCAGCGCCGTGCATGGGCGTGGAGGCGCGCATGGATGGCGCCGAGATGGCCGAACCATCCCGGCAGGCCCGCCCCCTCCTGCGGCTCGGCGCCGGGCACGAAGGCGAAGGCGGCCATGCGGCGGGGCGTGCCGCCATCGTCGATCTCGACGAGCCTACGCCCGTCCAGGGTCGGGATGATGCGCGGGGTGGGCACCACATCTTCGGCCCGCAGCGCCTCGATCCAGGCCAGCTCGGAGCGGATTTCCGCCGGCGTGTGATAGCCCGGCCGGTAGACCCGCAGCACTAGGTCACCCGCGCCGGCCGTGGCGCGGAAGGTGGCATTCTCGGAAATGGACATGAGGTTCAGTGCCGCGTCGGGCGGCAGGCCCCATTTCGGAAGATGGACGCGGATGATGGCTTCGATCCGCGTCAGATACTCG
The DNA here is from genome assembly GCF_043193975.1 of Xanthobacter versatilis. Taxonomy (NCBI): domain Bacteria; kingdom Pseudomonadati; phylum Pseudomonadota; class Alphaproteobacteria; order Hyphomicrobiales; family Xanthobacteraceae; genus Xanthobacter; species Xanthobacter versatilis. The sequence continues at coordinate 73,670 of NZ_JBAFVB010000007.1, read as the reverse complement.
TCGTCATACAGCACCCGCCCGGCCCCTCGCATTAGCGGGCGGAGCCTATAGCACGGCCGGACGCGGATGGCGCCCGGCGACGCGCCACCCATCAGCGACATGCACCATCAGCCATCCGGCCGATCCAAAATCGCCCTACCCGCGCGCCGCGCGGCGCGGGGCTTCCTCGTCCTCGGCGGGGCCCTCGAACACCGCCACCAGCGCCCGGCGGATGGTGGACTGCCGGGCCGCGCCGGTGATCTTCGCGCCCATGAGGTCGGTGACATAGAACACGTCCACCGCCCGCTCGCCGAAGGTCGCCACATGGGCCGAAGCGATGTTGAGGTTCAGCCGCGACAGGGTGTTGGTCAGCGCGAACAGCAGGCCCGGCCGGTCGAGGCCGGACACCTCCACCACCGTATGGCGGTTGGACCAGGCGTTGTTCACCGTCACCTCGGGCTCCACCGTGAAGGTGCGGCGGCCCTTGGGGATCTTGCGGGCCATCACCTCCGGCAGGCGCACCTCGCCGGTAAGGGCCTGCTCCACCGCCTCCTGGATGCGGCCGGCGCGGCGCAGTTCGTCCTCGTCGCGATCGAAGGCGCGGCGCAGGGCGATGGTGTCCAGCGCCAGCCCGTCAGTGGTGGTGGAGATGTGGGCGTCCACGATGTTCGCCCCCGCCGCCGCGCACGCGCCGGCGATGATGGACAACAGCTTGGGATGATCCGGCGCCACCACGGTGAGGGTGGTGATGCCGCGCCCTGCCTCCAGCGTCGCATGGGTGGCGATGGAGCGGCCGGCGGTCTCCGCCTCGTCGATGAAGCGGGCGTGGCGCAGCTTGGTGTCGAGGTCCACCCGCAGCCAGTAGGGCGGATAGTGGCGGGCCACATAGGCCGCCACCTTCTCGTCCGACCAGTCGGCGAGCTGGGCACGGAACTGGGACTGGGCGGCGGACACGCGCTTGCCCCGGTCCACTTCCGAGAAGCCGCCGGTGAGCACCGGCTCGGTCTCGTAATAGAGCGTCTTCAGCAGCTGCGCCTTCCAGCCGTTCCAGGTGCCCGGCCCCACCGCCTTGATGTCGGCGGTGGTGAGGATGGTGAGCAGCTTCATGCGCTCGAGGTTCTGCACCACGGCGGCGAAGTTCTCGATGGTCTTGCGGTCGGACAGGTCGCGGGACTGGGCCACCTGCGACATGACCAGGTGCTGCTCCACCAGCCACACCACGGTCTCGGTCTCCACCGGGGAGAGGCCGAGGCGCGGGCAGATGCGCCGCGCGATGCGCGCCCCCGCCACCGAATGGTCTTCCGGCCGGCCCTTGGCGATGTCGTGCAGCAGTAGCGCCACATAGAGCAGGTTGCGGTTCTTCACCGTGCCCATGAGGTCGTTGGCGAGCCCGTTCTCCGGATTCACCTTGCGCTCGATCTCCGACAACACGCCGATGCAGCGCAACAGGTGCTCGTCCACCGTATAGTGGTGGTACATGTTGAACTGCATCATGGCGACGATCTTGCCGAACTCCGGCAGGAAGCGGCCGAGCACGCCCACCTCGTTCATGCGCCGCAGCACGGTCTCCGGCGCATTCTTGGAGGTCACGATCTCCAGGAACAGCCGGTTGGCCTCCGGATTCTCGCGCACGCTGGCGTCAATGAGGGCGAGGGAGCGCGCGGCAAGCTGTGTGGCGTCGGGATGGAGCGCCAGGTTGCGCTTGTCCGCCACGTGGAAGATGCGGATGAGGTTGACCGGATCCCGCTTGAAGGCCTGGTCGTCGATGACGTTCAGGCGGTCATGGTCGAGGATGAAGTCCGGCGTCTCCTTCAGGGTGATCCGGCGCGATCCGGCGCGGAACCGCTCCACCATGCCCTTCAGTCCCGGCACCGGCTTGTCGTGGCGCGCCTCCAGCGCGGCGGAGAGGATGGCGGTGAGATCACCCACATCCTTCGCCACGAGGAAATAGTGCTTCATGAAGCGTTCCACGTCCCGCTGGCCGGGATGCTCGGTATAGCCGAGGCGCTGGGCCATCTCCCGCTGCACGTCGAAGGACAGGCGGTCCTCGGCGCGGCCGGTGAGGAAGTGGAGATGGCAGCGCACCGACCACAGGAAGTCTTCGCACTTGGTGAAGAGGCGCGCTTCCTCGCGGGTGAACACGCCCTTCTGCACCAGCTCGTCGGTGGTCTGCACCCGGTAGACGTACTTGGCGATCCAGAACAGCGTGTGCAGGTCCCGCAGGCCGCCCTTGCTCTCCTTCACGTTCGGCTCGACCAGATAGCGCGACTGGCCGGACCGGCGCAGCCGCTCCTCCCGTTCGGCCATCTTGGCGGCGACGAACTCGGCGCCGGTGCCCTCCACCACTTCCTTGTCGAAGCGCTTCTCCAGGTCCTCGAACAGGCCCTTGTCGCCGACGATGTAGCGCGCCTCCAGGATCGAGGTGCGGATGGTGAAGTCGGCCCGCGCCTGCCGCAGGCACTCGTCCACCGAACGGGTGGCGTGGCCCACCTTCAAGCCCAGGTCCCACAGCATGTAGAGCATGGCCTCGGCCACGCTCTCGCCCCAGGCGGTCTGCTTGTAGGGGAGCAGGAACAGGATGTCGGTGTCGGAGCCCGGCGCCATCATGCCCCGGCCGTAGCCGCCCACGGCCGCCACCGCCATGCGCTCGGAGCGCGAGGGATTGTCGGCCGGATAGAGGAAGCTGGTGGCCACCTCGTGGGCGGAGGCGATCACCGCATCCTGAAGGGCGGAGAGCCGCATGGAGCAGCAGCGCCCGCAGCCGTCCTGCCTCAGCTGGCGCTCGGCCTCGGCGCGGCCGTCGTGGAGTGCCATCTTGAGTCGGGCGACGACGGCATTGCGCAGTTCAAGGTCGCGGCCCTTGTGGGCGGCGGCAATCTCGCGGGCCTCGACCCGGAGCTTGGTGCCTTCGAACGGTTCGCCGATGACGCGGCTGGCTTTGGGGGAGCGGACGATGGGCATGCTCGGCGATCTGAAGGCAGCAAGGGGAAGGCAGTCTATACCTTTAGCGCAAACACACCCACCCCGCGAGGGGGGCGTTTGAAATGCGCCGCCGCCCTCCTTCACCCGCATCCCCTGCCCGAAGCGCGGCTGTTACAAAGACCGGTTCAGGACCAGGAGAAGGTTTCCGTCGCGCCCGGTCGCCGCTGGTACTCTCAAGCCGGCACATCACCGCCACAGGTTGCGCGCAGGAGGGGAGCGTTAACCCTCAGATCAGCCGGAGGCGCCGCGAGGGCATCGGCACGGGCGTTCTTTACTTCCCCGCAAGGGCGGCCCCCTAGCGTCGGCCTCACCGCGGCGCATCTGCCGCGCGGCATCGGATTTTCAAGCCATGAAGCTATTGTTCTGGCGCTTCATCAGGGAGGAGGAGGGCTCCACCGCCCTCGAATACGGGCTCATCGCCGCGGGCCTCTCCATCGCCATCGTCACCGTGCTGGTGCAGATCGCCGCCACCTTCGCCCGGCTTCAGGCGTCGTCGGCCGCGGCCGGAAACTGACGGCACGGACAGCGCACCCATGTGGTTGGCTGAACTCCTCCTTCTCGGGCTCTATCCCACCGCCCTGTGCACCTGCATCGGAACGGACATCGCCCGCCGCATCATTCCCAATACCGTCATCGCCGCCCTGCTGATCGGCTTCGCGACTCTCGCCATCCTCACGCCCCTGCCCGACCTGTCCCTGCGCCTGCTGGTGGCGGTGGCGGTCACGGCGCTGGGCTTTTCCCTGTTCGCGGAGAATGTGGTGGGAGCCGGCGACGCCAAGCTCGCGGGGGTGCTGATGCTGTGGACGGACCCGGCGCAACTGCCGCTGTTCGTGCTCGCCTGCGGCCTTATCGGCGGGGTCCTGACCCTTGCCGCCCTTGCCATGCACCGTCAGGCGGACCGGCTGGTCGGCACCATCGCCGTCCCCGGCCAGACCATCCCCTACGGCGTCGCGCTGGCTGGTGCCGGGCTGCTGCTGCATCCCTACTCCAGCCTGCTCGGCGCCGGCTGACCTCGCCCCGCCGCCTGCGGGCACCCATGCCCTCCCCCGCGCACGGGTGATTTTGCCGCCGGGGCGGCAACGAAACCGTTGCCATATTGCCGGATCGCGCTCTACCCATTGGCCTACAGGTCCTTTCGCGCGCCGCGCCGCCGCGTCCACGGCCCCGGCGGTGCGCAGGAGTTCATTCATGCTCGATTGTATTGCGCCCGCCTCTTCCATGAGCCTTCCCGTCTGGTGCGTCACCAAGGAGACCTTCGCGTCTGCCGCCGTGCCGGAGACGGCTCGCCGCTTCGCCGAGGCCGCCGGCTTTGGCGGTGAGGCCGGCAAGCTGCTGCTGGTGCCCGCGCCCGAGGGAGGCCTCGCCGGCGCCCTGTTCGGCGTCGCGGCCGGGGCCCGGGCGGATGCCTTCGCCGCCGGCGCCCTACCCGGCCTGTTGCCGGCCGGCGCGTGGCGGCTGGAGGGCGAGGTGGCGAGCCCGCGCCTTGCCGCGCTGGCGTTCGCGCTGGGCACCTACCGCTTCACCCGCTACAAGGCCGCCCCCGCCCGCGACGTGCGGCTCGTGCTGCCCGAAGGGGTGGATGCCGACGCCTTGGTGCGCACCGTCGAGGCCGTGACCCTCACCCGCGACCTCGTGAACACCCCCGCCAACGACCTCGGCCCGCCGGAGCTGGAAGACGCCGCCCGCGCGCTCGCCGCCCGCCATGGCGCCGCCTTCCGCTCAGTCACCGGCGAGCGGCTGCTGGTGGAGAACTTCCCCATGATCCATGCGGTGGGCCGCGCCGCCGACCGCGCCCCGCGCCTCATCGAGATCCGCGCCGGCGATCCCGCCCACCCCAAGGTGACGCTGGTGGGCAAGGGCGTGGCCTTCGACACCGGCGGCCTCGATCTCAAGCCCTCCTCAGCCATGCTGCTGATGAAGAAGGACATGGGCGGCGCGGCGAACGCGCTGGGCCTTGCCCATCTCCTGCTCTCGCGCGGGGCCAAGGTGAACCTGCGGGTGCTGATTCCCGCCGTGGAGAATTCGGTCTCCGCCGCCGCCTTCCGGCCGGGCGACATCCTCAAGAGCCGCAAGGGTCTCTCCGTGGAAATCGGCAACACGGACGCGGAGGGCCGCCTCGTGCTCGCCGACGCCCTCGCCCTCGCCGACGAGGAGGCGCCCGAGCTGGTGATCGATTTCGCCACCCTCACCGGCGCGGCACGGGTGGCGCTGGGGCCGCAGCTTCCCGCGGCCTTCACCCAGGACGAGGACCTCGCCGCTGACCTGGCCCGTCACGCCATGGTGGAGGCCGACCCCCTGTGGCGCCTGCCGCTGTGGGCGCCCTACCAGGGCATGCTCGAGTCCAAGATCGCCGACACCAACAACGTCTCCTCCGGCGGCCTCGCCGGAGCCATCACCGCCGCCCTGTTCCTGGAGAAGTTCGTGGGCGCGGCCCGCGCCTGGCTGCACCTCGACCTGTTCGCCTGGAATTCCGGCGCCCGTCCCGGACGCCCCGAGGGCGGCGAGGCCCAGACCATCCGCGCCCTCGATGCGCTGCTGGCCGAGCGCTACGGCTAGCGCGCTTTCCGTGCGCATGGGCTCACGGAAAACGCGCTAGATTCTCTGGTTGACGCGTTTTCTTCACGCGAACCGGTGCCCACTTCGCTCGAAAACGCTCTAAGGCCCCGCCATGTCGCTTGATCCTCGCCTCACCCCGGCTCGGCCGGACCTCGCCTCGGCCGCCCTGAAGGGTCAGGTGGAGGCCGCCCGCTATGTCGAGGGCGACGTGCGCCGCGTGGCGGTGCCGGTGGCGCCGCTGCGCCGCCGGCCCGCCGGCGACGCCCCGCTCGAAACCCAGGCCCTGTTCGGCGAGACTGTCCGCGTGTTCGAGGATGATCCCGAGGGCTGGTCCTGGGTCCAGCTCGAGGCCGACCGCTATGTGGGCTACCTGCCCACCGAAGCCCTCGCGGCACCCGGCGCCGCGCCAACCCACACCGTGCGAGCCCTGCGCACCTTCCTGTTCCCCGGCCCCGACATCAAGCTGCCGCCCCGCGAAGCGCTGGTACTCGGCAGCCAGGTGGCGGTGCGGGAGATTCGCGGCGGCTTCGCGGTGACGCCCGACGGCTTCCTGCCCGCCGTGCATCTTGCCGAACGGGACCAGCGGGAGAGTGATTTCGTTGCCGTAGCCGGGCGCTTCCTGGGCGTGCCCTATCTGTGGGGCGGCCGCTCTAGCCTCGGCCTCGACTGCTCCGGCCTGGTCCAGACGGCGCTCGCCGTTACCGGCGTTGCCGCCCCGCGCGACAGCGACATGCAGGAAGCCTCCCTCGGCGAGGCTTTGCCGCTGGACGCGGAGCCCCGGCGCGGCGACCTGCTGTTCTGGCCCGGCCATGTGGGCATCGTGGAGGCGGCGGACACCCTGCTGCATGCCAACGCCTTCCACATGGCGGTGGCGCGTGAGCCCCTCGCCGAGGCGCTGGCGCGGATCTCCGCGGTCGGGCTGGAGTTGCGCAACATCCGCCGGCTCGCCTGAGCCGGACCCGACATGCTCTAACGGAAGGTGCCGTTCGCCCCACTGGCGTACAGGTCGGCGTGGGCGACCACCCGGTCCCGGCCGGAGCGCTTGGCCTCGTAGAGCGCGGCATCAGCCGCCGCCACCAGCGTGTCCGGGCTGCCCTCCTGCGTCGGAATGGTGCTGGCCACACCGAAGCTCGCCGTCAGGCGACGGCGGGGCGAGGCCGGATGGGCGATGGCCACCTCCCCCAGCAGACCGCGGACATCCTCCGCGAACGCCAGGCCCTCGGCCAGGTCCGCCCCGGACATCAGCACGATGAATTCCTCGCCCCCGTAGCGGGCGACCAGATGCTTCGTCCCCGCCGCCGCCGCCGACAGCATGCGCGCAACCCCACGCAGGGCCTCGTCGCCAGACAGGTGGCCGCGCGCATCGTTGAACGCCTTGAAGTAGTCCACATCCAGCATCACCAGGGTCAGCGGCGCGCCATCGCCGCGGGCGCGCACCCAGTCCTGGGAGAATTGCACGTCGAAGGTGCGGCGGTTGGCGAGGCCGGTGAGCCCGTCGGTGCGGGCGAGGGATGCGAGGCGCCCGTTCATGGTGCGCAGCTCGCTGTTGCGCTGGGACAGGCGGCGGGCCATCTCGTTGAAGGCCCGCACCAGCGGGGCGAACTCGGTGACGTCGTTGTCCTTCACATGGTCGGCCTCGCCCCGGCCGACGGCGGCGACGGAGCGCGTCAGCCGAGCGATGGGCGTGATGATGATGCGCTCGGCCGCGAACCACGACACCAGCAGGAAGCAAGCCAGCGCCGCGAAATGCACGAACGCCGTGGTCTGGATCTTGCGGTCGATGGGCGTAAGGACCTTGGCGGTATCCATGCCCACCACCACGCGCAGATTCAGCCCCTCGAAGCGGTTGAAGGCGAAGATCCGTTCCTTCCCGTCATAGCCGATAGTGGTGACGACGCCTTCCTTCGCGGCCATGATCTTGCGCGTCAGCGGATGGTCCGGAAAGCGGTGCTCCACGATCTCGGGCAAAGTCGGATAGCGCACCAGCACCGTCCCGCCCTCGCCCACCACATCCACGATCGCACCCGATTCCACCGCGCTGCCGGCGGCGATCCGCGAGAGCCACTGCAGGTCGAGGATGATGCCGGCCACCGCCAGCGGCTTGCCCCCCGGCGCGCGCTCGGCGCGCAGCATGAAGACGGAGTTGAGCCCGCTGACCGGTGAAAATGACAGCTCGGTCATGAGCATGTCCTCGGCGGCGAGGGCCTCTTGGAAGAACGGCCGATCCGCGATGTTGACGCCCATGGCCAGCGGCGCGTGGGCGCATTTCACGTCGCCGTCCGGGGTGGCGATGAAGACGCCCTGGATGCCGGCCACCTCGTCGGCGAGCCGGGTCACGAAGGGGATGCAGGCCGCCGGATCTTCCAGCAGGTCCTCCGCCTGCCGCGACACCACGTCGAGCACGGTGCGGGCCCGCGTCAGCCCTTCGAGCTGGGCCAGCGTGGCGCGGCGGACCAAGTCGCGCACGTCATCCTCGAGGGACTGGATCTGGTCCCGGCGATCCGCGACGAGGGCCATGAGGCGCTCCACGGAGAGGGGCACGGCAACGAGGCAAATGAGAAAGAGAATGCGCAGGCGCAGGCTGGAAAGCCGTCTCGAAGCGACAGGTGCCTCTTCGCCGCTACGCTCGACCATGCTCGGTCACGCTCCCCACCGGCTTCTTCTCGAAGGTGCCACCAGGAGTGTTGTAAACGCTTCTTGATCGGATGGGGAGATCGGTCCATCTGCTGCCGGACGCACAGGTCTGGCGGGCGGCGGCGCCCCGTCGCCTGTGGCGATCGCATGGACTTCACCTGCAGCGGCATCGGCGCTCCAGGCGTTACAGGCGTTCCAGGACTGCACCTGGGGAGAGGTCAGGGCATCATGAACACACAAGCCGAGGCGCAGGACGCAGCGTCAGGTCTTCACGCCGTGCGCGCGGAGGTCCTGTCCGCCTGCCGCGACGCCGGGCGCGATCCGGCCACCGTGACGCTGGTGGCCGTCTCCAAGACCTTCCCGGCCCCCGAGATTGTGCCGGTCCTGGCCGCCGGCCAGAGGGTGTTCGGCGAGAACCGGGTGCAGGAGGCGCAGGGCAAGTGGCCCGCCTTGCGCGCGGACTATCAAGGCGTCGAGCTGCATCTCATCGGGCCGCTGCAATCCAACAAGGCGCGCGAGGCGGTGGAGCTGTTCGACGTGATCCACACCGTGGACCGGCCGAAGATCGCCGCCGCACTGGCCGGGGAGATGGCCCGCCAGGGCCGGAACCCGCGCCTGTTCGTGCAGGTGAACACCGGAGCCGAGCCGCAGAAGGCCGGCGTCCTGCCGGAAGCCGCGGACGCCTTCATCGCCGAATGCCGGGAGCGCCACGGGCTAAAGATCTTCGGCCTGATGTGCATTCCACCCGCGACGGACGTGCCCGATCCGCATTTCGCGCTGCTGGCCAAGATCGCAGCGCGCAACGGCATTTCGGGCCTTTCCATGGGCATGAGCGCCGACTTTCCGGCCGCCATCCGCCAGGGCGCGACGCACGTGCGCGTGGGCAGCGCCATCTTTGGCCACAGATCCTTGCCCAACGAGGCTTGAAGTCCCCGCAGAACGCCGCTATAGAGCACCCCTCTCGCGAGATGCTCCCATCGTCTAGCGGTCTAGGACGTCGCCCTCTCACGGCGAAAACAGGGGTTCGAGTCCCCTTGGGAGCGCCAATCTTTTCAATACCTTAGCCCCGCCCGATGCGGGGCTTTTGTGTTTCTGGGAAGAATTTGGGGAGTATGCGTCGGCGGACGCGGGCGGATTTTGGCGGGATTTGGCGAGTCGGTGAAGGGGCGAACGTCGCCCCATGGGATTCTCAGTGGGAGCGCTCCGCTCCTCGGGATGCGTAGCCTATTTTGCTATCCGACCTGGAAGCGGACGATTGCGGGGTGCTGAGCGCTTTCGCCGCCTGCCATCGTGTGGCGATGTTGCGGTTGCCAGTGCCTTGGAAATTGGTCGATCGGGCTACTTTCTCCTTGCCTCACAAGACGACATTAACCATCCATGACGGAAAAGTCCGATGGACGGGAAATTCAAGATCGGGGGAGTGCGTCGTGCCACGAGGGAGAAAGCCGGGGAGCAAGAATGGTACAGCAAAGGCCATAAAGCCCGGCCCTTCGATAGCAGCAACGCTGTTCGCATCGGCCGACAAGCTGCGCGGAAACATGGATGCCGCCGAATATAAACACGTCGCACTCGGCCTGATCTTCCTGAAGTATATTTCCGACCGCTTCGATGCCCGTATCGCTGAGGTCAAGGCGAACCCGGAAGAGGCGTGCCTGCTCGACGATCCGGACGCCGCCCGCGACCTTATCATTAGTGAAGGGATCTTCTTCGTGCCGGAGCGGGCGCGCTGGACCTTCCTGAAGGAGAACGCCACCAGCACCAAGCCGACCATCGGCGAATTGGTCGATCAGGCCATGATCGCCATCGAGGATGAGAATCCCACGCTCAAGGGCGTGCTTACCAAGAACTACGCTCGGCAGGAGCTGGATCAGACCAAGCTAGGCGAGGTGCTGAAACTGTTCTCGGACATCAAGTTCGAGGATGCGCATCACGGACAGGACATGCTGGGCCGCGTCTATGAATACTTCCTCGGCGAGTTCGCCAAGTTGGAAGGCAAGCGCGGAGGGCAGTATTACACGGCGGGATGCGTGGTGAAGCTGCTGGTCGCCATGCTAGAGCCGTTCAAGGGCCGCGTTTACGATCCCTGCTGCGGGTCGGGCGGAATGTTCGTGCAGTCGGAGCGCTTCGTGGAGGAGCACGCCGGAAAGCACGTCGACCCAAAAAAGGCGCGAGACCAGATCGCCGTCTATGGGCAGGAGAGCAACGCCACCACTTGGCGGCTCGCCAAGATGAACCTCGCCATTCGAGGCATTGAGGCGAACCTTGGCTCCAAGTGGGCCGACACCTTCCACGAGGATCTGCACAAGGGACTGATGGCGAAGTATGTCCTTGCCAATCCGCCCTTCAACGACAGCGACTGGAGCGGCGACAAGCTGAAGGGTGACGCGCGCTGGCGCTATGGCGTGCCGCCGGCGGGCAACGCCAACTTCGCGTGGCTCCAGCACATCATCTACCACCTCGCGCCGGATGGCTACGCCGGCGTGGTGCTGGCCAACGGCTCGCTCTCCAGCCAGCAGTCCGGCGAGGGTGAGATACGCCGCGCACTGATCGAGGGCATCACGGTTGGCGAGGGCGGGCGGCAAATCCATTACCCCGGCCTCGTCGATTGCATCGTGGCGCTGCCGGGCCAGCTCTTCTCCACCACGCAGATACCCGTCTGCCTCTGGTTCCTGACCCGCGACAAGTCGAACGGCCTCTCGCGCGACAAGAAGCTGCGCGACCGGACGAACAATATCCTGTTCATCGACGCGCGGGGACTCGGCACCATGGTCTCGCGCACCATGAAGGAACTGACCAGCGACGGTGAAGGCAACGACATCGATAGGATCGCCGACACCTATCATGCCTGGCGAGAGGTCGGCGGGCACTATCAGGACGTGCCCGGCTTCGCCAAGTCCGCCACGATCGAGGAGGTGGCGGCGCAGGACTACGTGCTTACGCCGGGGCGTTATGTCGGCACCGAGGCAGCAGAGGAAGACGAAGAGGGCTTTGACGCCAAGATGACCCGGCTCACCAAGGCTCTGCGCGAGCAGATGGCCGAGGGCGCGAAGCTGGACGAGTGCATCCGCAAGGCACTGGCAGGGGTCGGCCATGGCTGGTGAGTGGAGAGCCACCACGCTTGGCGATGTGATCGAGCTAAAAAGAGGATATGACCTCGCCTCAACGCAGAGGACGCCAGGGCCCATTCCGATTGTATCGTCGAGTGGGCCGAGCGGATCACATACAGAATCAATGGTGCGCGGACCGGGTGTCGTGACAGGTCGCTACGGCACCATTGGTCAAGTATTCTACGTCCGGTCTGATTTTTGGCCGTTGAATACGACGCTATATGTGCGTGATTTCAAGGGGGCAAACCCTCGCTTCGTCGCTTACTTCTTGAAGACACTCGACTTTCAAGCCTACACCGACAAGGCAGCCGTACCGGGCATAAACAGGAACGACGTGCACCGTGCCGAGGTGCTTTGGCCGCCAGTCAGCGTCCAAGAACAGATCGCTCACCTGCTCGGCTCCCTCGACGACAAGATCGAGCTGAACCGGCGCATGGCGGCGACGCTGGAGGAGATGGCGCGGGCGTTGTTCAAGAGTTGGTTCGTGGACTTCGACCCTGTCCGCGCCAAGGCTGAGGGCCGTAACCCCTGCCTCCCCGCTGCCACCGCCGCCCTGTTCCCCGACAGGTTCGGAGAGGGCGGCCTACCGGAGGGGTGGAGCAAGGCATCGCTTCTTGACCATGCACGTCTCATATCTGGCGGCACTCCGAAGACCGAGGAGCCGACATACTGGGGCGGTCCTATTTTGTGGGCCAGTGCAAAGGACGTCAGCCAGTGCGCTGACCGGTTTCTCACAGTCACCGAACGCACCATTACGCGTCGCGGGGTAGAAGAAAGCGCCACTCGCATGGTGCCGGCCCTGTCAACAGTTGTTGTGGCGCGCGGTGCAACGACGGGACGGCATTGTCTTTTCGGGCGCGAGATGGCCATGAACCAGACCTGCTATGCACTTCACTCGGAGGCGCAAAGGCCGTTTTGGCTTGCCTGCACATTTTCGGCGCTGGTCGCAGAGTTGGTGCATGGCGCCCATGGCTCTGTGTTCGACACGATCACCACCACGACACTTCAAACAGCAAAGATCGTTCACGGTAGCGACGAGGTTATTTCTGCTTTCGAGCGTTTCGTTCATCCCATCTACGAGCGCATTCTCAGCCTTGTGGAAGAAGCAGTGGCATTGCGCGCCCTCCGTGACACCCTGCTGCCCAAGCTCATCTCCGGCGAACTCCGCATCAAGGACGCCAACAAAGACGTAGAGGCGGCCTGAGGCATGCCCTACACGCTCCAGATGCTGCGCGCGCTTATCGAGGCCCACCCTGACAGGGCAGAGCCCTTGCGCATCCATATCGAGGCGCTGGAGCGCAGCATAGAGAGCCAGCCCGCCTTCTGCCTCCAGAGCGTCCGCACCCTGTTCGAGGCCGCGCACGCCACCATCGGCCTGCATCTTGGTATCACCTTCGGCAAGGATGAACAGTTCCATCAGCGCACGCGCACGCTGTTGAACGCCATGGACTTTTCGGTCGCGGATCACCCCGAGGCCGTGAAGATCAACGAGACCATCACCCGGCTGCTGGGCAGCATCAACGGCGCGGCTCATGCCCTCGCGGAACTAAGCAACATCCCCAACATGCGCCATGGTGGCTCGCTTGATTGGGGCACCCTCCAGCGCCAGCACGCGCTTATGCTTGGCGGCCTTTGCGACAGCCTCGTTGCGTTCCTGTTTGATGTCGCCTGGAGCCGTACCGCCCCGGACGGAGCGGCTGGGGACAAGCCCAGCTACGACGAGCACGGCGCCTTCAACGCCTATCTCGATGACGAGTACGACGCGATCGAGATCGCAGGCGCGACCTTCGACCCTAGCTATGTGCTGTTCCGCCTCGACGAGACCACCTACGATGCGGCGCGTCTCGACTGGGAGGCTGAACGAGACGAAGGCAAAGATGCGGATGAGGAGGCCGCTGCATGACGCGTGTCGCCGTCAGACCAGAATTATTGCGCTGGGCGCGTGAGCGCGCCGGAGTGATGGCGGCTGACGAATTGACGGGGCGCTTCCCCAAGCTCCCGGAGTGGGAAGCGGGAGACATAAGGCCCACGCTGAAGCAGTTGGAGGACTTCGCCCGCGCCGTGCATGTGCCGGTGGGCTACCTGTTTCTCCCCAGCCCCCCGGACGAGCCGCTGCCGATCCCAGACTTCCGCACCCATGACGGGCGAGGCGTGCGCCGCGCCAGCCCGAACCTGATCGACATGCTTTATGCCTGTCAGGAGCGGCAGGGATGGTATCGCGAGTTCTCCCTTGCCAGCCGGATGCCGGAAGCCGACTTCGTGGCCAGCGCCACGCTTGACCAACGCCCCGAGGAGGTCGCGGCGGCGATGGCGCAACGTCTCGGCTTCGACCTTTCCGCCCGGGCTGCTTGTCGGACATGGGAGGAGGCACTGCGCCTCTTCATCGGGCAGGCTGAGAAACTCGGCGTGCTGGTGATGGTCAGCGGCATCGTTCTGTCCAACACCCACCGTGCGCTTGACCCGCAGGAGTTCCGGGGGTTCGCGCTGGCTGACCGTCGCGCGCCACTTATCTTCATCAATGGGGCGGACAGCAAGTCCGGCCAGATGTTCACCCTCGCGCACGAACTGGCCCACCTATGGCTTGGGGCGTCTGCGCTGTCCGATGCGACTGCCGCCACCCTGAATGGACATCGCCGGGAAGAGGTCTGGTGCAACGCGGTCGCAGCCGAACTGCTGGTGCCGCTGGCTGCCTTCCGGTTGGCCGTGCAGCCCGGCGAAGCCATCGATGCCGCAATGCAGCGTCTTGCGCGACAGTTCAAGGTCAGCACGCTAGTGATTTTGCGGCGGCTTCTTGATGCAGGCGTCATCACGCGCGATGCCTTCGGGCAGGTATGGGCCATGGAGCGTGAACGTCTCCGCGCATTGGCCGAAGCCGCAGGGTCCGGTGGCGGCGACTTCTACCGAACAACCCTGTCCCGCGTCGGCAAACGCTTCGCTCGTGCGCTGGTCGAGAGCACGCTGGAGGGCCAGACCCTCTATCGTGACGCCTTCCGCATGTTGGGTGTCGCTAAAACCGAGACCTTCAACACGATCGGTCGTGAGCTGGGGGCGATGCTTTGATGCGCTACCTGCTGGACACCAACATTTTCATCCAAGCACGCAACCTGCACTATGGCTTCGACTTCTGCCCGGCCTTCTGGGAATGGCTCATTGCCCAGAACGCCGCGGGGTTGGTCGGCAGTATCGACAAGGTCTCCGACGAATTGGTTGCAGGTAGCGACGACCTTGCCGACTGGGCGAGGGCACGGGGCGACGCCTTCTTCCTGCCACCTGACGCTTCGGTTGTTCCTGCGCTCGGGCGCGTGAGTGCTTGGGCAACAGCGCAGGCCTACGAGCGCGCAGCCATCGCAACCTTCCTACAGGTTGCTGATTACTGGCTGGTCTCCCACGCTCTCGCGCACCGTTGCACTGTGGTTACCCATGAGGTGCCAGCGGACACAGTGCGCAAGATCAAGATACCCAACGCCTGCATTGGGCTGACTGTGTCCTGCATCAGCCCCTACGAAATGCTCCGGCGCGAGCGCGCCCGCTTCGTGCTCGGTCGACCGGAGGGCACATGAGCGACACCTACCCTACCCCCCCCCACAGCCCACGGATGGAACTGGCCGAGGAAGCCGTCGAGTTGGCGGCGCTCTCGTGGTTCGAGTTGCTTGGTTGGCGGAGCGTGCCGGGTGACTATCTCGCACCGGATGGGTCTATGGGTGCGCGGGCGGACTACCGCGAAGCGATCCTAGAACCTGAACTGCGCAGCGCCATTGCCTCCCTTAATCCCGAGGCAACCGCCGACATGGTCAATTCGGCCGTGCTCAAGATCAAGGCGTCACAGAGCCAGGACCTTATCGAGAATAACCGCCTATTTCACCCGTTCCTCGTCAGCGGCGTGCCGGTCGAGGTGAACGAGAAGGGGACCACGCGCACCATTGGTATCAAGATCATCGATCAGGAGAGCCCAGGGGCCAACCGGCTGCTGGTAGCCAACCAGTTCATCGTGAAGGGCGAGAAGGGCACGGTTCGCGCGGACGTCACTGCGTTCATCAACGGCCTGCCGGTAGCGGTTCTGGAGCTAAAGAGCCCATCGGACGCCTCCGCAACACTGGAGAAGGCTCACAGCCAGTTGACGACTTACAAGACGAGGGCACCGGAGCTGATGCGCACCAACCAGGTGCTTGTAATCAGCGACGGCAGCAACGCACGCATCGGGTCACTGACAGCTCAACTGGACCGCTTCGTTCCATGGAGGACGATTGACGGTGTGGACATTGATGACGCCGGGCGCTCTGAACTTGAAGTTCTGATTCGTGGCGTGTTCGCGCCCGAGCGCTTTATCGAGCTGATTTGCGACTTCATCGCTTTTGAGATCAAGGACGGGACGGTCAAGTCCAAGAAGCTAGCCGCCTATCACCAATTCCATGCGGTGCGGAAGGCACTCGCTTCGACACTAGCCGCGACCCAGTCCGGCAGCCGTAAGGGCGGCGTCGTCTGGCATACGCAGGGCTCGGGGAAGTCGTTGACTATGCTGTTCTTCGTGCGGCAGCTCCAGCTTGCTAAGGCGCTGAGGAACCCCACCATCGTACTCGTCACCGACCGCAACGACCTCGACGACCAACTCTTCGGCACGTTCGCAGATCATGGCGCAGCCCTTCGCATGACGCCAATGCAGGCAGAGACTTCGGAAGAGATGCGCCGCTTGCTTGCAGTCGATATCGGCGGTCTGGTCTTCACGACCATTCAGCGCTTCAGGGGCGAGGACGGCTCGCACCCCCTCCTCACCGATCGCAGCAACGTAATCGTCATCGCCGACGAGGCGCACCGCACACAATACGGCTTCAAGAAGCGCTACGTGGAGCGAGACGGCGGCGTGCGAGAGGCTGTGGGATTTGCTGACTATCTCAGGCAAGCACTCCCTCAAGCCACAGTCGTAGGCTTCACAGGCACGCCAATCGAGGAGCGGGACCGCGATACCTACGGTACGTTCGGGGACGTCATCGATACCTACGACATGACCCGTGCCGTCCAGGACAACGCAACGGTCCCGATCCATTACACCGCTCGACTTGCCCGTCTGCACCTAGCCCTAGATGACGACGAACGCGCGCAGCTTGATGCGCTGGCTGAGGAATTGGCTGAAGGTGATGATGCTGCCGTGGAGCGCATCAAGGGCAAGCTGGCACGTTTCGAGGAGGTGGTGGGCGCACCTGAGCGCGTCGCCCAGATCGCCGCTGATGTGGTGGAGCACTTCGACACGCGGCGCGATGCCATGGCAGGTGGCAAGGGAATGATCGTGACGATCAGCCGCCGTGTCGCTGTGATGCTCTATGACGAGATCGCCAAGCTCCGACCCGCTTGGGTTTCAGCCGACACCAGCGACGACAAGTCGGGCCTCATGAAGGTGGTAATTACAGGCAACCGCGCGGACGATCCCCAACCGCTGCAGCCCCATTTGCGCACCAAGACCCGGCTGGAGGCAATGGCGACCCGGTTCAAGGACCCGTCGTCCGGCTTCAATCTCGTTATCGTTCGTGACATGTGGCTGACCGGGTTCGACGCGCCATCCCTTCACACATTGTACATTGACAAGCCGATGCGTGGGCACGGCCTTATGCAGGCGATTGCGCGTGTCAACAGGGTTTGGGGTGACAAGCCTGGTGGGTTAGTGGTCGACTATCTCGGGATCGGCGCCGAATTGAAGGCGGCTCTTGAAAAATATACCCAAGGCGACCGTGACCAAGTGCGCATGGACCCCGATGAAGCTGCGCGTCAAACACTCACATTGCTTGAAAGTGCCTTGGCGCTGCTGGATGGCGTTGAATGGAAGAATTTTTTCTCTGCACCACCAACCATACGCCTGACGATCCTCAAGCAATGCCTCGAACACTTGCTGGCAACTGGCAGGCGTGACGGGTTTATCGAGACGGGGTTCAAGCTGGAAGTGGCCTATGCGATCAGCGCGGGCGACGACCGGGTCAAGGAGCGCGCGCACGAGATTGCAATGGTCGTGGCGCTGCGGGCAAACTTGGCGAAGTACACAACGGGCGCGGGACGGAGTCGCGCTACGGTGGAGCGCGACATCCGACAGCTGCTGTCGAGGGCAGTGATGGCGGACGGTATCCTTGACGTGTTCAAGTCCGCAGGGCTGGAGCAACCGGACCTCTCCATCTTCTCAGACGAATTTCTTGCCGAGGTGCGCGGTACCAAGCAGAAAAACCTCGCTGTTGAGACGTTGCGCCGCCTGCTCGCCGATGAGATCAAGGCCAACGCTCGGACCAACATCGTCCAGTCTCAGAAATTGAGCGAGCGCCTGGACGAGGCACTCCGCAAATACCACAACCGTGCTGTTGATAGTGTGCAGGTCATTGAGGAGTTGATCGCGCTCGCAAATGATATAAGAGCCCATGTAGTGCGGGCGACTCAATTAGGCTTGTCTCAAGAAGAAGTAGCTTTCTATGAGGCGCTGGCTGAAAATGGATCGGCGCGAGAATTGATGGCTCATGATACGTTGCGCACGCTGGCAAAGCTCTTAGTGGCGACTATCCGTGCATCGGCGACCATAGACTGGACCCGGAAAGAAGGTGTTCGCGCCAAGATGCGAATTGAGGTGCGGAAGCTGCTCGCTCGTTATGGCTATCCACCAGACCTTCAAAAGGCTGCGGTCGACTTGGTTGTTCGCCAAGCCGAGGCAATCGCTATCGACTGGGGCTAAAGCTGTGCATCACCATATAAATTGCATTCACCCAAAGGACTTTCTGTTGTGAACAGTGCTTCAAGTGCAGCTTATTCATCGGATCGCTACAGCGAAAACGTAGTGCTCATCGCCGTCACCCGGCACGGCCTCGGCCCGTCAATCCTTCGGCCAACAACGGTAGCGCGTCCACCAGGAACCGCATCGCCCATCGCTGAGAGACGACGCTCTCCATGGCGCCGAACGAAAGACTGCAGAAGGTCCTCGGGGTGGTCGGTCCATTGTCGGCGCTTGCGACGAGATGAAGGGTCGGTGACAGCGTCAGGCAGAGTCGCATTGCGTACCAGTCGTCAATGGGACCGGCCACATAATGTTCGCGGCCCGAGCCCGCAGGTTGATAGCTCATGCAGAGGGGCAGGCGTTCCTGGGTATCGGCGTGGGGAGCGCCAAGGGTGATGCTGGCGCGGTGCGTGGCTGCGGGATCGATGCTGAACGTGACGCCCATGTGGGGTTCGGTCGTGTCGAGCGAGGCGAAGAGAGCCGGATTGCACCAAGCTCCGATGATGGCTTCCGACGACGCATGAATAAGACGGCGGTGCCGGACGAGCAGCGGACGCCGGTGGGCTGAGGAAACGTGCGGGAACATGAGGTGACCTCTCGCGTGAGAAGAGCGCCTCACCCCGGCCTGGGTGGTGTTATGGAGCAGGTCGAGAGAAGACCCAACGATGATATTCGCTGGACGAGGATAGAAGGGGAGGGAAAGTACTGCTTCTGGCATTGAGACGGAGGGAGCCAGGCCGGGCATGAGACGCTGCCGGGCAGAAGCGCGTCGGCTCAACTCATATAGAAGTATCGTCTGCGTCAAAACACCGGGCACCTGTTCAGGGTAAGCGCCGCGTTATCTAAACAGAATGTCACCCTATGTTCAGCGATGCCTCTATTTTTATTGCGAGGTCATCTTCGGTCAACTCACTCGCGGCCAGCGCCAACCATGTTGTCACCGCTGCGGCATCATCCATAGTCAGATCGTAGCCGTTGAGGGCGAGAAACAGCTCGCACACCACGAAGGAGGTGCGCTTGTTGCCGTCCACGAAGGGATGGTTCTTGGCGATGCCGTAGGCGTAGGCAGCTGCCAGGGCCGCCACGTCAGAGGCGGACAACTGCTCTTGGCTGGCTTCGTCCTGCTGCATGTAATGGTAACGGTTCTTCGGGCGATCAAGGGCTGTTTCCAACAACCCCTCGTCGCGCACGCCCCTGCCGCCGCCATGCTCCGCGAGCTGGGCGTCATGAACGGCGAGCACCACGGCCTTTGTGACCCAGCGCGGTTCCTGCCGGACGGCCGGCTCGTTCACTTCGCCAGCTCACGCAGCACGTTGCGCCGCTTCTTCATGATCTTACGGGCTTCCTCCATCTGCGCCTCGAACTCGGGTTCGTAGGGCGTGAGGTGATAGCCATCCGGCGTCTCGGTCAGATAGAGCGTATCGCCCTGCTCCACCTTGAGGCGGGCCAACACCTCCTTGGGCAGCACGGCGCCGACCGAATTGCCGATCCTTCCAAGCTTGAGTGCGACCATGGCGATGGCTCCTTCCGTATGTACAGATGTATGAACGAACGCGGGACGTCAAGGCAGGTCCGCTTCCGCGCCCAGCAGAGCGGACCTGCATCAGCCCAATCAGGCCTCGGTGAAGGGCTCCCAGTCGTCGATGAGACGATGAACCGGCGAGAAGTCCGTGTACCGCGCATGCAGGCGCGCGGAAAGGTCGGGGTCGCCCGCAGCGCCAACGGCCGCGATCACATCCTCCAAGGCCAGCGCCATGAAGGGTACCCCGTCAGGTCGGCGGTCGAGCATGGAGCGGTAAAGCTCCACGGCATACCAGGCCTCCCGGTTGGCGGCAGGCGCGATCGTGACGAAGAGGCCATGAGCACCCTGCCCCCACTGCTCCCGGATCAGAGCGGCCAGGAGATGCTCGGCGGTGAGCTGGGCGAGGTGACCGGTCAAAAGGCTCGGCGCCTCGGGATCGAGATGAAGGGCGCAGGCACGGGTGAGTTCCCGATACCGGGCAGACCCGCTCCGCCCCGGCTGTCGCATATCCTCCGAATACTTGACCTCGATGGCGATGAAGGCGGGCCGACCGTTTGGGCCGGTACCGCTCACGAAGAGGTCGAAGGCGGTGTAGTCGCCAAGATAGCGCGGGTCACCACGGCCCGGCGAGTGCTCAAAGGCCAACTTCTCCACCTTCGCGAAGAAGCCGGGGAAGAGGCGCTCGAAGAGCCGATGGCAGCGCTCCTCGTCCACCTGGCACAGTGCGAACAGGTTGAAGGTGAGCGGCTGGCTCGACAGGAGATTTTCCCACAGGCGCTGCTCATCGATGAGGGCGCCATATTCTCGATAGGCTACGGCACGGCGAGCCAGCCGGGCGATGTCCGGCGTCAAGAAATTACGGCCACGACGCGCATCCGCGGGATCCAGGCGACTGCCCAGGACGCGGAGGCGCCCATCCCGCCCTCGATGCCGGCCGGCAGCAAGTCCACGCCCTGCACGCCACAAAGATTGCAAAAGGCGCGCACAGCTCGCAAATCGGGTATCCCCCGCCTCAAACACGTGATGCCTCTGGAGAATATCCCGCGGCACAAGGGGGAGATGTATATTGCCGTAAGTGTCTTTATTTTCAGTCATTTCGTCACCAAAACGCTTATTGGTGACGAAGCTTCCCGCGCATCAGCGACAATATAACGCAGACCTGCGCCAACTTGAAATTTCAGCAAAACACTATATGTTTAAAGCTTGGGCATCCCCCAGGCGTTTGGATAAATTGCCTGGAGTCACCTTCGGATGTCCCTTCCGACTTCTCAGCCCCTCCCGCCTTCTGCAACTCAGCCGCAGGTCACGGCGCGCTTTGGCGCTCATTTTGCGCCGGCCTTTCCCGTTGGCGCTCGTTCAGCCGAATTCACTTGGCGGAAGGCGCCCCCAGCGACAACCAAGTATATTAGCCGCGATCAGGCCATCAAACTTTACAGTTCTATACTTTTTGCAAACTATCAGGGCGTCGTTCTAAACGTAGAACTGACGATAGCGTGGAAGGTGGCGAATATCGTCAGCGCCAAGGCTGTTACCCAAAATTTGGAAAGGTTCCTCGATCGATTTCGCAAGTTTATGGCACACCGAAACCTTTCTGCATTCTATTACGCAGTGCATGAAAACGGGAAGACGCTTGGATACCACACACATTTAGCACTACATGTGCCGGATCGGTATCGAAAGGATTTTCACCGATGGTGGCACAATATTGACAATGCATCAGACGGCTCTGATGGCACGGAGAGCTTCATGAACGCGCGCTTTCATCGCGACGATTCGGTGCATAGCCAGTGGCGTTGGTTCCAGTACTGCATGAAGGGCCTCGACCCCAGGCTAATGCCCAAGGAAAAACCGATTAATGGGCAAAAGAATACTGACCTGAATACATTGGCTGGCGTTTGGCGCAGAGAAACCGGGCGGGTCGAAATGCGGAGGGTGCTGACATCACGGTCACTCGGCCCGGATGCCCGAAGCAAGGCGGGCTACCAGCCGCCCTTTTCCTTCAACCGTGCGCCCTTTGAAGAGCGCTATACGGATGCGGAGTATAAACGCGGCCAGTCGGAGCGCATGGCGACAAAATTCCCCATTTTAGAGCCGTGTTGATTAGGCCGTTTACGGAGGCTCCGCTTATGAAGATACTCAATAAGCGGAGCCTCCGTATCCCATCTTCCGCCTGGAGCCCGGCGAAGCGATCGATAAATCAATGGATTAGGAGGGGCATTTTTGGCTAACGCGATTGGAACCCCATTTCTTGGCCAACCGCGCAAGCAATGCCTCCAGGCCCCGGTCCTCCTCGGGCAAGCCGCCATCACGAACGATGGTCCCCCGGCCGGGGTAGAAATTCCACTGGTCAATCTTGAGCTGGTACAGGGTCTTGCGCTCGAACATGATCCCGAGGCTGTTGAGGCGGTCGATGGCCTGCACCATTTTGGGCGGATCATCGGGGAGAGGGGCATCAGTCTGGATCGTGGTCTTGGGCACGGTTTCCTCCTTTAGCCCGCTCCTGCTCAGCATTGGGCGCAGGGGGGCATTGGTGCTGGGGCTAGGGGGAGTGCTGGTGGTCATGGAGATGTTGGTGGGTGGATGGTGGGTGGATGGTGGGTGGACCGATCGTGATCGAAGGGGGGTATTGCGATATTGCGCGTGACGCGCAGCCTGAACACCGATGACCTGCGTCGCGTTTGGGGTGTGGCTCAGACAAGCTCGTGCGCTTCGGGAGCGGGCAATCATCGTTAGAAGCCTCGACGGGGCACCGATACAGCGTTCGCTCTAATTGCGTGACCCGGGGGCTGCACCGACAAAAAAGGCCCCGTCTCCCTTGGCTTCAGGAGACGGGGCCTTGTCCGGCTATCGCTTTAGAGGTCAATCCTTTTTGGCCGTCAATCCGAAGGAAGGCAGCCAAGAAAGATCGGGGGGTGGCGGAAGCTCGTCGCGGCTGTGGCCGAGCAGCTCGAGCATGCCGTCAATCCCTTTCTGTTCAAGCACTTGACCGTCACGGACAATCAAACCCTTTCCGGGATAGAAAGTCAGGTCGCGCACCTTGAAGTAGGTCTGATCCTCATCCATGCGGAAAGGAATGTTGAAGATGAATAACATCTCCGAAAACTCTTCCGTATCGAAGATTTCACGGACAAACTGCTGGTAGGTTTCCACCTCGTATGGCGACGTCTCCGTTGGCATGTTTGGCTGGTCCTCGTGCGGCGGTTGTCCGGAGCAGGCCGCGGCTCGGTTACGCTCCTCCATCACCCTGCTCCGCCAGGCAGTGCGTGGAGCCAGTCCCGAGCTGCATCCATGGTGACCAGAGTGCGGCGGCCGACCTTCTTGATCTTCAGCTGTCCGGATTCGATTTCCTTGTAGGCGAGTGACCGGCCGATCCCGGCCCACTTACAAAACTGCAGAACTGAGAGGGCACCATGCCCGTTTTCTTCTGCCATATTCAGCCTCCATTTGATGTTGGCTCCGACGATATAGAGGCGGCTTCGCGGATGACTCATCGCGGTCGCGATTTTTTTGCTGGGCTTCGAAGCAATTGGGCGGGACCTCTACGCGGAGGCTTGGCCGTCGGACTAAAGCAGGCCGTCGGGGGCGGGCCGGAGCTGCGGCAGCATTGGCCGCAACCCGATAACGGTATCCAGACAATCAGCTTGTAGGGTCCTGGATAGGCGCTGGGAACACAGCGCGTCCGCCAAGGCTGAGTGCGGGTGCTCGCATTCGCCATCCCACGCGCGCTCGGCAGGGGCCGGACGAACATCGACAAGATCGCTGTCCACGACTCCGCTTGGCGCCCGTCGCCTCCTGCATCCGGATTTGACGTAGCGGCGTGGTAGCGCTCAACCGCGATCTGTCTGGAGCGGACGGCGGCAATTTGCCGGGGTTCGCGTCCGGTGGTTGGGGGAAGCATGCGGGCGCGTATCCATCGCGGGACAAAGCAGATCGGCGGCTCCGTGATTGAGCTGGAAGCGCAGGGGCAACGCCTTCTGCTCGACTGCGGCCTGCCTCTGGATGGCGATGCCAATGATGAAGCCGCGCTTCCGCCTGTACCCGGCTTCTCGGAGCCCGACCCGTCGCTGCTCGGCGTCGTGATTTCCCATGGCCATCGCGACCATTGGGGATTGCTCGGGCGGGCTCATGCAGGGTTGCCCATCTTCCTGGGCGCGGCCACCGAACGTATTCTGAACGCCTCCGCCTTCTTCATTCGCGACCTGCCGGCCATCTCGGCGGCCGAACACCTCGCGGATGGCCGGCCACTGTGTATCGGCCCATTTACAATCACGCCGCATCTGGTCGACCACTCGGCGTTCGACGCCTATGCGCTGACAGTCGAAGCAGGCGGGCGGCGCCTCTTCTATTCGGGCGACATCCGCAGCCACGGCCGCAAGGGCGCCCTGTTCGAGAAGCTGGTGAGCCGGCCGCCCCGAGGCATCGACGTGATGCTGATGGAGGGATCGAGCCTCGGACGGCTGGATGAAGACGCGCGTTTTCCCACCGAGACCGAGATAGAGGCCGCTTTGACGGACGTTATCCGTCGCACGCCCGGCATGGCGTTGGTGGCCGCATCGGCCCAGAACATCGACCGCGTGGTCTCCATCTTCCGCGCGGCGAAGCGCAGCGGGCGCACGCTGGTGGTTGATCTCTATGCCGCCGAGATGCTGCACGCGACGGGCAGGGACAGCATTCCCCAGACGTCCTGGCCTGAGGTCGCCATGTTCACCCCGTGGCACCAGCGGGTGAAGGTGAAGAAAGCCGAGCGCTTCGACCTGATCGAGCGGCACAAGAGCGGTCGCCTTTATCCGGAAGACCTCGCAGCGCATCCCGAGCGCTATGTGCTGCTGTTTCGCGGCAGCCTGCTCGACGATCTGCTCGAAGCCGACTGCCTCTCGGGTGCCCATGCCATCTGGTCGCAATGGGCTGGCTATCTGAAGGATGAGAAGATCGCCGCGCTCCTCGCAAAGCTGAAGGCGCACGGCGTCGGCTTTGAGGTCATCCATACCTCGGGCCACGCCTCCATCCCCGATCTGAAGCGGCTCGCGGGCGCCATCGCGCCGCGGGTCTTGGTGCCGATCCACACCTTTGAGGCGGACCGGTTCCCGTCCCTGTTCGAGAACGTCTTCGTGCGGCACGACGGCGAATGGTGGGAGGTCTGAATGGCTGGGTTCAAGCGTGGCATCCGCAAGAGCGGCATGATCGAGGCCCTTGCGGAGCTTGCGACCAAGGATAGCTGGTGGCGGGATGTCCTCCACGACAAGAGCCTCGTCATCGGCGTGCGGGACGACTATCTCAACGTCTACTGGCGCGGCCAGTCCATCTTCAAGGTGGAGATGAAGCACGACCGCATCGTCGCCACCACACACCCCAAGTACCTGCTCAACCCGGATCTTTCCGGCCAGGTCGCGCTCGACGCCGAGACCGGCGCTTTCGCCCTGGATGGCTTCGATGCGCTGACCCGCGCCTATGTGCCGGGCGAGACGCTGGGCAAGCTGAAGCGGGCGGCGGGCCTGTTCGCGGGCGAGGAGAAGGAGGGTGTGCAGGCGATCGTCAGCGCCAATCCCAACGTGGTTGATGTGGAGGTCGCCTTCCCCGCTGAGCCCGGCAGCCGCAGCGTGCCCCGCATCGACATCGCCACCTTCAACGAGACCGAGGACGGCGTGAAGCTGGTGTTCTGGGAGGCCAAGGTTCTCGGCAATCCGGAGCTGCGCACGGCGGGGGACAAGAACGTGGTCAAGCAGATCGAAAACTACCGGACGCGCCTGACGCAGCATGCTTCAGAGGTCATCGAGACCTATCGGCTGATCGCCCGGCATCTCGTCGCCTTCGCCGACATGAGCGGCGGCGCCCGCATGGTGGCCCCGGCGGTACGCAATGTGGCGGACGGCGCTCCCCTCTCCCTCTCGTCCCCTCCCGATGTGCGCCTCATCGTCTATGGCTTCGATGCCGACCAGCGCGATGGGGCGTGGAAGAAGCTGCTGGCCGCCAATGCGGAGCAGCTCAAGGACATCGAAATCCTCGCGCGCGGCAACCCCGGCGACATCAGGCTGTAGGCTCCCGGTGTCGGGCTCATGCTGCGATGCCCGCCGCCAGCGCCCGCAAGAGCTGCTCTGCATCCGCCCCGGCCCGGTGCCGAGGCGGGGCTTCCTCCACCGCCGCCATGGCGCGTTCGCGGCACCGCTCCGGCAGGGTCCGCAGCAAGCCGGCCCAGTTGCCGAGGACGAAGCTGGGCCTGATGCCGGCGGCACTGAACAAGGTGCGCAGCCAATGGGCGTCGTAGGGACCGCCATCGCACCAGACGAAGCCATCCCCAGCGTCTCGTTCAGCGTCTTCGCCACTTCTGACGGTGGTGCGCCGCCGGCCAGTTCGCTCATGGCGATGCCGTGCACCTTGCGGGAAGCCGGGCTCCAATGGCCGAAGCGGCGCCAGTCGTCGGTGGGGCGGATCAGGGTGGACCAGACCGTGATGGGGTCGCCTTCCCGAGACCAGACGGCGAGGCCCACCTCGATGGGGTAACTGCCCTCTTCCAGCGAACTCGCCTCGAAGTCGATGGTGCGAACGGGCCAGGAGAGCTTCGTGTTGCCGGACATCGCTTCCATTTTCCTGCGGTTCCGGGAGAGCGCACCCCTCCCCTGAGCTACACCTCGTTGTCCTCGCGCGAGCCCGCCTATCGGCAGAACCGGCTGAGAGGAGCGCTCTCTTTCCAAAGTGTTAGGGAGCGTCAAACCGGCCGGAACTGTGAGATGTGCGGGTGCGGGCGGGCTTCAGGGCTGCCCCTTCACCTTGAACTTCGCGCCGCTGTAATGGGCGTCGAAGGCGAACGTGGTCTTGTCCGCAGGCAGGGCGAAGTGGGCCAGCAGATGGGCCTTAAAGGGGGCTCCGGCAAGCTGTCGGTCGATATAGACCGTGAAGCGGTCGTCCCGCACGTTGTAGACGACGCGACCACGCGGCCAATCCTCGTATTCTCCGATCACCTTGAGCCTGCGCTGCAGGGTCGGCCAGAACTCATAGTGGGCAGTGGACTCGGTCTTGAAGTCTCCGTAGTCCTCCGCCTCCTGCCACGGCGTTTTGCAGGAGGCGAGTTCCGGCCGGCCACCACGCATGACGAACCAGAAGATGCCCACGCACGCCGCTGAAGGCTCAGCCCCGTTCTCCCGCACCTCATCCGGGGCTTGGGCGGGCTCGGTCACATGTGCCGTCATGGTGTGGCCTCCTTGCTTCAGCGGTAGTTGTCGGCCTTCGGGCTGTGCTGCGGCACGACGCAGAGGCGGTAGAGGATGGGGTCGCCGGTCCCCGACATCAGGCCACCCTTTCTCAGCTGGACAGCGAGGGTGCCGAGATAAAGCGGAGCAATCTCGAATTTGATGCTCCCCCGCTCTCCCACGGCTTCGCAATCGGTGTCGATCTCGTAGAAATAGCCCTGCGCGGAGATCCGGCGGATGCGGCAGTGGGTCTCGTAGAGATGAATCTCGGACTTAGTGATGAGCATCCGGTCCTTACTGTCCGGGTCATCGCAGCCACCGTCCTGCCCCGATGAATAGAGCCCCGGCTGGATCGGCTCCAGCTGTCGGTTCAGGGCGTAGCTAGCGCCCGGCCCCAAAAGAAAGCCTGTACCTGCGATAAATATCGAAGCCAGAAGCCCGACCGGAATAGCCAAACGGCGCATGACGCGCTCCCCTTGATCGTGAACTCAGCTGGATCAGCAACCGGACCAGGGCCGATCAGGGTTGGCCCGGCTCGACTGTCGCCGCGCCCATCAGCCCCCTCAGCCGCTCCGGCTTCATCACCTTCACCATATTCACGTAAGGGGTCAGAAATTGTGCGAGCTCGGTGAAACCTCCCGCTTCGAAGGTCACACGCAGGCTGCCATCCGCCAGCATTTCCATCCTCTGATCGGGATGCAGGGACTGGTCCCTGAACTCCGGTGCAATCGACGGGTCGAACACCAGTTCGATGGGCTCCGGCTCCTCCTGGAAGAACCCGAATGAGCGCTCCGCATAGGCGCGCAGGCTGAAGCCCTCCGGGCGGCTCGCCCGCTCCTCCAGTTCAGCAACGGAGTCGATGCGGTCCAGTCGGAGCTGGTGGGGCTGGTCGTTATCGGGAAAGCCCACCACCAGATAGTGGGACCGACCGAAGATCAGTCCATAGGGGATGGCCCTATAGCTCCGCGGTGTTTCGTCGCCGACCTTCCGATACCGGATTTCGAGCAGACGGGCGGCGAGGATGGCATCTCGTATGGCCTTGAGGACCTCGGGCTTGCAGAGCTGTGCCGGCCCCGGTGTATGCGCCCAGACCTCGGTTTCCAGATGCAATTCGACGTCCGGTTCCAGGCGCCGACGGTCCGCCGCGCGCAGGCCGGCACTGATCTTCTGGGAGAGGCTGTCCAACAGGCTTGCGCGCGCGGGATCGCGCGCCCGCATGGCCTGGGCGAGATTGCGCAACTCCGCCAATTCCGCGGCCGTGGGCGTGGCGATGAACTGAACCCCCTTGGGGAGATTGGGAAGCCGGAAGCGGACGATCTTGCCGTCGTGCATGCGCTCTAGCGGCCCGAACATATCGGCGACGAGATTGCGCATGCGCTCCGCCGTGCTTCGGGATACGCCGTGCCGAACGCTGATCTCTTCCAGACTGAGGCCGGTGGATGAAGCAGCCAGGTTCAATGCGAGTTCAAGCGACGCCCGCACCTTGTCGAAACGCATGACGTAAGCCCGCAATTATCCGGTGACCGCCACAGGAGCAGGGCACCACCCAATGATGCAACCTATTGGCGAAGCCTGAGCCCGGCAATGCGAGATTCTATCTGAAATCTCGATTATCTGAAAAGCCGATTATTTCGGCGTCCGCTCCCCCATGCGGATGCTGGAATTGCCGCGCGACCTTCGTCAGCCCCGTTACGCCAGACTGCGCGAACTCATGATTGAGGCGCGCAAGGCGGCTGGGCTGTCACAGGCGGCGGTCGCGGCAAAACTCGGTCGGCCGCAGTCGTACATCGCAGACATCGAACGCAACGAACGGCGCATCGACGTCATCGAGTACCTGGCGCTCGCCGACGCCATTGGGTTCGACGCAATCGGCATTCTGGAGCAAGTTCGCGCAGAACCGGGAGAGTGACCAAGAGCGGCAGTCGCTGGTTCTGACCACCAGGCCTCACCCCTTCTTAGGCGCCAACTCCTTCACATTGCTCTCGGGCACAATGCCCAGCTTCGGGAAGGCCGCGCGGATAGTGTCGGCCACATAGGACGGCGCGAGGTGGGCGTAGTGCTTCTCGGTGATGCGCGTGTCCGCATGCCCGAGCTGTGCGGCGATCACGCCCATGGGCACCCCGGCCATGGCCAAAGTGCTGGCATGGGTGTGACGGAGCACATGAAAGCCGATGGCCGGCACGATCTTCGCCGCAGCGCAGGCCTCCGCCAGCGGCCGGGTCTGTTGCGCCGGCTTCCAGGGGCCGCCGTCATCGCGCGCGAACACCAGCGCGCTGCCGTCCTTGCCATGGGTCAGACTGCGGAACAGCGCCGTGGCTTCGTCGGTCAGGACGATGTGACGAGGCTTGCCCCCTTTCGCCTCCCGCACTGCGGCCGTGCGAGCATCGAGATCGATGTCCACAACCTTCAAGCGGGCCAACTCGCTATATCGCGCACCTGTCAGCAGTGCACCGCGCACCAACGAACGAAGTGGCTCCGCACAAGCGTTCACCAGCCGCGTGCATTCGGCGGGCTTCAAATAGCGGATCACCGGCGCATCCACCGCGGC
Organism: Xanthobacter versatilis; assembly: GCF_043193975.1. Lineage (NCBI taxonomy): Bacteria > Pseudomonadati > Pseudomonadota > Alphaproteobacteria > Hyphomicrobiales > Xanthobacteraceae > Xanthobacter > Xanthobacter versatilis. Next base: position 44,419 of record NZ_JBAFVB010000007.1, on the reverse strand, counting down.
GAAGGGCTTCACTGCGCGCCACGCTTCGTCACTGCTGATGTGCCGTTCGTGCCAAGCGTGGTTCAGGGCCGCCTTCAACACCGTGAGGATGCGATTGGCGGTGGCGCGGCGTGAGCGCACCGCATCCGTGTCGTCATGATCCACCGCCTGTGTGGCCCGTTCCTTGGCGGTGCTCTTGGTGCGGACCATCTTGGGTGCGGTGGCGATGCCCCGATGCCAATCGCGGATGCGGCGCGTGGTGAGCTTCGCCAGCTCGACACCGCCGAGCGACGGACGAATGTGGATCTCAATGACCCGGCGGGTGGCATATTCCGACCGGCCGCCTTTCCCCACATAATGGGCGATGTAGTCGTCGCAGGCGTCGCCCACGGTGTAGGGGCCGGCGCTGGCGGAGAGCCCCAGCGCACGGCGCTCCTCTTCCTGGAACCAGCCGCGAGCCGCCGCCTGGGCTTGGCTGAAGGACAGGTGTGCGACGCCATCCGCATCCTGCACGTCGTCCGTCGAGCCGAGCGCATGTTCCGTGTAGCGCTTGCGCTCGCCATCCCATCGCCGGGCCAGCCAGCTGCCGCCACTCTTCTTCCGCCGATAGCCGAGGGCGAGCCCGCCATCGAGCTGTTTCCAATAGGGCTCGCCCCGCACGGCTAGTCGTGCTCGGGCGGTGCGGGTTTCGAGGGCTGTATCTCGGACGGTGCGGGCCATGGGAAGAATGGGAAGATTTTGGGGAGTAAGTGGAGACGAACGTCAGCGGATTCTCGCGAACGGGAGGAGATTAACATATTGTGATTCAATGATCTAGCAGGATCCACCCTGGTCCGCCGATGCCCATGCATTCTCCCTCTCACGGCGAAAACAGGGGTTCGATTCCCCTTGGGAGCGCCATTTCTTTCGAAGGTCCAGCCCCGCCCTCCGCGGGGCTTTCGCATTTCTGGGACGCGCTTGGGATGCATGCGTCGGCGACGGCCGGCATCCTGGCGAGGGCCCGTCGCAGTCCTTATCCGGCGAACGATGTGATTTCGTCGGAGAAACGCGTTCAGCCCCCCGCCCCCGCGCTCTGCGCAGCGCGATGCCGACGAAAGTCGTGCGGGCTCATACCCGTCCCCGCGTGCACGGCGCGGGGCGTTGATCGCAGCAGCGTGCGCCACCGAAGTGTCGGCCCCGACGATGGGGGCAATATCGAAAAATATCCGCCCGGCGCATTGAACAATGGGTCGCCCCCTCCCTACGATGGGCCATGGCCGAGCGTTCACTGAGTATTTTGGTGATTGATGAGAACCCTATCCGAGCCTCGATCATCGAGGCGGGATTGCACGACTCCGGTCACCGCAACGTCAGGATCGAGACCGAGATCAGGGGCATCGCCGCCAAGATTTCGGAATTCTCGCCCGAGGTCATCTTCATCAACCTTGGAAATCCAAATCGCGACATGCTGGAAGACATGTTCCAGCTCTCGCGCGTCGTCAAACGCCCCATCGCCATGTTCGTCGACCGTGCCGACAAGGCTTCAATTGAACGCGCCGTCGATGCCGGCGTTTCGGCCTATATCGTGGACGGCCTGAAGAAGGAGCGCGTGAAGCCCATTCTCGACATGGCGATCAGCCGTTTCAATGCATTCACGAGCATGCAGCGCGAGCTGGAAGAAGCGCGCAACGAGCTTGAGAACCGACGGACGATCGAGCGGGCAAAGGGCATCATCATGAACGCTCGCAACCTTTCAGAGCCGGAGGCCTATGCCCTGCTCCGCAAAACGGCGATGAACCGAAACCGCAAGATCGTCGACATTGCGCACGGGCTCATCATCGCCGCGACTCTGCTGGACCCGACATCGGAGCGACAGAAATGACCGCAGCCTATGAAATCACGGCCGGCTTCATTCCCTTGCTCGATAGCGCACTGCTGGTCGCGGCGTCGGCCAAGGGCTTCGCGGAAGCCGAGAATGTCGCCCTCACGCTCGTGCGCGAAACCTCGTGGGCCAACATTCGCGACCGGATCGCAGTCGGTCATTTTCAGGTGGCCCATATTCTCGCTCCCATGCCGATCGCGTGCAATCTGGGATTGACCCCATTTGCCTCGCGCATGATCGCACCCATGGCGCTCGGGCTCGGCGGCAATGCCATCACGGCATCGAAGGCGCTTTGGGAGAAGATGGCCGAATTCGGCGCGACCTCCGACATGGAGCCGCGCTCGGCCGGCGCCGCCCTTGCGAAAGTGATCGCCGCCCGCAGGACGCACAGTGCTCCGCCATTGCGCTTTGCCGTGGTCCACCCGCATTCCGCGCACAATTACGAACTGCGCTACTGGCTCGCCGCCTGCGGCATTGACCCGGAGGAGGATGTCGAGATCGTCATCGTGCCTCCGCCCATGATGACGGCCGCGCTCAACGACGGCTCCATCGACGGATATTGTGTCGGCGAGCCTTGGAACACGGCGGCCGCGCTCTCCGGAACGGGCCATATCGCCACCACGAAGGCGGCCATATGGAAGTCCAGCCCGGAAAAGGTGCTCGGCGCCGACGCCGACTGGGCAATGGCGAATCCCGAAGCGCTGGCGGCGCTTCTTAGGGCCATCTACCGCGCGGCCCAATGGTGCGCCGATGTGAACAACCACGCCGAACTCGCGGCCCTGCTGGCGGGCGCCGACTACGTCGGGACGCCGCAGGAATGGATCCTGCCGGCGCTGTCAGGCGTGATGGGGAGCGCCGGAGGCCGGACCATCCGGGTCGAGGACTTTTTCGTGCCCCTCGCCAAGGCCGCGACATTCCCCTGGAAGAGCCATGCCCTGTGGTTCTACTCGCAAATGGTCCGCTGGGGACAGGTGCCCCATACCCCGGCGAACCAGGCCGTGGCCCGCGACACCTATCGCCCCGACCTTTACCGATCGGCCCTCCTGCCGCTCGGAGCATCGCTTCCGGGCGCGAACATGAAGGTCGAGGGCGCATTGCGCGAAGAGACCTTCGTGGGCGCCTCGGGCGCAAATCTCCTGCTCGGACCGGATGGTTTTTTCGACGACAAGGTTTTCGATCCGGAGCGGATTGAAGCTTACATCTCCGATCAGACATCCTGCGATCAACACTTAGGCGCGCGCTGACGGCACCTTGTGCAGCATTGTCAATTCAGAGCATCAAATGCCCAATCCATAAGCTGGCGATGCATATTTTTTGTGCGCTGCACCTACGCCTAACGTATTGAGACCACGTCGCTTTTCCGCTTGTGCTCGGACGGCGAACTGGTTTATTCATTCTCCAAGGCCAACGCTGGCCCTCCGATATCGCGTCTGACGCTGGGCGCATTCAGGCAGAGTTGCCGCCAGAATAATGTTCGCTCCGAGGTTTCGGAGGCGACAGCTGGTTGTCGGCCACACTCCCCATCAGAATCAACAGCACGGGCTGCCTTGCAGTCCGGGCGGTCGGAGATATCGATGAAGATCGATTCCGTGTGCATTTCTGTCAGCCGCCGCGTGATGCTTGCCGCTTTGGCGGCCCTTGCGACAATGCCTTTTGCCATCTCGCTGGCTGGCGCAGCACCGCTCAAGCTTGAAAAAGACGAGTTGAAGCTTGGCTTCATCAAATTGACCGACATGGCCCCCCTCGCCATTGCCAAGGAAAAGGGGTTCTTCGAAGATGAGGGGCTCTATGTAACCCTGGAGCCGCAAGCAAACTGGAAGGTTCTGCTTGATCGTGTCATCGACGGCGAACTCGATGGCGCGCAGATGCTCGCCGGCCAACCGCTCGCGGCGACGATCGGCTTTGGCACCAAGGCGGAACTGGTGACTCCCTTCTCCATGGACCTGAACGGCAACGGCATCACCGTTTCCAACGAGGTCTGGGAGATGATGAAGCCCTATGTCGAGATGAAGGATGGAAAGCCGGTCCATCCGATCAAGGCCGACGCCCTGAAGAAGGTCATTGAAAAATTCAAGGCGAGCGGAAAGCCATTCAACATGGGGATGGTGTTTCCCGTTTCGACCCATAATTACGAGCTGCGCTACTGGCTGGCGGCCGGCAACATCAATCCCGGATTCTATTCGAAAAATGATCTGTCCGGCCAGATCAAGGCTGACGCGTTGCTGTCGGTGACGCCGCCGCCTCAGATGCCCTCGACGCTCGAGGCTGGAACCATCAATGGCTACAGCGTTGGCGAGCCCTGGAACCAGGCCGCCGTGGCCAAGGGCGTGGGCGTGCCGGTCGTCACCGATTACGAAATCTGGAAGAACAATCCGGAGAAGGTCTTCGGCCTGACCAAGGCGTTTACTGAAAAGTATCCGAACACGACCATTGCCCTCACCAAGGCTCTGATCCGCGCTGGCGAATGGCTGGACGCGAACAACAATGCCAACCGCAAGGAAGCGGTGAAGATTCTGTCGAAGTCTGAATATGTCGGCGCGGACGCGGCCGTCATTGCCAATTCGATGACCGGAACCTTCGAATACGAGAAGGGTGACAAGCGGGAGGTCCCGGACTTCAACGTCTTCTTCCGCTACAATGCCACCTATCCCTTCTATTCCGACGCCGTCTGGTACCTCACTCAGATGCGTCGCTGGGGGCAGATCCCCGAAACGAAGGACGATGCCTGGTACTCGGATGTCGCAACCAAGGTCTATCGCCCGGACCTCTACCTGAAGGCGGCGAAACTCCTGGTTGAGGAAGGCAAGGCGAAGCAGGCCGACTTCCCCTGGGATTCCGATGGCTACCGGGCGCCGACGTCCGACTTCATCGACGGCGTCACCTACGACGGCCGCAAGCCGAACAGCTACATCGATTCTCTCCCCATCGGCCTGAAGTCGAAGCAGGTCATGGAAGGAAGTGAGATCGTCAATCGTTGATCGCTCCTCACGGGGCCGGCGCGCGACGCCTCTGGCCCCGACCGGACCTACAGCCAGATCAGGACGCATCATGTCGAATGCTGCCCAAAATACTGCATCTGCCTCCAGCGCGGCATCGGCGCAGAGGGGGGCCGTGCTTTTCACACGGATCAACAAGGCGGCCAAATGGCTTGATGCCCTTGGCTTTGCCTGGGTGACGCCCATTCTCAAGATCGCCGCCGGCGACAATCCGCGCGAGCAGCTTGGGGAAATCAAGCGCGTGCTGATCATTCCCCTGATCGGCATCGCCCTGTTCCTCGCCGCCTGGGGGTTCCTGGCCCCGCGGGTCCACACCTCGCTCGGCGCGATCCCCGGTCCGCTGGCCGTCTGGCAGCAGGCCGGCGCGCTCCTCGCCGACCATTCGGCGGAGCGGCAGAAGGAGGCCGAATTCTATCGCCGGCAGGACGAACGCAACGCCAAGCTCGTCGCCGACGGCAAGGCGGACCAGGTCAAGCAGCGGGCCTATACCGGCAAGCCGACCTACGTGGATCAGATTTTCACGTCTCTCGTCACGGTCGGGCTCGGCTTTCTCATTGCCACCGTGATCGCCGTTCCGCTCGGCATTGCGTCTGGCCTGTCGAAGACCTTTGCGGGGGCGATCAATCCGCTCGTGCAGATCTTCAAGCCGGTGTCTCCGCTAGCCTGGCTTCCGATCGTGACCATGGTGGTTTCCGCGCTTTATCTGGATCCCAGCGCGGCGGTTCCAAAATCCCTCGTCATTTCGGCGGTCACGGTGACCCTGTGCTCGCTGTGGCCGACACTGATCAACACCGCTCTCGGCGTTGCCTCGATCGACAAGGATCTCGTCAATGTCGGCAAGGTGCTGCAATTGTCGACCACGACCACCATCCGCAAGCTCGTGCTGCCGTCCTCGCTGCCGCTGATCTTCACCGGCCTGCGCCTGTCGCTGGGCGTGGGCTGGATGGTGCTGATCGCCGCGGAGATGCTGGCGCAGAACCCCGGCCTCGGGAAGTTCGTCTGGGACGAGTTCCAGAACGGATCCTCCGACTCGCTCGCCCGCATCATGGTGGCGGTGCTGACCATCGGCATCATCGGCTTCATGCTGGACCGCATCATGTATGCGCTGCAGTCGGCCTTCACCTTCTCGGCCAACCGGTAGGAGGGCGCCATGGCAATCCTCGACATCAGCGACCTCTGCAAGGGCTACGGCGAAGGCGACAAGCGCACGCAGGTGCTCACCAACATCAACCTCGAAGTGGAGGAAGGCGAGTTCATCGCCATCGTCGGCTTCTCCGGATCGGGGAAGACGACGCTGATCTCGTCCATCGCCGGGCTGGTCGCGCCCGACAGCGGACGCATCCTGGTGCGCGGCAAGGAAGTGACCGGCCCCAGCCGCGACCGCGGCGTGGTCTTCCAGTCCTATTCCCTCATGCCCTGGCTGTCGGTCCAGGGCAATGTCGCCCTGGCCGTGGACAGCGTGCTGAAGGACAAGCCGGCGGACGAGCGGCGGACCATCACCCGCAAATATATCGAGATGGTCGGCCTCGCCCATGCGGCGGACCGCAAGCCCTCGGAGCTGTCCGGCGGCATGCGCCAGCGCGTGTCGGTGGCCCGCGCCCTCGCGACGCAACCCGATATCCTGTTGCTGGACGAGCCCTTGTCCGCGCTCGATGCGCTCACCCGCGCCAAGCTGCAGGACGAATTTTCCGAGATCTCCCAGAAGGAAAAGAAGACGATCATCCTCGTCACCAACGATGTGGACGAGGCAATACTGCTGGCGGACCGGATCATCCCGCTCAATCCGGGGCCGAACGCTTCCCTTGGCCCGTCGTTCAAGGTCACCATTCCGCGTCCCCGCGACCGCACCGAGATGAACCACAACGAGGAGTTCATCCGGCTGCGCGCCGCCATCACGGGCTATCTGATGGAGGTCGGCGCGGCCCGCAGCAACGATCTGCACAGTGACGTGTCGCTGCCCGAGAACGTGGTCCCGATCACGCAGACCAGCGACCTTCCCAAGGCCTATTCGGAGGCCGCGCACTCGCCCATCGACAAGCGCTATGTGGAGTTCCACGAGGTCCGGAAGATCTATGCCACGCCGAAAGGACCGCTCACCGTGGTCGACGGCTTCGACCTGAAGATGAAGAAGGGCGAGTTCATCACCCTCATCGGTCATTCGGGCTGCGGCAAATCCACGGTTCTGTCCATGGTCGCCGGCCTCACCGATGTCTCCACCGGCGGCATCGTCCTCGACGGCCGGGAAGTCGCCGGCGCGGGGCCTGAGCGGGCCGTGGTGTTCCAGGCCCCGTCACTGATGCCGTGGCTGACGGCGCGCGAGAACGTGGCGCTGGGCGTGGACCGGGTCTACCCCTCCGCGACACCTGGCGAACGCAAGGATATCGTTGAATATTACCTGCACCGCGTCGGGCTGGGCGATTCCATGCAACGGCTGGCGGCCGAGCTGTCGAACGGCATGCGCCAGCGCGTCGGTATCGCCCGTGCGTTCGCGCTTTCACCGAAGCTGCTGCTGCTCGACGAACCCTTCGGCATGCTGGACTCCCTCACGCGCTGGGAGCTTCAGGACGTGCTGATGGAAGTGTGGAAGCGGACCCACGTCACGGCCATCTGCGTCACCCATGATGTCGACGAGGCGATCCTGCTCGCCGACCGGGTAGTGATGATGTCGAACGGTCCGAATGCAAAGATCGGCAAGATTCTTGAAGTCGATCTGCCGCGTCCGCGCAGCCGCAAGGCGCTTCTGGAACATCCTGATTACTATCTTTATCGCGAGCAGGTCCTCAACTTCCTGGCCGAGCACGAGCATGGTCCCGCTCGCAGCCAGCCGGCCGCTCCCAGCAAGGCATCTGGCCACAAGAAGGAGGCCGCGTGATGGACGCTGTACTCGACATGCCGACACGCGCATTCATCGAAGTCACCGAGGTCTGGGTGCCGGAGGGCGAACGCCTGGTCCTGGCCAGCGGCAATTATGGCGGTCTCGACGGCTTCGCGACCGTCTCCGGCGAGCAGAGCTTCGCCAAGGGCGAAGGCCTGCCCGGAAAGGCCTGGCAAGAGGGCCGGCCGGTGGTGCTGAAGGGCTTTGACGGCTCCTATTTCAAGCGCATCGACGCGGCGAAGGCGGCCGGGCTGACCAGCGGCGTTGCGGTACCGATCTTCGCCGGCGACACCCTGAAGGCGGTCATCGTGGTCCTGTGCGCCGACGATGACATGCGCATCGGCGCCATCGAGGTCTGGCACGACAAGGATAGCCTGCTGGTGCTGGACGACGGCTATTACGGTGCCGCCAAGCACTTTGAATGGGTGTCGCAGCATACCCATTTCCCGCACGGCCAGGGGCTTCCCGGTGGAGTCTGGGCCTCCAACACCCCCATGCTGATGCGCGACCTGGGGTCCGGCTATCGCTTCATCCGCGCCGAGAGCGCGGGCAAGGCCGGCCTGACCACCGGGCTTGGCCTGCCCATCCCGGTGCCGGGCGACAAGACCTATGTGCTGACCCTGCTTTCCGCGCGGGGCACCCCCATCGCGCGGCGTTTCGAGCTGTGGGATGCCCGCGCCAGCAAGGTCGGCAGCGCCCACGGAGCCGTTCTTGCCGACGGCATCTGCGCCGTCGAGGGGCCGCTGTGGGACGAGGACAACCAGCGGCATGTGGCGCCCTGGCACGGGCCCATCGGCCGCGTGCTCGGGTCCGGGCTCCCGTTCGTGGAGCGCGGCGCTCCCGGCCTGCCCGCCGGCTACGAATCGGTGGTCGCGATCCCGGTCTATCGGGGCGCCGAAGTCGCCTATGTCGTGGCCTGGTATTCCTGAAGGAACGAGCGATGCAAAAACTGGTCGTTATAGGCGCCGGCATGGCTTCCGGCCGGGTTCTGGAACATTTGTTCGAAACCGATCCCGACGCCTATCAGGTCACCCTCTTCAATGCTGAGCCGCGCGGCAATTACAACCGCATCATGCTGTCGCCGGTCCTGTCCGGCGAGAAGAGCTATGAGGAAATCGTCATCCATGATGACGCCTGGTATGCCCGCCACAACGTCATCTGCCGCTTCGGCGAACGGGTTCTCGAAGTCGACCGCGCCCGCAAGGTCGTGGTCGGGCCGAAGGGTGAGATCGCCTATGACAAGCTGCTGATCGCCACCGGCTCAGTGCCATTCATCGTGCCGGTGGACGGCCACAAGCTGCCCGGCGTGATCTCCTATCGCGATCTCGACGATACCAACGCGATGGTGGAAGCGGCCGGCGTGCCCGGCGCGCGCGCCGTGGTCATCGGCGGCGGACTGCTGGGTCTGGAGGCGGCCGCAGGTCTCCGGCTGCGCGGCATGGAGGTGACGGTGGTGCACCTCGCCGGCCATCTGATGGAGCGGCAGCTCGACGAGGCCGCCGGCTATCTGCTCAGCAAGGACCTCGAAAGGCGGGGAATCGCGGTCATCACCCGCGCTTCGACCAAGGCGATTGTGGGCACCGAGCGCGTCGAGGGCGTCCAGCTTGAGGACGGCACGCTCCTGCCGGCGGACCTCGTGGTGATGGCCGTGGGCATCCGGCCCGCCGCCGACCTGGCGAAGCAGTCGGGGCTGGATGTTGGCCGCGCCGTGCGGGTGAACGCGCAGATGCAGACCTCGGACCCCGACATCTACGCCGTGGGCGAGTGCGTGGAATTCGAGGGAACACTGTTCGGCCTGGTCGCACCGCTTTACGACCAGGCGAAGGTGGTCGCCAAATCGCTGCTCGGCGAGGCCGACGCCTTTGCCGTGAAGGAACTGTCCACCAAGCTCAAGGTCACCGGCTGCGACCTGTTCAGCGCCGGCAGCTTTGCCGACGGCGCGGGACGCGAGGACATCGTCCTGCGCGATCCCGCACGGGGCATCTACAAGCGGCTGGTGATCGAGGACGACCGCCTGGTGGGCGCGGTGATGTATGGCGACACCTCCGACAGCAACTGGTTCTTCGGGCTCATCCGGGACGGCGTGAAGATCGCGGACATGCGCGACACGTTGATCTTCGGCCCGAGCTTCCAGGGAGGAACGCCGCTGGACCCTATGGCGGCCGTTGCAGCGTTGCCCGATGAGGCAGAGATCTGTGGTTGCAACGGCGTCTGCAAGGGAACGATCACGGCGGCGATCGCGGCCAAGGGGCTGACCAGCCTCGACGACGTGCGGGCGCACACCAAGGCATCGGCGTCCTGCGGTTCCTGCACCGGCCTCGTCGAGCAGATCATGCAGATCTCGCTCGGCGACAGCTACACAGCCGCCGCCGTGCAGCCGATCTGTTCCTGCACCACCCTCGGCCATGACGACGTGCGCCGGCTGATCAAGGCCAAGTCGCTGAAGACCATCCCGCAGGTGATGCAGGAGCTGGAGTGGAAGACCTCCTGCGGCTGCGCCAAATGCCGGCCCGCGCTCAACTATTACCTCGTCTGCGACTGGCCGGATGAATATGCCGACGACTACCAGTCCCGGTTCGTCAATGAACGCATCCACGCCAACATCCAGAAGGACGGAACCTATTCCGTGGTTCCGCGCATGTGGGGCGGGGTGACATCGTCCAGCGAACTGCGCGCGATCGCCGATGTGGTCGACAAGTTCGCCATTCCCGCCGTGAAGGTCACCGGCGGCCAGCGCATCGACATGCTCGGCATCAAGAAGGAAGACCTTCCGGCGGTGTGGGCCGATCTCGGCAAGGCGGGCTTCGTCTCGGGCCAGGCCTATGCCAAGGGGCTCCGGACCGTGAAGACCTGCGTTGGCACCGACTGGTGCCGGTTCGGGACCCAGGATTCCACCGGGCTCGGCATCCGCATCGAGAAGTTCATGTGGGGCTCGTGGACCCCGGCCAAGCTCAAGATGGCGGTGTCCGGCTGTCCGCGCAATTGTGCCGAGGCCACCTGCAAGGACATCGGCGTCATCTGCGTGGATTCCGGCTACGAGATCCATTTCGCTGGAGCCGCGGGCCTCGACATCAAGGGAACCGAGGTGCTCGGCCTGGTGAAGAGCGAGGATGAGGCGCTCGAGCATATCGTGGCGCTCACCCAGATGTATCGCGAGCAGGGCCGCTATCTCGAGCGCATCTACAAGTGGGCCAAGCGGATCGGACTTGCGGAGATCCGCCAGCAGATCATGGAGGACCATGACAAGCGCCGGGCCTATTACGACCGCTTCGTGTTCTCCCAGAAGTTCGCGCAGGTCGATCCCTGGTCGGAGCGTGTCTCCGGCAAGGACAAGCACGAGTTCCGGCCCATGGCGGAACTGGACATCACGCAGGCAGCGGAGTGACGGTGGTGAACTGGATTGCAATCGGCTCCATCAGCGACATTCCCAGCCGCGGCGCGCGCTGCGTGACGACGCCTAACGGCCGGATCGGCGTGTTCCGCACCGTCGATGACCAGATCTTCGCCATCGAGGACCGCTGCCCCCACAAGGGCGGCCCGCTGAGCCAGGGCATCGTGCACGGCGCAGCCGTGACCTGCCCCATGCACAACTGGACCATCGCGCTGGAATCGGGCCAGGCGACGGGCGCCGACGAGGGCTCGGTGAAGACCTTCCCGGTGAAGGTCGAGCACGACCAGATCTTCATCGGCCTCGAAGCCGCCATAGCGAAGGTCGCGTAACATGGCGACGGGCGCTGCTCACGACGTGAAGACCACCTGCCCGTATTGCGGCGTCGGCTGCGGCGTGATCGCCACGGTCACACCGGACGGGTCGGTTTCGGTGAGCGGCGACCCCGAGCATCCGGCCAATTTCGGCCGGCTCTGCTCGAAAGGCTCGGCGCTGGCCGAGACCATCGATCTTGACGGGCGCCTTCTGCGCCCGCACATCGACGGCCGGCCGGCAGACTGGGACGAGGCCCTCGATCTGGTGGCCGCGCGGTTTGCATCCACCATCGCCGAGTACGGCCCGGACTCGGTGGCCTTCTACGTCTCCGGCCAGCTTCTGACCGAGGATTATTACGTCGCCAACAAGCTGATGAAGGGGTTCATCGGCTCTGCCAACATCGACACCAATTCGCGGCTTTGCATGGCCTCGTCCGTGGCCGGCCACCGCCGCGCCTTCGGCACCGACACCGTACCCGGCAACTATGAAGACCTCGAGCTCGCAGACCTGATCGTGCTAGTGGGCTCGAACCTCGCCTGGTGCCATCCGGTGCTCTACCAGCGCATCGCCGCGGAGAAGGAGCGGCGCCCCTCGCTCAAGATCGTCGTGATCGACCCGCGCCGCACCATGACGGCGGACATCGCCGACATGCATCTGGCGATCTCGCCCGACGGCGACGTGGCGTTGTTCGGCGGCCTTCTGAGCTGGATCGCGAACACCGGTGCGCTCAACTATTCCTATATTTCGAATTTCACGACAGGGGCGGCACAGGCGCTGCGCTTCGGCGCGCAAGACCTCCGGGCGGTCAGCCGAAAGTGCGGCATCGCCCCCTCTCAGCTTATTGAATTTTATTCCCTTTTCACCCGCACCGAGCGCACCGTCACGGTCTACAGCCAGGGCGTCAACCAGTCGGAAACCGGAACCGACAAGGTCAATGCGATCATCAATTGCCATCTGGCCACCGGCCGGATCGGCAAGCCGGGCGCCTCGCCTTTTTCGGTCACCGGCCAGCCCAACGCGATGGGAGGTCGCGAGGTGGGCGGCATGGCCAACATGCTCGCCGCCCATATGGATATCGAGAACGAAACCCATCGCGCGCGGGTTCAACGCTTCTGGCAGGCGCCCACCGTCGCCACGCGGCCGGGCCGCAAGGCCGTGGAGATGTTCGAAGCCATTGGCCAGGGCCACATCAAGGCCGTCTGGATCGCCGGGACCAACCCGGTGGATTCGATGCCCGAGGCCGACCGTGTCAGGGCGGCGCTTGCCGCCTGCCCCTTCGTCGTGGTCTCCGATGTCCTCGCCGACACCGACACCACGCGCGTCGCCCACGTCCTGCTGCCGGCAGCCGCCTGGGGCGAGAAGGATGGCACGGTCACCAATTCGGAGCGGCGGATCTCGCGGCAGCGTCCGTTCCTGCCGCTGCCGGGCTCGGCGCGGCCGGATTGGGACATCATGGCCGATGTGGCGCGACGCATGGGCTTTGTCGAAGGCTTTTCCTACACCACCGCCGCCGAGGTCTTTGCCGAACACGCCGCCCTGTCGGCCTTCGAGAATGACGGCGAGCGGGATTTCGACATCGGGGCTCATGCCGGGATCGACGCCGTCGGCTATGAGGCGCTCGCTCCCTTCCAGTGGCCCCAACGCCGCGGGGAGGTCACCGGTACGGAGCGCTTCTTCGCCGCCGGAGGCTTCTTCACGCCGGAGGGCAAGGGACGCTTCGTGGCCCCGCGCGAAACCCGGGCCGGTGCCGCCCCGCTGGCAAGGCTGCCGGCGCAGGAGCCGACCGATCAAGGCTTCATCCTGAACACCGGTCGCGTGCGGGATCACTGGCACACCATGACGCGGACGGGAAAAAGCCCCCGCCTGTCCCAGCACATGGCAGAGCCGTTCGTGGAAATTCATCCGGACGATGCGGCCCAGAGCGGCATCGCGGAAGCGAGCCTCGTGCGGCTGTCCAAGGGTCCGGCGCAGGCCATCGCGCGCGCCCTGATCACCAATCGCCAGCGTCGCGGCTCGGTGTTCGTGCCGATGCACTGGAACGACCAGTTCGCCTCCAACGCTCGCATTGATGCGCTGGTCGATGCCGTCACCGACCCGGTCTCGGGCCAGCCTGCGCTGAAGCAGGCGCGGGCATCGCTGGCCAGCTTCAATGCCGCGGCCTACGGCTTTGCGGTCGTGGCCCGCAAGCCGGCGGACATCCCGGCCGACTATTGGGCCATGGCCAGATGCACCGGCGGCTGGCGGCTGGAACTTGCGTTCGGGCAGGTCAAGGACGACTGGCACGCCTTTGCCCTGCGGCTGTTTGGCGGCGGGGAAAATGTGGACATCCTGGCCTACAACGACGTTGGAGCGGGCCGCTATCGGATCGCGGCGTTCGACGGCGCGGCGCTTCTGGGTGCGCTCTTCATCGCGCCGCAGCCGGTCGGCGTGGCCCGTGGCTGGCTGGTGGAGCAGCTTGCGACCAGCCACGACCTTCAGCGGCAGCGGCTGGCGGTCCTGGCCACCAGGCCCAGCGCCGGCCAATCGGACAAGGGGGCGATCGTGTGCTCCTGCTTCGGGGTGGGAAGCAACGAGATCGCCGCCGCCATTGCCAGCGGGTGTCGCACGGTGAAGGCCGTCGGCGATGCAACGCAGGCCGGTACCAACTGCGGGTCATGTCGGGCCGAGATCAAGGGGATCATCGATGCGAAACATCTCCAGGCAGCCGAGTGACCAGGACGCGGCGCGCATCCGCCCGCTCACCGTGCTGCCCGTGTTCCTCGATCTGGCCGGCAAGCGCGCCGTCGTCGCCGGCGGCTCGGCAGCCGCGTGCTGGAAGGCCGAGCTGCTGCTGTCCGCCGGAGCCAAGGTCTTTGTCCATGCGCCCGACGAAGACCTGTGCGAGGATTTCGCCAAACTGATCGAGCGGCATGGCCCGGCCGCCCTTCACCACGGCAGATCGTGGGACAGGACCGATCTCGCCGGCGCGGCCGTCGCCATCTGCGACGCGCGGGACGAACAGGAGGCAGCGGCGTTCGCGGCAGCCGCAGCCGCAGCCGGCGTGCCCTGCAACGTGATCGACCAGTCGGCCTTCTGCAGCTTCCAGTTCGGCGCGATCGTCAACCGCTCTCCCGTGGTGATCGGTATTTCCACTACCGGAGCAGCGCCCATTCTGGGGCAGGCCATCCGCCGGCGCATCGAGACGCTCTTGATGCCGCCGCTGGCGGAATGGGCCGCGCTGGCGGCCCGCATCCGAGGCCGGGTGGCCGCGACCCTGAACCCGGGCGCGGAGCGGCGGCGCTTCTGGGAGCGGCTTGCGGAACGTGCTTTCGGCGACGCCCCGGGGCGGCAGGTGGAACAGGAGCTGTTTGAGGAGGCGCGAACGGTGGGCGCATCGCGTGCGAGCGCGGGCAGGGTCACGCTGGTGGGCGCCGGCCCGGGCGAGGCTGAGCTGTTGACCTTGAAGGCGGTTCGCGCGCTGCAGTCGGCCGATGTGATCCTGTTTGACGATCTGGTTTCCGACGAGGTGCTTGAGCTGGCCCGCCGCGAGGCGAAGCGCATCCAGGTGGGCAAGCGCGGCGGACGGCCGAGCTGCAGGCAGGAGGACATCAACGCCCTCATGCTGAGGCTCGCCAAGGCCGGCCGCCATGTGGTGCGGCTCAAATCCGGAGATCCGATGATCTTCGGCCGCGCCGGCGAAGAGATTGCCATGCTGGAAGCGGCCGGCATTCCCGTCGCAATCGTCCCCGGCATTTCCGCTGGGGTGGCGCTCGCGTCGGCCCTGCGCATGTCTCTGACCCATCGCGACCACGCGAAATCGGTCCGCTTCGTGACCGGCCATTCCCGCAACGGCGGCCTTCCCGAGGATCTCGACTGGCGGTCGATTGCCGATCCCTCGGCCACGACCATTTTCTACATGGGCGGCCGCAACGCCGGGCAGATCGCCGACCGCCTCATCAGCCTCGGCGTGCCTGCATCCATTCCGGTCGCGGTCGGTGCGGGCCTTGGGCGTCGCGAGCAGCAATTGCGGATCGCGGACCTTGCGACACTCGGCGAGGCCGTCAACCAGATGAACAGCGACCAGCCGATCGTCATCGGCGTTGGCCGGGCCTTCGCGCAGCACCGCGCGACCGGCCTCGAAAGGGATCCGCCACTGCCGGTTGCTGCGACGGGCTGAGACGGCGCCGAAACCTCGCCAGCATTCCAGATGCCATCGCCCGATCGCTGGGCCGTTTCGCTGTTTCCCTCGTCGTCGCGGGCTGAGCACCAGACAGGTCGCGGCCTTCGGCCAGGCGTGGCCGGGCACGAGCGTTGCCGGGCCGCGTCGGCTTTCACGACAAGGCCTGAAACGCGACATCAGGCGGCGCCGCGCGGCCACACGACGCTCGCCCTCAGGCCATCGCGATCGCGGCGGTTCTCCAGCGTGAGCCGGGCGCCGGCCCGGGCGGCGGCCATGGTGGCGATGGTGAGGCCAAGGCCGCTCCCCGCTCCGCTCCGGCTGCGGCCCCGGTAGAAACGACGCGTCACCAGCGGCAGCTCGTCCTCGGGAATGCCCGGCCCCTCGTCCTCCACGCACAGCCCGCCGGCGCATTGACGCCACGCGATGGTGCCGCCGCCGGCCATATGCTCGACGGCGTTCTCGTGCAGGTTCCGCAGCATCAGGTGCAGCGCCTCGTGGTCGCCCTTCAGCTTCACCGCGTCGAGGGCGTCGTCCACCTCCACATGCGCCGACCCGGGCTTCGCCGTCTGGCGCACGATCTCACGCAGCAGCGCCCCGGCCTCGGCCTCGCCCACGGCTTCGAGCGGCGGAGACGGCGTGCCTTCGAGCTTGGCGAGCGCCAGCAGCTGCCGCACGAGGCGGGTGGTGCGGTCCACGGAGACGAGGATCTGCCTGAGCGCACCCTCCCGCGTCGGCGCGTCGTGCGCGGCGAGCGCGATCTGGGCCTGCGTCTTCAGGCCGGCGAGGGGTGTGCGCAGTTCGTGCGCGGCGAAGGCGGTCACGTCGCGCTCCTGCCGCCGCGCGGCCTCCACCTTGGCGAACAGACCGTTGATGGCCTCCAGCAGCGGGCGGATCTCGGCCGGGGCGGCGGCGGGCGCCACGGGGCGCATGTCTTCGCCGTCGCGGGCGGCGATGTCGCCGGCCACGACATGGAGCGGCTTGAGGCCACGGCCGACGCTGATCCAGATGAGCAGGCCGAGCAGGGGCACGACGAGGATCATCGGCGCGAGCAGCCCCGCCACCAGATCACGCACCAGCCGGTCGCGCAGGCCGATGCGGTCGCCCACCATCACCCGCACGCCCTTGTCCGGATCGAGGATGGTGTAGACCCGCCACGGCTCGCCATTGACCATGCGTTCGGAGAAGCCTTCCGCAGGACCTGCCAGCGCCTCCTCCGGCGCGCCGCCCGATTTCGCGACGAGGCGCCCGTCCAGTGACCAGATCTGGCACGAGAGCTGGCGCTCGTAGCCGGACTCGGGCGGATTCGCCGCCTGTGCCACGGCCGCGGCGGCGGCGATGTTGCCGCCGGCCACCAGCGAGTGGACCATGCGCGCCGCCTCCTGCAGGCGGGTATCCAGAACATGCTCCAGCTCGCTGCGGCTGGAGGCGTAGATCCAGCCGGTGGCGCACAGCCAGATGACCCCCGTGGCCGCCAGCAGGATCAGCACCAGCCTGCGCTTGAGCGAGCTCATGCCGGCCCCCTGACGCGATAGCCGAGGCCGCGCACGGTCTCGATGGTCTCGCGGCCGACCTTGGCCCGAAGATTGTGGATGTGCACCTCCACCGCGTTGCTCTCCACCTCCTCCTGCCAGCCGTAGAGCCGCTCCTCGATCTCCATCCGGGAGCGGATCACGCCCGGCCGCTCCATGAGCGCGGAGAGCACCGCGAACTCCCGACGCGACAGGGCGATGGGCAGCCCATCCAGCGTCGCAGCGAGGGTGGCGGGATCGAGCACCAGCGCGCCCGCCTTGAGCAGCGGGCCGGCCCGGCCATGGCCGCGGCGGGCGATGGCGCGCACGCGGGCGTTCAGTTCGTCGAGGTCGAAGGGCTTGCCCAGATAGTCGTCAGCGCCGCCGTCGAGGCCCCGCACCCGGTCCGGCGCCTCGTCGAGGGCGGTGAGCAGGAGGACGGGCGTTGCGTTGCCCCGCGCGCGCAGGCCGGCGAGCACGTCGAGGCCGGAGCCATCCGGGAGCATCACGTCGAGCACCACCGCATCGAACCGGCCGGCCGCGAGCGCCGCCCGCGCATCGGCGCAGGTCGTCGCCTCATCCACCGTTGCTCCCGCGAGGCCGAGCCCCACCTTGAGCCCGTCCATCAGGACCGGATCGTCCTCGACGACCAGTATGCGCATCAGACCGCTCTCCTCGCCCCTTCCCTTCTATCCCGACCTTAAGGCCCGCTTAAGGTGGACATCCGAGGGAGCGTCATGGTCGCGAACCCGCCTCGCTCTCCCCTGTCGCCCCTCCGCCGCGCACTCGCCACGCTGGTGGTGGTCGTGCTGTGGGCCACCGGCGCCGCCCCTGTGCTGGCGCAGGGCGGCATCCTGAAGGCGGACGAGGCCTTCACCGTCTCCGCGACACGGGCGACCGACGGCACCCTCTCCCTGAGCTGGCGCATCGCGCCGGGCACCTATCTCTATCGCGAGAGCCTGAAGGCCGGGAAGGACGGCACCGCTGTCCCTCTCACACTGCCGCCGGGCGAAGAGAAGGACGATCCGAACTTCGGGCCGGTGGACATCTATCACCGGTCCGTCACGGCCAGCGCGCCTGCCCTGCCGGAGACCGGGGCGCTGGAACTCTCGTTTCAGGGCTGCGCCGAGCAGGGGGTCTGCTACCCCGCTGTCACGCGGCAAATAGACCTCGCCACGCTGACGATCACCGCGGCCCGTCCGCGCGTCGAAGCGTCGCCGGTGGATCAATGGGGGACCGCCGCGCCCCCGCCCAAGCCTGCCGCAGCGCCCGGGACCCCCGCGCAGCCCGCCGCCCTAGATGCGCTGTTCCGCAGGGACCTGTTGCCCCTGCTCGGGGCCTTCTTCGGCCTCGGCCTGCTGCTCGCCTTCACCCCTTGCGTCTTCCCCATGCTGCCGATCCTTTCCGGCATCCTCGCCGGCGGCGGCGCGAAGCCGACACCGGCCCGCGGCCTCGTCTTGTCCGGGTCTTATGGACTGGCCATGGCCGCCGCCTATGGCGTGCTCGGCATGGGCGCTGCCTGGACCGGCGCCAACCTGCAGGCGGCGCTGCAGACGCCGTGGGCCATCGGCCTGATGGCTGCGGTGTTCGCCGTGCTGGCCGGCGCGATGGTCGGCCTCTTCGATCTCGCAATCCCGTCTGCGCTGGCCGCACGTCTGCCGTCGGGCGGGAGCGGCTCCATCGCGGGAGCGGCGGGGCTGGGCTTCGCTTCGGCGCTGGTGGTGGGGCCGTGCGTGACGCCGCCGCTCGCCGCCGCCATGCTTTATGCGGCGCAGACGGGCGATGCCGCGCGCGGCGCCTCCGCCCTGTTCATGCTCGGCCTCGGGATGGCGGCGCCGCTGGTGGCGGTGGGTGCGTTCGGCGCGCAGATCCTGCCCCGGTCGGGACGCTGGCTTCTCGCCGTCAAGCAAGGCTGCGGCGTGCTCTTCCTCGCCATCGCCGCATGGCTCGCGGCGCGCGTGTTGCCAGATTCTGCCGGCCTTGCCCTCTACGGCCTTCTCGCCATCGGCCTCGGCGTGTTCGCCGGCGGCTTCGATGCGCTGGCCTCCGACGCCGATGCCGGCCGCCGCATCGGCAAGACGGCGGGCATCGCCGCCGTGGCGGCCGGGCTCCTGCTCCTGGTCGGAGCCGCCGGCGGGGCCAGCGATCCGCTGCGGCCTCTCGCCTTTCTCGCAGCACCGGCCCGCCCCGCCGCTGCGGCGGAGCGGGAAGTGCGGGTGTCCTCTCCCCCCGCTCTGGCGCGCGCGCTCGCCGCGGCCGGTCAGCATGGCCGCCCGACGCTCGTCTCCTTCACCGCCGACTGGTGCACGGTCTGCAAGTCCAACGAGACGACCATGGCGGAGCCCGCTGTGGCCGCGCGCCTGTCCGGGCTCGAACGCATCGCCGTGGACGTGACCCGGTATGGCGACGGCGCGCGCGCCCTCATGGGCCGGTACGAGGTCATCGGCCCCCCGACCCTGTTCCTCCTCGATCCGGACGGCCGCGAATTGCCGGGATCGCGCCGCGTGGGCGCGCTGACCCTCGCCGACATCGACCGCCTCGCCACCCAGGCGGGGCTGTGACCCCATGACCGAAGGATACCCCATGCGACGCAGGGACTTCATCCGCATCGCCGCGCTCGCGGCGCTGATGCCGGCCGCGGTGGCGGGCGCAGACCGGGCACAGGCGGAGGGCGTGGATGTGAACGCCATCCTCCACGACCCGGCAGCGCCAAATTCTGGCAATCCGGACGGCGACGTGACCATCGTCGCTTTCCTCGACTACAACTGCCCCTACTGCAAGAAATCGGCCCCGGACCTCGCCCGCGTGGTGAAGGAGGACGGGCACATCCGCCTCATCTACAAGGACTGGCCGGTGCTCACCGAGGCTTCGGTCTACGGCGCGCAGCTGGCGCTCGCGGCGACCTATCAGGGCCGCTACGAGACGGTGCACGACGCACTGATGTCCATCCCCGGCCGCCGCATCGACGAGCAGACCATGCTGAAGGCGGTGGCCGCCTCGGGCGTCGATCTCGACCGGCTGATGGCGGACCTGAAGGCCCACATCGCCGACATCGGCGGGCTTTTGAAGCGCAATGCCGCGCAGGCGGACTCGCTCGGCCTCAGCGGCACCCCCACCTATCTGGTTGGCCCGCTGCTCGCATCGACCCTCGACTATGCCAGCTTCAAGCGCGCGGTGGCCGAAGCCCGCCGTCGCCAGACCTCCGGGGAGTGAGCCGCTCTTGGACTCTCCTCCCGCTTCCCCCCTGCTGTCGCGTCGTGGTCTCTTCACCACCCTCGTCCTGCCGCTGGCCCTCGGCGCCTGCGTCACCACGCAGGACCAGCCGCCGGTAAAGGCGCCGCGCGTCGCGCCGGCCGATGCCGCGCGCTATGGCGCGCTGGACGATGGCGGCTTCCGCATTCCCGCCGCCGATCCGGACGACATCAAGCCGCGCAACGTGCGCCAGCTGCTGAAGGACACGACTGGGCAGGAGCCGGGCACGCTGGTGGTCGATCCCAGGAACCGCTTCCTCTACCTCGTGCAGGAGAACGGCAAGGCGCTGCGCTACGGCGTGGGTGTCGGGCGCGAAGGGCTCGAATTCTCCGGCACGGCGAACGTGGGCAACAAGCGCGAATGGCCGAGCTGGCGGCCCACCGATGCCATGATCGCCCGCGAGCCCGCCAAGTATCGGCCCTGGGTCGGCGGCATGGCCGGGGGCGAGACCAATCCGCTCGGCGCCCGTGCGCTTTATCTGTTCAAGGACGGCAAGGACACGCTCTACCGCATCCACGGCACCAACGAGCCGTGGACCATCGGCGAGGCGGTCTCCTCCGGCTGCATCCGCATGATGAACCAGGACGTGATCGACCTTTACCGCCGCGTGCCGAACGGCACGAAGGTGGTGGTGCTTCCCGTCTGAATTCTCCCAATTCAACACCTTTCCGCCCGTCCATCGTCCCGCGACGGGGGGATGCGCGAGCGCCCGGACCCTGCACGGCCCGGGCGCTCGTTGCTTCAGACGGTCAGTAGCGGGCGTCCGCCGGCTTCTTGTCCTTCGGCCAGTCGTTCACCTTGGGCGCGAAGTCCGGCCGCGGCATGTGGCTGAAGTATTCGGCCACATCCACCGCCTCCTGGTCGGTGAGGCCGCCCTGGCCCAGCGGGAAGCCGCCGTGGAAGCCGATGGGCATGTTGCGCTTCACGAAGGCCGCGGCCGTATAGGTGCGCGCCATGCCCGCGCCGATGTTGAAGGACTGGTCACCCCAGAGCGGGGGATAGACGAAAGCGCCGGCGGCGTCCTTGACGCCCTCTCCGCTGGACCCGTGGCAGACGGCGCACTGGGCGGCGTAGACCTTGGCGCCGTTCTCCGTGTCCGGCTTGATCTGCTGGCTGATCTTGCCGACGCCGCGGCCCTCCACCTTGTCCTCGGGCTTGGTCTCCCGCTTCATCCAGTCGAAATAGGCGACCATGGCCTTCATGTCGTCGCCATCCTTGGCGAGCGGCTTGCCGTTCATGGAGCGCAGGAAGCAGCCGTTGATGCGGTCTTCCAGCGTAATCTCCCGCCCGGCCCGCGGCGCATAGCTCGGGAAGAAGGCGGAGACGCCCACATAGGGCGAGCCGTCAGCCACCGTGCCGGCATTGAGGTGGCAGCTCGAGCAGTTCAGCACGTTGCCGACATTCTTCGGCAGCAGGGTGTGCGTCTCGGTGTTGAGGCGCATGCCGCGCACGAGCTGGGCTGCGTTCGGCTCGCCCAGGACATCCGCGATGCGCGGCGTGTCGAACGCTCGCGTGTCCACCTTCGGGTCGAGCGTCGCGCGGGCGGCCTTCACCTCCGAGGCCGTGACCGGCGTGGCATTGCCGCCCCAGCTGGCGCGGACGAAGGAGAGGATGTCCGCGATCTCGTCGTCCCCCAGCCGGGCGAAGCCGGGCATGGTGAAGACGCGGGAATGGGCCTGCGTCTCAGCCGTCGCCCAGCCGGTCAGCGTGATGTGGACCAGCGTCGAAGGGTCCTTCGCCGCAACGGTCGGATTGCCGGCAAGCGGCGGGAACACCTTGGCGACACCCGTTCCGTTCAGGCGGTGGCAATCGGCGCAGAACTGGGCATAGGCGAGCCCGCCGCGGGTGGTAAACATGGCCTCGGGAACGGCGGCGGCGACGCCCCCAGACTTCGCAGGACGCGGCGCCCGGGCCTGGCCGGACGGCAGGCCATCAAGGTAGGTGGCGATGGCCACGAGGTCGGCGTCGGCGAAGTTCTGGGTGGAGTTGTGGATCACCTCGGTCATGGAGCCGGAGACGGTGCCGAAGCGGTTCTGGCCGGTCTTCAGCAGCTCCACCGTGTCATCCACGTCGCCGAGGCCGCGCAGGTTGACCGCGTTCCACTCCTCGACCTTGGAGCCGGAAAGGAACTTGTCGCCGCTGCCGCCGGTATCGCCCATGGCGAGTTCCTGGAAACCGATGCCGCGCGGCGTGTGGCAGGCGCCGCAATGGCCGAGGCCCTGCACCAGATAGGCGCCGCGATTCCAGACCTCACCCTTGCGCGCATCGGCGACGAAGGGATGGTTGTCGAGGAACATCTCGTTCCAGAAGGCGAGCGTCCAGCGCTGGTTGAAGGGGAAACCGATCCCCGACGGCCGGTTGGGACTGTCCACCGGCTTCACGCCCTTCATGAGGTAGACGTAGAGCGCGTACATGTCGTCCGACGTCATCTTCGCGTAGGACGGGTAGGGCATGGCCGGGTACATGTGGGTGCCGTCGGCGGTCACGCCCCGGCGCATGGCACGATCGAAGGCGCCGAAGCTGTAGCGGCCGATGCCGGTCTGCGGATCGGGGGTGATGTTGGTGGAATAGAGCATGCCGAACGGCGTCTCCAGTCCGCGACCACCGGCCATGGGCTGCCCGTCCGCCTTCGTGTGGCAGGCGACGCAGTCGCCCAGCTCGGCGATGTATTTGCCGCGCGCCACCAGCTCCGGGGCGGCCGCCTGCGGCAGCGCACGGCCGCCATCGTCGATGCGCGGCGGGGTGACGATCCACCAGAACACAGCCGCCCCAACCACCGCGACGCCGGCTGCGGCGACCGCAAATGTCTTCAATCGCGGCGTGCGCCGGACTGTACCTTCGTCGTTCATGGAACGACCTCCTGTCATGGCCGGCGTCTCAAAAGCGCACACAAACCCTTCCGGAGAAATGGCATCCCATCCCTCCGGCGATTCGCGGCTGCTCGCGCGCCGCCGTCCAAGTCCCGCATCACACCTCTAGCACGGCAGCGCAGCACGGCATTGACGCACCGCAACTGTGAAATCGCCGCGTGCCTTGCTGCGCGGATGCGGCCTCCTATCTGAACGGGAGAAAGGAGCGGCCGCGAGCGAACTGGATCCGGCGCCCGGCGGTCGTCATCCACATCATCTCCGACAAGATCATCCTTCCCTGCCCCCACGGCGGCGGGCCGTGCCGCGCATGTGGGCGGGGCAAGGCATGGCGCTCACGTGAAACAGACGGTTGGCGGGCCATGCGGGATAGCGATGAGAACTATGTCTACTCCATAGCCCTCCATGACCCTATAAAATAGACGTAGGCATGAATGTTGATGGTCATCATGGTGCGGCCGCTCTCTCACCGACCAACCGCACCATGGAACGCAGCGGGTATCGAATCATGGAGATCGACAAAGAAAAAATAGACGATGCAATCCTTGCGTTGCTTTTCCTCTCACTCGACCGAGATGGCCGCTCATGGAAGGGCTTCGATTGGGATGCCATGAACCGGCTGCATGAAAAGGGATATATCAGCAATCCGATCAGCAAGGCGAAATCCGTCATATTGACCGATGAGGGCATTGAGCGATCGGAGCACCTGTTCCGGGCGCTCTTCTGCAAACCCGAATAAGCGCCCGTTCCTTCCTCGCGCCCAAGTATCCGACCCGCGTTTCCCCGCAGGCGCGTGAGACGCTTCGGCTCAGGGGCGCTTGGGCACATCTCCGAAATCGTGCTCCTGCCATTCCTCGATCGTCCATCTAAAGGGCAGTTTCGCCGGCTGTTTGCCGGCGAGCGCCATCCATTTCACGATCGCGCGCCAGACCGGCTCCTCGCAGGAGAAGTTGCTTCGCCAGAAGCCCCGTCTCTCGACATCATCCGGCGTGAACTCCGCCTTGCCGCAGAACTCGGCCAAGAGTTGCCGCACCCAGGGGTCGAGATGAAGCAGATTCGGCTGATCGGCACGGCGGTCGGCCTCCGCCAGCTCTTTCCGACGTAGATCCTTTCTTTCCTCGCGTTCGAATATCTGGCGGACGCGTGGGACGGACACACTATGGTCGCGCGCGATTGCGGCGAAGGTCTCGCCAGCTCGACGACGCTTCAAAATCTCCCGGTTCCGTTCCTCGGTCATGGCAAAGCCGCACTGCCGATCACCCGATGATGCTCACATTCTACTCTCTTCTCTCGCAAGATGAAGCTGCGATCAGGAAGTCAGGACTTCCGGCTTTCAGACCTCTCACCTCCTGATCCGATTCTTGTGCCGGGCCTCCACTTCGCTTTGGCCGGGCGAGCGCTTGGGGGCGCTGCCCCCTGGCGCGGCACAAGGGCGGCCGGGCGGTATCCCCAGCCTTCCGCGCGGATGCCTGCTCTCGCACCTTCGTCATGACTTCGATCCGCTTCGTGCAGGCCGGGTGATCCCCCTCCGCCCGTCCACCCTTGCGCCTTGCACCCCCCGGTCTCGGCGACGGCCAGGGTTGCAGCGCAGCGCTGCGCTCCAACCCAAGCCAAAAGGATCAAGATCATGACGAACAATGCACAGATCACGACCGTTCCCGAACATGGCGAAACGGTTTTCATCCCGCTCAACAAGCTCAAGAAGCACCCGAAGAACGCCCGGAAGACCCCGCACAGCGAGGCGTCTATCGAGGGGAAGGCGGCGAGCATCGCCGCCAAGGGTATCCTGCAAAACCTTGTGGTGGAGCCGGAGCTTGACGCGGAAGGCGAGCCGACCGGTTTCTATCTGGTCAGCGTCGGAGAAGGCCGCAGGCTGGCGCAGCTTCTGCGCGCCAAGCGCAAGGAGATCAAAAAGACCGAGCCGGTCCGCTGCGTCATCGACACGGCGAATGATGCCGCCGAGATCAGCCTTGACGAGAACGTCAACCGCGAAAACCTTCACCCTGCCGACGAGTTCGAGAAGTTCCGCGAGCTTTCCGAAGATCGCGGATGGGGCGCGGAGGAAATTGCGGCCCGGTTCGGCACGAGCGCGCATGTGGTGAAGCAGCGGCTTCGCCTTGGAGCCGTCAGCCCCAAGCTCATTCAGATTTACCGCGACGGCGGGCTGACCATGGACCAGTTGCAGGCGTTCGCCATCACCGACGATCACGACCGGCAGGAACAGGTTTACGAAAACCTGTCCTATAACAAGGAACCGTGGATCATCCGCCGCGATCTGACCGCGAGCAACGTGGCGGCTTCGGATCGGCGCGCGGTGTTTGTCGGGCCGGAAGCCTATACCGAGGCGGGCGGCTACATCATCCGCGACCTGTTCACCGAGGATCGCGGCGGCTTCTACGAGGATGCAGCGCTTCTGGACCGGCTTGCCCTCGACAAGCTGGAACGGATCGCCGCCGAGGTTCAGGAGGCCGAGGGATGGAAATGGGTTTCGGCCTATATCGACTGGCCCCACGCCCATGGCATGCGCCGCACCTATCCGCAGGGGGTGGAGCTATCCGAGGAGCAGGAAGCCGCCTACGATGCCGCGCAAGAGGAACTTGAGCACCTGTCGGCGGAATGGCAGGACGCGGACGAGGACCTGCCGCCCGAGGTGGATCAGCGCCTTGCGGAGCTTGAAGCCGAGATCGAGCGCATCGACGGGCTGCGCCATGCCTATGATCCCGACGAGATCGGGCGCGGCGGGGTTTTCGTGGTTCTGAACCATGACGGCGCCGTCCGCATCGAGCGCGGTTTCATCCGACCCGAGGACGAGGCCCCGGAACCGGAGGAAGAAGAAGGCGCGGACGGCGAAACCATCATCGACGGCGTTCGCGTTAACGGCGATGGCGAGATCATCGGAGAGGACGGCGAGTATGACGAGGACGGGAACCATGTTTCCGCGCTCGACATCGAGGACGAGGAAGCGGAGGAAGACGGCAAGCCGATTTCCGACCTTCTCATCCGCGACCTGACCGCCCACCGGACGCTTGGCCTGCGTCTCGCCCTTGGTGAGCAGCCGGACATGGCCTTGATCGCTGTCACCCATGCGCTCGCCGCGCAGACCTTCTATCGTGGTAGCGGGGAAGCGCATTGCCTCGAAATCCGTCCGATCAGCGCCAGCCTTGGCGGGCATGCGGATGGGATCGAGGACACGGCAGCGGCGAAGGCGCTGGCGGATCGTCATGCCGGATGGGCGGCGGACATGCCGCGCGACGTGTCGGACCTTTGGGGCTTCATTGCCGGGCTGGACCATGCCAGCGTCATGGCGCTGTTCGCCCATTGCGCCGCGCAGACCGTCAATGCGGTCAAGGTGCCGTGGGAGCAGCACAAGCGCCGCGCCTACGAAACGGCGGACAGGCTGGCGACGGCGGTTGCGCTTGACATGACGGCGCACTGGACGCCCACCGTGCGGGCCTATCTCGGTCGCGTGACCAAGGCTCATATCCTCGCCGCCGTGCGCGAACCCCTTGGCGACGAGGCAGCCGAGCGTATCGCGGGCAAGAAGAAGCCGGAGATGGCCGAAGCCGCCGAACGGCTTCTGGCCGGAACCGGATGGCTTCCGCCTCTGTTGCGCACCGAGCGGCCTGCGTGGCTGGCCGACGCGCAGCAGGAGGCACCCGCCATGGAGGCCGAAGTTCTGCCGGAGGCCGACAACGCCGAAACCGTGGAGGACGAGCCTTTCACCGTCGCGGCGGAATGAAGCACCGGCCGGGATCGCGTCAGCGGTCCCGGCCTTCAATTGGAAAAAAATCCGGCCGCGCGGCTACCCCGCGCGGCCGGATGACCTCGACAGATGAAGGACATAGAGGCACCTTTAGAGCGCGCAGCAGTTTTCGTAACGATTGCACGAAAGGCGGTGCAGTAGGACAAAGGTAAAGATCATGGTCGCAGTCATGTTCATGAGCGTAGCGCTGGTCGCGCTTCTTTGTGTCATCGCTTATACGCTCGCCGTCTATGCGCTGCCTTTCATGCTTGGTCTGACCGCCGCGCAATTCGCCTACCAGACCGGCTCCGGCCTGATCGGCGCGGGACTGGTCGGCCTGTTCGCCGCAGGCATTGCCTTCGGCGTTCTGGCGGTGCTGTTCGAGACGATTCGCATTCCCATCGTCCGCCTGATCGTCGCGCTGATCTTCGCCGCCCCCGCTGCCGTTGCGGGCTATGCGCTGGTCCATGGCGTCACCAAGGAAGCCGTGCCGTCCGACATCTGGCGGCAAATCTTCTGTGTCGTCGGAGGCGGTTTCGCGGGCATGTCCGCCTTGGCGCGGCTGGCGAGCGGCGTCGGCCAGCCCGCCAGATAGAGGGGCACCTAGCCGAAGCCCGCGACCACCGTTTCGATAGGCAGGAACAGCGTCCGGCTGTCCTCGGGATATTCGATGAACTCCGCGCAGCGCAGATAGAAGCGTCTGGCGGCATCGTCCTTGGCCTGGACCATCACAGCCCCAATGCCGATGCTTTGCGAGGCCAGCGCGATCCGGCGCAATGCGTCCGAAAGCAGGTCCGCGCCGAGACCCTTGCGCGCATGGTCAAGACTGACAGCCAGCCGACCGATGATCGAAACCGGAATCACGTCCGGGGCGTTGCGCCTCACCTTACCGGGAGCCGCTCCCCGTTCGACCGATCCCGCTGAAATGCAGAAATAGCCGACGACCCGATTGCCCTCGCACACGACGTATGTGCGCGAGAACCGGCTTTCGTTCTTCAAGGCCCGATGACGCAGCCAGTCATTCAGCACCGGCTCGCCGCAGTCGAACTCGGAAAGATCGTGTTCAGCAGCCAGGGGAACAGGAGGCGATAGCGGCAATTCGGGATCGTCCGCCGCTTCGTCTATTTCTGCCATGCCGGGGTCCGGCGTAGCAGAGCCTTGAGCTTAGGCCCCGGTGCAGGCGGATTGTCGAGCGCCCGCATGAAGGCGTCGTAGCGTTCCGGATCGAGTGTGAACAGGCGCTGGTCGAGCAGCACATCGACCGCCTGTCGCCTCGCGCTCTCCACCATGAACTCGGTGCGCGTCTTGCCGAGGACCGCCGCCGCATCGTCGATGAGCTGGCGGGTGTCGGTCTCGATCCGCAAGTTGATGCTGCCCTTGGCCTCGGACGTAGATGCGCGGGCCGCGACGGCAGGAGACGCGGAGCGGGTAGATTCGGAAGGGGCGAGACGAGTTTTTGCCATGACCGCAATATGGGTGAACGTATCTACAGTGTCAATACATGGAAATGTCGATAAGGTTTGGGCGTTGCCCTTCGGGCCGGGCTTTCGGCTTCGCCGGAACCACGCCGTCGGCGCGTTTCCGCCATTCGGCTTCAATCCCATAACGCGAAGGGTGGCGTCGGCCATTTCGCAGATAGCCCCATCCGGTTGAGCAAGGCTGTATCGGAAGGCCGGTCATGGTCGCCATGGCAAGCCTATGATGGGGTTGGGCTGTCCGTCCGCATCGACTGGCAGCCGGATCAGCGCTGGGAAGCTCGGATCATCCGCTTGGCACAGGCATGGCAGACGTCCCGCACGCGATGTTTCGGCCATACCGGATACGGCAGCATCGGCGAAGGTCAGCCGAAGCCGCACCCGCTGTCGCCCCCGCTGGCGATAGGCGAACGGCCTTGCCGGTCGGGTCAGGGAAGACGGCGGCCACAGAACCACGCAAGCATCCCCGATCCCGGCGAGGCGCGGGACGGGCGCCATTGCCGTATTCCCCTTGATTACCTGTTTGGGCGCTCCATCCGCGTCCTCGATTGGCACGGTCTGACCGAAGACCGCCGCCGCTGAAGCGGCGTCTCGCTCGTCTTCCCGCAACGTCCGTCGCCAACTTTTTTCCGCCGCCTTCGGCTTTGCATCGCGAGGCAAAAAAGCCGTCGCCGGCCGCCCTCCACTCCGTTCCAGCCCCGAGGGGTGCGGGGCCGATCGTCCCCGGTTTCACGACCACCATCGAGGTCGCAATGGTGCGACCCGACAGGAAAAGGAATACGACAATGGCGACCATCGGCACCTTCACCAAGAACGAAAACGGCGCGGGCTTCGCTGGCTCGGTCAAGACCCTGACCCTCAACGTCAAGGCCAAGTTCACCGCCACCGAGGGCGACAGCGAGCGCGGCCCCGACTTCCGCATCTTCGCCGGCGCCACCGAGTTCGGCGCGGCCTGGAAGAAGATCGCCCGCGAGACGCAGCGCGAATACCTCTCCGTCAAGCTGGACGATCCGAGCTTCCCGGCGCCGATCTACGCCAGCCTGGTCGAAGCCGAAGACGGAAGCGGTCACAACCTCATCTGGTCCCGCCGCAACGGCGACTAAGACCGGCCCCCGGAACAGCCCCGCTCACCCGAGCGGGGCTTCTTTTTTGCTCATGGCCGCCGCCTGTCAGGGAATACGGAGATCGGGATTCACGGCTCTCCGGTTTTCAGACTTGACGTATCCCGATCGGATCTTCTCCCCGGCTACCGCTTCACTCTGGCCGGGCTGTTGCTTGGGGGCGCCGCCCCCTGGCGCGGCGCAAGGGAGCCGTGACGGTATCCCCAGCCTTCCTCCACTTCGTTCCTCGTTCCGTGCAGGCCGGGTGATCCCCCTCCGTCACGGCCCCCTTGCGCCTTGCACCCCCCGGTCTCGGCGACGGCCAGGGTTGCAGCGCAGCGCTGCGCTCCAACCCAGACCCATAAGGATCAAGATCATGACCTATCATCACCTTGCCACCCGGTTCGGCCGCAATTCCCATCAGATCACCGGGCGGGAAGCGCTCGACAACGAAGCTCTTTACCGACACGTCCCGTCCATCTTCGCCCGCGAGGCGCATGACAGCCGCTCGGAGCGTTACGTCTATGTCCCCACCATCGACATCGTGGAGGGGTTGCGGCGGGAAGGATGGTTCCCGTTCTTCGCCGTGCAGTCCGTTCCGCGTGACGGCAGCCGCCACGGCCACGCCAAACATATGCTGCGCCTGCGCCGCGATGACGGCATTGGCAAGCAGGAGGCGGCGGAAGTCATCATCGTCAATTCCCATGACGGAACCAGCAGCTACCAGATGTTTGCCGGGATGTTGCGTTTCGTCTGCACCAACAGCCTTGTGGCGGGCGAGCGGTTTGAGGACGTTCGCGTCCCCCACAAGGGCAATATCCAGCATGACATTATCGAAGGCGTCTATACCGTTGCCGAGGACTTCCCGCGCCTGATCAACGCCAGCGAAACCATGAAGGAAATCCAGCTTGGCGAAGATGAGCGCCGCGTTCTGGCCGAGGCCAGCCTTGTCGCCCGCTACGGCGAAGAGGAAAGCCCCGTCCGCCCTGATCAGATCATCCAGCCGCGCCGCCGCGAGGATGCCGGACAAAGCCTCTGGATGACCTACAACACCATTCAGGAGAACATGATAAGAGGCGGCTTGCATGGGCAGCGGCGCAATGCCGAAGGCCGCATCCGCCGCAGCCAGACCCGCCCCATCAACGGCATCGACCAGAATGTGACCCTCAATCGCGCGCTCTGGACGCTGGCCGAGGGCATGCAGCGATTGAAGACGCGATGACCGTCATGCCGTAGAGCCGGAAAACCGGCTCTACGGCTTTCCGCTTTTCAGGCTTTGCGCTTCCACCATTTTTCCGCCGATCCGGCTTTGCGGATCGGCGGCGCGGCCATGCCCAAAACATAGCCGCCGCTCGCCGGGCTATGCCCGGCTCGCGAAGCAGGCTAAGCACGGTTAAGAAGAAAATAACTAATAAACTGATCGGGTTACTCGAACAAGGTTCCGTATCAAAGCAACTACAGTTAGCTCCCCAAATCCGGCAGGCTTCCCTTTCGGGCCTCTTCTGGATGCCCACGATTCGGAGGAAACGCCATGCTACGCATCGACTGGCGTTCACCGGCAGCCTATGGGGACATCAGACATCTTCCCGCTGCCGGTTTCGCTTGGGAATATCTTCGTCGCAATGACGAATATCGGCATGATTTCCAGACCATCGCCCTGACCGGAAAACCCGGTGCAAGGCAGTTGGAGAGATTTGCGCAACGCTGGGGGTTGCGATTTCCCGAGCGACCCCGACGCATCGCCTGATCAACTATCCCTGTTCTGGTCTCCACGCCTCCAGCCACAAGCGATCAAGCTCTCGCCTGCCGAACAAGAGGACGCAGAGACTGAGCCGATGGTCACGCTCGCCCATCTCGCCGGCCTTAACCTGCGCCGCGCGGCCGATGGCTGGCACGGCGTGTGGCAGATAGACGACATCACTCACCAGTTCTGGCTGTCCGATGCGGTGCCGAATACGGCGGCTTTCTATGCCGTGACTTTGCCGTTGGATTCATTTCTGGAGCTTCGCATCCACGCCACGCGGCGGCTCTGGCGATCCCTGGCCCGGCGACCACCTGGCCTGCCCATCGGTATCCTGCCCGAGCAACTCCGGGAATGGCACATCCTGTCCCTGCGCGCGCTGGATGCGAACCTGCGAGGCGAGAGCTACCGAACTATCGCGGAAGTCCTGCTCGGTTTCCGCGGCACCAAGGAGGATTTTGAAAGTGACCCGAGCAAGAACAAGGCGCGTCGCCTCGTCGCGCATGGCATCAGGATGATGCGCGGCGGCTATCGGCTCCTGCTGCACTATCCGGTCAAAGTCGGCAAGCGATAGCCCCACGGCATCACGCCTTGTTGGCGGCTGCCTGTTCCAGTATCCGCTTGTAGCCCTCGCGCGAGAGCCATTGCGCACGTTCGAGATGGCTTTGCCAGCACCGATAGCTGCGCAGTTCCTCCGCGACCGGATCGCGGTGGAGCACGATCTTAGCTACTTCCTTCCACTCCGCATCCTCAGCTTTGGCGTCGAGGAGCCGCAGATAGGTCACGAAATGCCGCTCGTCATATGTGGTGATCCCATCGCCCGTCGGCGCCACGTCATCCACATCGGGATCAAGTTCAACGGGAACCCGCATCGTCATTCCCCTTCCTTCAGGAGAGCGCCTGCGGTACGCCCCCGCAGATAAGACTCTCTGACTCCTGGTGATCGGGGAGTTAGTAACCGTGACTAGACGGCCCCATGGCCTTTAGCTCGGAGAGCCTGTTGTATACGCCACAGGCTCCCCGACCATAGGGTCAAGGAGTGTGGTGCCGTCACGGCCGGCACCAACCGCTAGTCAGGGGTTACTACGCCCCCGGAGCAGCGCGTCTGCTCCGTTGGCACATTTAGCCGACCCGCGCGCGATTGTCTCGACCAATTCCGCGCAACGCGCAATCACACGCTGAAATCTCTCGGCTTTTTCGGCCTGATAGTCGCCCTAGCAGGGGTGCCGCCAGCGCATAGGCTTAAATGCGGCACGCTACAGGCCGCCGGTCCTCCGCCACGGTTCGCCACAGCCCGCTGTCGCTTCCGACAGCCGCCTGTCTGACGAATCCGAGGTGATCCCATGGCCATTCGCAACGCGGACCTACCACCGCGACTTCTACGCACCAAGGAGGCCGCGCGCTTTCTCGGTATTTCGCTCCGCACCCTTGAGAAACACCGGACCTATGGCACCGGACCGCTCTATCGCAAGATCGGCGGCCGCGTCCTCTACGCCGTGCGCGATCTCGAAGCCTGGAGCGCAATCGGCACGCGCAAATCCACCCGCGACAAGAGCGCCGGCACGGTCTTTCCCGCGCGCCCGCTGACACCCGCAGAGCGGGATGAACTCTGAATGCTGCGCGACGACGATCATGTCCCGGCGCAGCCAAGCGACGCCAGCGAACGCACGCGCCTTGACCCCTTCGTGGTCGCGACCGGCGACGCCGCGCCGCGCGACCAGCGCGACTTGATGGAACGGCCCTTCTTCTCGCTGGCGAAGCGGCCGCGCACCGCGCCAATCCTCTACCGAGCGGCCGATGTCGAGGTGCAGGTGCTCGCCATGCCCGAGCACGGCATGGCGACGATCTGGGATGCCGATGTCCTGATCTGGGCCGCCTCGCAGATTGTCGCAGCCGAGAACAACGGCTTCCGCACGTCGCGCTTCTTTCGTTTCATGCCCTATCAGCTCCTGCGCGCCGTTGGGCGGGCGACGGGCAACCGCGACTATCTGTTGCTCAAGGCGGCGCTCGCGCGCCTGCAATCCACCGTCATCGCCACCACCATCCGCAACGGCAAGCATTGGCGTCGCCGTCAATTCTCCTGGATCAACGAATGGGAGGAGATGACGACGCGCGGCGGCCGCGTCGAAGGCATGGAATTCGTCCTGCCGGAATGGTTCTACAACAGCGTCATCGACCGCTCGCTGGTGCTCACCATCGACCCGGCCTATTTCCGGCTGACCGGCGGCATCGAGCGCTGGCTATATCGCGTCGCCCGCAAGCACGCCGGTCGCCAGCCCGAGGGCTGGGCGTTCGAGATTTCCCACCTTCACCAAAAATCCGGCAGCGCGGCACGGCCGTCCGACTTCGCGCTCGACTTGCGCCGGATCGCGAACCGCCAGCCGCTACCCGGCTATTGCCTTCAGATCGAATGGGAGGACGGGCGTGAATTGCTGCGCTTTCTCCCTGAAAAACAATTCACAGTGCCTGTGGACAAGCATGTGAATCCTATCGGGACATTAGGCGCACGCAGTATCGGGACATTAGGCGCAAATTTCGCGCGGGACTCTATAGAAGAATCTAACAGAGAATCTAACTCTTCTTCTTTGACGCGCGCGCACGCGATCCGTGGTGCCGGTGCCACCCGGCGAGGTGCGCCATGATCGTCGCGCTCCTCAACCAGAAGGGCGGCGTCGGCAAGACCACGCTGGCGCTCCATCTCGCCGGAGCCTGGGCCGCTCAGGGACGGCGCGTCATCCTGATCGACGCCGACCCGCAAGGCTCCGCGCTCGACTGGTCGCAGACGCGCAGCCATGAGGGCCTGCCGAGGCTGTTCAGTGTCATCGGCCTAGCCCGTGACACCTTGCACCGCGAAGCCCCGGAGCTGGCGCGTGACGCCGATGTCGTCGTCATCGACGGGCCTCCCCGCGTCGCCGGTCTCATGCGCTCGGCGCTGCTCGCCGCCGATCTGGTGCTGATCCCGGTGCAGCCGTCCCCCTTCGACGGCTGGGCCTCGGCCGAGATGCTGGCGCTGCTCAGGGACGCGCGGATCTATCGGCCCGAGTTGGCGGCGCGGTTCATCCTCAACCGTTGCGGCGCACGCACCGTCATCGCTCGCGAGACGGCCGAGACGTTGGCCGAACACGACCCGCCTTTGCTCGCCACGACCATCGGCCAGCGCGTCGTCTTCGCCGACGCCGCGCGGTCCGGCCGGCTTGCCAGCGAGATCGATGGCGACAGCCCCGCCGCACGCGAGATCGCGGCGCTGGCCACCGAGATTGGCCGGCTGCGCATCGGGAGGACCGCGCCATGACCCGTGCGCCCGGAAAGTCTCGCTTCGCCTCGCGTCCGCGCGATCCCGAAAGCTGGATCAAGGCGGCCGACGCGCCGCCGGACAGCAAAGCCGCCGGCGAAGCGTTCACCGCCCGCCTGACCATCGACATCACGCCGGGGCTACGCGGCCGCATCAAGGTCGCGGCCTTCCGGCGCGGCATCACCGTCACCGACATGCTGCGCGGCCTTCTCGCGCGTGAGTTTTCACACTCCGAAGGAGATCCGACATGACCGGCAGTGCTCCCCGCCGCATGCACGGGCGTCCGCTGCTGGACGGACCCGCGCCATTCACCACACTCGTCGAGCTGACCTTCGATAAGCGCAAGGTCGAGCAGTGGATACGGTTCGGCCGCAAGAGCTACGAACAGATCATCGACCGCCGCCGCAGCGTCGTCGGCTTCGCGCCGAACAGCGTCTTCGCCTTCGTCCGCTGGGCGGCTGGCGAGCACGGCACGATCATTTCCCGGCTCGACATCGTGCGCGCTATCGGTCGCGGCGAGCCGTTCCAGACGTTGCCCTTCGTCCGGCCAGGCGGCGACATCCTGTTGCGGCTCGACGGCTGGCCGAAGGTGCAGCGCGCGCTTGCCGTCATCGACGCCGTGGAAGCGCTCGGCCTCAATCCGGTCGACGTATCGCCGGACTACTGGCGGCACGCGCACAACCGCCTGACTGCCAATCTGGAGCCGAGCGACTACACGCCGGAGCGACATGCGGCATGGATCGGGCGTCGGAGAATCGACCCGTGACGCGCCGCCGCTATGTCGCCGTCACGGCGCTGGCCGTTCTCGGCATCGCCACCGCAAGCGCGGTCGAGACGCCGACGAAACTCATCTGGAACGCAACCGCCAGCGCGCCGGTCGGCTTCTACACCGTCGAG
The DNA here is from genome assembly GCF_043193975.1 of Xanthobacter versatilis. Lineage (NCBI taxonomy): Bacteria > Pseudomonadati > Pseudomonadota > Alphaproteobacteria > Hyphomicrobiales > Xanthobacteraceae > Xanthobacter > Xanthobacter versatilis. The sequence goes on along the minus strand of NZ_JBAFVB010000007.1, from coordinate 8,972 downwards.
CCGGCCGCCCGGATCGAGGTGCCCGATCTTGTCGCCGTCATGCCACCCGGCCCGCTCGCCACCTTTATGGTCGGGCGCGGCTATGTCGGGCGCGGTGTGCCTCTGTTGAAGCGCGTCGTCGGCCTGCCAGGGCAGCGGGTTTGCCGCGCCGGCCGCGCGATCACGGTTGACGGGATCGAGATGGCCGAGGCGCTGGAGCGCGACCGGATCGGCCGCGATCTGCCCGTCTGGCAGGGCTGCCGCACCGTCGCTCCCGGCGAAATTTTCCTCCTGAATTGGGAGGTCCGCGACAGCCTCGACGGCCGCTACTTCGGACCCATCCCCACAGCTTCCGTCATCGGTCGGGCAGTCCCGCTCTGGACCGATGAGGAAGGCGTCGGCCGCTACGAGTGGCGCGCGCCGACGCACTGACTTCGCGCTTCCCCCACCAACAAGGAGACTGACAATGCCTGCCAATATCTTTGAACCTACCGCCAACGGCTACGCCGGCCGCGTCAGGCTGTTCGGAATCGACGAGGCAATCACGCTTGTCGAAACCGAACCGAGCGACGCCGACAATGCGCCGGCCTATCGCATCCACCTCGACGACGAGGACGGCCCCGACATTGGCGGCGCGTGGAAACGTGTCGGCGAACGCGCCGGAGACTACATCGCCCTGGAGATCGACAGCCCACTTTTCCCCGCGCTGTTTCGCCCGGCGCTGTTCCAGGCCGACGACGAGGGGCGCACCTTCCGGCTGGCGTGGAAACGACCGAAGGCGCGCGAGGACCGGAGCTGATCGGTGCGCGTTCCTCCCATCCCTTTGTTCGCGGGAAATCCGTCTCATCCCTTCGTCCCGCTCGACGACCAGACGGCCGGCGCGCGCAGCGAAGGTCAAGGGCGGCCCCCGGCCGGCGCTTCGCGCGCACCCTTTACCGAAGCGAGCACGCTGGCAGGCTGGCGTCGTGGTGGAGACAGGGCGGCATGGCGTTGTGCCTTTCTGTTGCTCGCCGGGGCGCTTTTCGTCTGCATGGGATCGGGCGTCGTGGTCGCGCAATCCGCGTCGGTCGCGCTCCTGATTGCCGCCGATCCCCATGCGGACCACATCGCGGAGGCGTCGCAGCGGTTCGGCATCCCCGAACGCTGGATTCGCGCCGTGCTGCGCGCCGAGAGCGCGGGCGACGTGCGCGCGGTTTCGTCAGCCGGGGCGATGGGATTGATGCAGGTTATGCCCGACACATGGGCCAGCTTGCGCGTCCGCTATCGGCTCGGCCGCGATCCCTACCAACCGCGTGACAACATCCTAGCAGGCACGGCCTACATGCGTGAAATGTGGGATCGCTACGGCAACGTCCCGGCCATGCTCGCCGCTTATAACGCTGGTCCCGGCCGTTATGACGAGCACCGTTCGACCGGCCGCCCGCTGCCCGCCGAAACCCGCGCCTATGTCGCGACGCTTGCGCCGATCCTTGGCGGCGTGGCGGCGTCCGATGCACCAGCTCGCCAGGCTGCACCGCCGCCCGACTGGCGCGAAGCACCGCTCTTTATCGTGCGCCCGAATGACAGCTGGGCCGCCATCATGCCGTTGTCCGAGACGCAATCCGGTGATGCTCGCGCGACCGTTCCGGTGCGCGATCAGACCGCTACGGAGCCGCAAGACGGCAGCATTTTTGTTGCCCGCGCGAGCGTCGGGGATACGCCATGAAGGTGGCGTTCCCGCGTTCGGCGGCGCTCGTTCCGGTGTGCAGGCAGGCAGGTTTGCGCTTAGCGGCATACCGGGCCGAAAGGGCAGAAGGGATCGAAGGAGCGGAGGGCAAGATAAAGGAACATGGCACCACGTCGCCAATGTTCTCGAAATTGTTGTTGTCTGCACACTGGTTAGGGGAGCCGCGAGCGGCACCCTGTTTTTGGATGGCGCGAGCCGTGATCTTGCGCAAAGCCTTGGCTTTGCTTGGTTTATACTGGCACCATGGCCGCCGATCGCGCGATTTCCCGGGGTTTTGGCCGGAGGCGCAGCCATGAACGCCGACGACGAGAACCGCTTCCGGCCCAAGCCCGGTCGCATCCGATCCGACACGCCGAAGGCGGGCAAGGCCAAGAGCTTCCTGACCCAGGCGAAGAAGCTCGCGCGCCAGCACAGCAATACCCATCCCGAATACGCGCCGCGTCTCGGCTCACGCACGGCCGCGAAATCCACCGCCAAGGGTGGCAAGGCCGCGCAAGCGTCCGGCGGTCCTGGCGTCCGGCGAGGCCGTGGCGCGGCCTTCGTTCGCGCCCGCACCTTGTCGGGCGGCTGGCGGCACAGCGCGCCGGGAATACGCCGCGTCGTCGTCAAAACCCGCTACGTCCAGCAGGCTGGGAAGAACGGCAAGGCTGCCGCCCATCTGCGCTACATTCAGCGCGACGGCACCTCGCGCGACGGCGAGCGCGGCCAGCTTTATTCGGCGACCGAGGACCGCGCCGATGGCGACGCCTTCCTCGATCGCGGCAAGGAGGACCGGCACCAGTTCCGGTTCATCGTCTCGCCGGAGGACGGCGCGGACCTGACCGATCTGACCGCGCACACCCGCGATCTCATGCGCCAGATCGAGGCCGACCTTGGTACGAAGCTCGATTGGATCGCGGTCAACCACTACAACACCGGCCATCCCCATGTGCATGTCATCGTGCGCGGCAAGGACGACCTCGGCGAGAACCTTGTCGTCAACGGCGACTATCTCGCCAACGGCATCCGCGAGCGCGCGAGCGAGCTTGCGACGCTCGAGCTCGGCCCAGTGACCGAGATCGAGCAGACCCGCAAACTCTCGGCCGAGATCGATCAGGACCGTTTCACCCGCATCGACCGGGCGATGACCGAGGAAGCCGAAGACCGCTTCCTCGATCTGCGCCGCGAACCCGAGGACCCACGCCGCCAGTTCGACCGGACGCTGCGACTGCGCCGCCTGGGCAAGCTGGAGCAGATGGGCCTCGCCACGGAACACGCGCCCGGCGTCTGGGAGTTGAGCGAACAGATGGAATCGACCCTGCGCGGACTGGGCGAGCGCGGCGACATCATCCGCAACATGCACAAGGCGTTGAAGGCCGATGGCCTGGAGCGCGATCCCATGACCTTCCATATCCATGACGGGTCGCCCCAGACGCCAATCGTGGGCCGCGTCGTGGATAAGTATCTGACTGACGAATTGGGCGAGAACCTGACCGTCGTGGTGGATGGGATCGACGGCCGCACGCATCATTTCGCCGGCATCGACCCGGCCCGCGTCGAAGACGCGCGGATCGGCAGCATCGTTGAGATCGGCCCGGCCGACACCACGCAGCGCCCGTCCGACCGGACCATTGCCGCCATTGTCGAGGATGGCGTCTATCGCCCGAGCCGCCATCTGGAGCATGCGAAGTTCGAGGGGCGCGTTCCGGGCGGCGACTATGAGGGCTTTGTCGATGCCCATGTCCGCCGGCTGGAGGCGCTGCGTCGGGCCGGGATCGTCGAACGGATCGACGCCGACCAGTGGCGTATCCCCGAAGATTTTGAGAGCCGCGCCGCCGCATATGATGCCGGTCGCAATCGGCAGGCCAGCATTCGCGTCATCTCGACATTCAATCTGGAAAGCCAGATCGGGTCCGATGGTGCGACCTGGCTCGACCGGCGGCTGGTTACGCCTGACGCATCGGATCTCGCTCCCGCCGGCTTCGGGCAACAGGTGCGCGAGGCCATGAACCAGCGCCGGGAACATCATATCGAACAGGGCGACGCGACCCGCAGTCGAGACGGCCGCATCTTCTACCGACGCAATCTTCTCGCCACCCTGCGCGAGCGCGAGGTTGCAAGCGTCGGCGCGGAGATCGCCGCGAGCAAGGCGCTGCCGTTCCGTGCCGCCACGGACGGCGAGAGCGTGAGCGGCAAGTTCACCGGCACCGTGCAGCTATCCAGCGGCAAGTTCGCCGTCGTGGAGAAGAGCCACGAGTTCACCCTTATCCCGTGGCGGCCGGTCATCGACCGCCAGCTTGGCCGGGAGGTCATGGGCGTCGTGCAGGGCGGATCAGTGTCCTGGCAGCTCGGGAAAGCTCGGGGCTTGGCACTTTAGGTAGAGACTTGCCCCTCCCTAGCCACTCAAAAAAAGGCTTGAACCTCACGTGACGTGAGGTTGTATCCTGCCCAACGTCCAAAGCGATTGGAGGGCATGCATGCGGAGTCGTCGATGGCGCGTTGGCGAATTGGCAAGCGCCACGGGCACGACCGTCCGCGCCTTGCATCACTATGAGGAAGCCGGACTGCTTGCCGCAGCCGAGCGCACCAGCGGCGATCATCGCCTATACGACGAAGCCGGTGTCGAGCGACTTTACCGAATCCGTGCACTTCGCGGGCTCGGAATGTCGCTTGAAGAAATCAAGAAGGCGATTGAGGACGGCTCCATACTTGCCGATCTCCTGCGAACACACTTGAACCGAGTAGAGTTGGAAGTCGATCGCATTGTACGCCTGCGTGATCGACTTCGCAGCATCACACAGTCGGGGAAGCAAGTTAGCGCTGACGACTTGCTCGCAACATTAGACGCGATGTCTTGCGTAGAGAGGCATGTCCATGCACGCCGACGGAAGAAGAAAGCGAACGATAGCGATGTCGAATCGCAGTGGCGGATTCTAGCAGACCAACTCCGCGCCTGCATGAGCGGCGGTGAGCGTCCGTCGAGTAAGCGAACAATCGCGCTCGCTTCGCAGGCGCGTTCGCTGATGAAGTCTTTCGCGGACGGTGATGCAGAGGTTCTTAGCGCTCTAGCACGGTTACGAATAGCCGACCCTCCTAGAGACCTTGCGGGTTGGACCCCCGATCTCATTCGCTATCTAGATCGCGCCTTGGCGGCCTTGGATAAGCATCTCACCACTAAACTCGAACCGTAGGACTAATGAGGAATGTTGAACGAACAGATTGCTAAGGCTGTAGGCCCGGCGCACATAGACATCGCCTATGAGCAGCGAGGAAACGCAGGCGACCCTGCGGTTCTACTCATCATGGGACTTGCCGGACAGCTTGTGCACTGGCCCACCAGATTTCTAGATGAATTGGTCTCCCGTGGATTTCATGTCATCCGTTTTGACAATCGGGACTCCGGTCATTCGACTCATCTGCACGACGCGCCGAAGCCCGATCTCGCAGCGGCGTTTGCCGGAGACCTTTCCTCTGTCTCCTACACGCTATCCGATATGGCTGCCGATGCTGTCGGACTACTCGATTTTCTTGGCATAGAAGCGGCGCACGTAGTCGGAGCATCCATGGGCGCAGCAATTGCACAGACCATGGCCATCGAGCATCCAGCTCGTGTTCGCACACTTACTTCGATGATGTTCAGCACGGGAGGCAAAGGTGTCGGTCTGATGCATCCTGAAGCACAGGCCCTTTTTACCGACTCGCCGCCAACCACTCGGGAAGAAGCTATCGAACAGGCTATTCGTAGGGCGCCTAAGGTTAGATCGCCAGCTTATCCGACCCCGCCGCAGGAGATTGCAAATATCACAGGGCAGGCATGGGATCGTGACCATGACATACTCGCCACTGCACGCCAATCGGTTGCAACTGTCGCATCCGGGGATCGAACTGAAATGCTGCGTGGCGTAGCTGTCCCGACTCTTGTCATTCACGGAACAAAGGACACGATATGCGACGTGAGTGGAGGCCAAGCTACTGCTGCGGCGATTCCCGGCGCTGAACTCGTGCTCTTTGAGGGTATGGCCCATGATTTTCCCGCCGCGTTAGCGGGTCGCATTGCCGACTGCATTGCCGCCACGGTCCAACGCGGCAAGAAGCGCTAGGCGAGTGTGCCGATGGCCAACCTCAGTGTCTTGAGATGAGGGAGTTCGGAAGAGTTGGTCATCGGCTCTCAGCAACCCCGTCATCTTCGCACAACTGGTCGGGCATCTATGCTCGGCTCACGCATCAACCTGCCATCGCTGATACAGACGCTCGCCGTCGCCGAGCATTTGAATTTTCGCCATGCGGCCCATGCGCTCGGCGTCAGCCTGTCGAGCGTCAGCACCCGCGTAAAGGCGCTGGAGGAAGACCTTGGTGTCCTGTTGTTCGAGCGCCATGCGCGAGGCGTCCGGCTGACGGAAGCCGGTCGCCGCTTCGTCGAGCATGTAGCGGTGGGCGTCGATCAAATCGACCATGCCGTGAAAACGGCTGGCATGGCGGCATCGGGGGAGTGCGGCCGCCTGCGCCTCGGCGTTCATGCCTTCATCCCCGGTAGCTTCCTCGCAGAGTTGATCGAGCGATACCGCACCGAGCATCCAGGCATCGAAGTCGAGATCACGGAAGGCACGGCCCGCGATGCCGTCATGCAGCTTCGCGCCGACCGGCTGGACATCGTGTTCGTAGCCGGCAGGCCCGAACTGCCCGATTGCCATGCCCGGCGAATCTGGACCGAACCGCTTCTGGCCGCGCTGCCGGAGCGGCATCCACTCGCCGGACAGTCCACCGTCACATGGGCCGACCTTGCAGGTGAGACCTTCCTCGTCCGCTATGGCGGCACCGGGCCGCAGGTGCATGACCATATCGTGCTGCGCCTCGCCGGGCGCTGGTCGGCGCCGTCGATCCTTCGTTTCGATGTCGAGCGCGGCACGCTGCTGTCGATGGTCGGACAAGGCTTCGGCATCACCGTCACGGGTGCGGCAACGTCGCTTCTGCAAACATCAGGCGTTGTTTTCTTGTCCATCACGGATGAGCCCGAGCCAGTTGCATTCTCGGCCATCTGGTCGCCGTTCAATCAAGGCGCGGCCCTCCGAAACCTGCTCACCCTTGCCAGCGAAATGGCCCGGCAAGTCCGCACCGGCTGAATTTCTCCGCGATTCGTTTCGACCATCCTTGTAAGACACCAGCGCGGGCGGCTGCCCTGACGCAACCCGTCCTATTTGCCGCCGATAGTATCCGGCAGCCCTCCCGCATCATCTTTCCTGTTGCCTGTCCCGATTTTGCCTACTCTCTGATCGGCTCCGTCTCTTTTGCCGACTGGAGTCCGTATGCGCGGAGGCCGAATCCTATGGGGTCAGATCGCCGTGGTTTTCACCATCGTTGTGGTGACGACGTGGGCGGCGACGCAATGGACCGCCTGGCGGCTCGGCTTTCAATCCCAACTCGGCAATCCATGGTTCGAGTTGGCCGGCTGGCCGATCTACTATCCGCCTGCACTGTTCTGGTGGTGGTATGCTTTCGACGCCTATGCGCCTTCGATCTTTGTCGAGGGCGGCGGCATCGCGGCGTCGGGCGGCCTCACGGCCATAGCCGCCGCCATCCTCATGTCGATCATTCGGGCGCGGGAAGCCCGAAACGTCGCGACCTATGGTTCGGCGCGATGGGCGGAGGACAGGGAAATCCGCACCGCCGGATTGCTCGGCCCCGATGGCATCGTGCTCGGCCGCTACGACTGCGACTACCTGCGCCACGACGGGCCGGAACACGTCCTATGTTTCGCGCCGACGCGCAGCGGCAAGGGTGTCGGCTTGGTCGTTCCCACCTTATTGACATGGCCGGGCTCGGCCATCGTCCACGACATCAAGGGCGAGAACTGGACTCTGACAGCAGGCTTCCGGGCGAAGCACGGCCGCGTCCTGTTGTTCGATCCGACCAACGCCAAATCCTCGGCCTACAACCCGCTGCTGGAGGTGCGGCAGGGTGAATGGGAAGTCCGCGACGTGCAGAATATCGCAGACATATTGGTCGATCCCGAAGGCAGCCTCGACAAACGAAACCACTGGGAAAAGACATCGCATTCGCTGCTTGTCGGCGCGATCCTGCATGTCCTCTACGCGGAGAAGGACAAGACGCTGGCAGGCGTCGCCAACTTCCTGTCCGATCCACGCCGTCCGGTGGAAGCCACCTTACGCGCGATGATGGACACGCCGCATCTCGGAGAAGCCGGCGTCCATCCCGTCATCGCGTCGTCGGCGCGAGAACTGCTGAACAAGTCCGAGAACGAGCGGTCGGGCGTGTTGAGCACGGCCATGTCGTTCCTGGGCTTATATCGCGATCCTGTCGTGGCCCGTGTAACGGCACGCTGCGACTGGCGCATCGCCGATCTGGTCGGCACCCTGGAGCCGGTCACGCTCTACCTCGTTGTGCCGCCCTCCGACATCAACCGCACCAAGCCTCTCATCCGGCTCATCCTCAACCAGATCGGGCGCAGGCTGACCGAGGAATTGCATACGTCCGGCAAGCGTCATCGCCTGCTCTTGATGCTCGACGAGTTTCCGACGCTCGGTCGTCTCGACTTCTTTGAATCCGCGCTGGCCTTCATGGCCGGTTACGGCCTCAAGAGCTTTTTGATCGCGCAGTCGCTCAACCAGATCGAACGCGCTTATGGGCCGAATAACTCGATCCTCGACAACTGCCATGTCCGCGTCGCCTTCGCCACCAACGATGAGCGCACGGCGAAACGGATCAGCGATGCGCTCGGCACCGCGACCGAGCTACGAGATTCCACCAACTACGCTGGGCACCGACTCGCGCCGTGGTTAGGGCATCTCATGGTCTCGCGACAGGAGACTGCCCGGCCGCTCATGACGCCCGGAGAGATCATGCAGCTTCCGCCGACCGAGGAAATCGTCATGGTCGCCGGCACGCCGCCGATCCGGGCAAAGAAGGCGCGCTACTTCGAGGACGCACGGTTTCAGGAACGCCTCCTACCGCCGCCCGATCTGGCATCCGTTCCGTCCGCGCCAAACCCATCATCCGACGACTGGTCGAGCCGCGTAGTGACGGCAGCAAAGGCCACGCACACGACCGCAAACAGTGGGAGCGAGGGCGATCCTGACAATGCCGGCATCCGCCGCGAGCCGGAATTGCCCGAGCATGAGGAAATCGTTGCGCTGCCACACCCGCCCGACCAGGAGTTCGATTTGCTGGACGACGAACCGGACGTTGACGCGGCCAAGGCTCGCGCCATGCGTTCGCGTATGCGGACGGTGGCGCGGCAAGCCTCGCTCGACCCCGGCGACGGCATCGAGCT